>NZ_JAELUI010000003.1 GCF_016429285.1 Ralstonia sp. ASV6
TCAGCGGCCGTGCCGCGCAGGAACACACAGTGCAACGGGAAGCTCGGATAGAAGAGGTAGTCTTCGCCGCGAAAGCGTTCGAACTCGACCCACGATGCGGTGCCCGCCGCCCGCGCCGCCTTGGCACGCGCATTGATGGCGGCACCGTGATAGCGCACATCGAGTTCGGTACGTGGATCGACGAAGGTATGCAGGCCGATCTTGGTGAGCACGCCCGGCTTGCCACCCGCGATGGCGCGATACAGATGCGTGAGCACCCCCTGCGGCAGGTTGAACGCATCGCACTGTTCGGCCAGCGCCAGGTCTGCCAAACGCGTTGCTGAGCGCCAGTGCCCACCCACCACGCAGCGCGTCATACCAGGATTGCCGAAGTGGTTGACGCCGCGCGTGGCGCGATCGCCCTGGCCTGCCGAGTAGACCAGCGTGAGATCGCGCGGCTCGCCGGTCGCCAGAAAGCGGCGCTCCAGTGCGTGCGTGACGGCCTCCGCGTGACCCGCGCCGACAAACCCGGCGCACGCCACCGTCCATCCGGGCTGCACCAACCGAGCGGCTTCGTCTGCTGTGATGACCTGCATGTCTCCTCCGTCCTTGTTTTGTTTTCGATGCGCGTCTAAACCAACATGCCGCTAATACTGTGCGGCCTGTCCGCTGATGACCACCCCCAGACGCACGACCCGGTATGCGCACCAGTCTGCCAGGCGCCACCACCAGCGGCGCGCGGCATGGGTGTCTGCGAGCACGGGGCGGGCGTGATGTGCGATGGCTTCTTCCAATGCCGTACGTAATTCGCCGGCGACTTCGGCATCCCATGCGACAACGTTGGCCTCGCGTGCGAGCAGCAGGCTGAATGGGTCGATGTTGCTGGAGCCGACCGTGGCCCAGCGCTCGTCCACCACCGCCACTTTTGCGTGCAGGAAGCTGGCCGTGTATTCGTGAATCTCCACGCCGTCACGCAGCAGCATGTGGTACAGCGAGCGCGTGGCGAAATGCTGCAACGGATACTCAACACGCCCCTGCAGCAGCATGCGCACGCGCACGCCGCGCCGCCGGCATGCCGCCAGCGCACGCATGAAGCGCACGCCCGGCAGGAAATACGCATTGGCGATGATCACTTCGTGCCGTGCCGTACCGAGCGCCCGTAGATACTCGCGTTCGATCGCGCGCCGATTGCGCACGTTATCGCGCAGCACCAGCGAGGCAAGCACGCTACCCGGGGCACGCTCACTCTGTGCCCCTGACTCACCGCGATGACGCGGACGGGGCGTATCGGTCATCACCGGAAAATCGGCCGCCACGCCAGTCACACCCACCTCGCGCACGCCGGAGCGCACCCCCATCTGCCACCAGAGTCGATCGACCGTCAGCACGATCTGCGCAACCAGCGGCCCGCGCACGCATACCGCAAAGTCGTAGCGCGCGCCGAGCGTGGCGTCGTTCAGCGGCGCGTGGTTCAGGTCGTCGATGATGTTGATGCCGCCGACGAAGGCGATCTCATCGTCAACGATGGCGATCTTGCGGTGCAGGCGGCGCAGGTAGCGCCGCTGCAACGCGAAGCCACGCACGGGGCGGTACACGCGCCAGACTACGCCTGCCGCGTCGAGCATCGTGGCGATGTCGGCGGGCAATGCGCCGGTGCCGAAACCATCGACCGTCAGGTGAACCTCCACGCCACGCTGTGCAGCGCGCGCAAGTGCTTGGGTCACGCTGCGTGCGACGTCGTCGTTGGTGTAGATGTAGGTTTCGAGCGCGACACGATGTTGCGCACCATCAATGGCCGCAATCAGTGCGGGGAAGAACGCTGCGCCGCCGCACAGCAGGTCGACGTCGTTGCCTGGCAGGGGCTTGCCCCGCCGCCACTCAGAACGCAGCGGACCCGCATCGCGCACGACCCTCATGGGCGCGCCAGTTCCGCCATCAGGGGCACGTGGTCGGAGCGCTGCGCCCACTCGCGGCCCGTCAGCGCATGCGCGCGTTCAATGTCGAACCCGCGCACGTAGATGCGATCGAGCCGCAACCACGGCATATGGCTTGGGAAGGTGCGCACGGGGCGCGCATCGGCTGCCTTGTCGGCCACTTCTGTCGCACCCAACGACTGGCAGATGATGCGGTCGAGGCGGTTGTTCCAGTCGTTGAAATCACCGGCCACCACGAGCGGTGCGTCTTTCGGTACCACGGCGCGCACGCGGTCGATCAGTGCTTCAGCCTGCCGCTGCCGGCTGCGCGCAAACAGGCCGAAATGTGCGCACAAGAGGTGCACCTCACCGAAGCCGAGATCGGTCACCGCATGCAGCAGGCCGCGCTGCTCAAAACGGTGATCGGAAATATCCAGATTCTCCGACAACAGAATCGGAAACCGCGAGAGGATGGCGTTACCGTGGTGTCCGTGGTCGTACACGGCGTTGCGGCCATAGACCGAGTGCGGATAGACGTCGGTCGCCAAGTAGCGCAGTTGCGTATAGCTCGGGTCGAATAACTCGGAAGCGACCAGCCGGTCATTGCGGTCCTGCACTTCCTGCAGGAAGACGATGTCGGCGTCCATGGTGTGCAAGCCTTGCCGCACATCATGCACGCGCACGCGACGCGCAATCCCCGTTACGCCCTTATGGATGTTGTAGGTGGCGACGCGCAAGCGGAGCATGTCAGGCCTGGTCCTTTGCGATGGCGCCCTGGCGGGCCGTGTAGGCCGCCAGACGCTCGGGCAGTTGCAGGATGGCCTCGCCGTTGCTGCGTGAGAAGCAGCGCGCAGCGGCTTCTTCATAGGGCAGCCACTCAGCCTGGAGATGCTCGCGTGGCGATAACCGCACCGGCACCTTGCCGCTCACCAGCAGGCCGAACCAGTGCTCGGTGTTGCGTGTGACGCCCGGTGCGTAGCGGTGGCGCCAGCGCGGGTAGATCTCGTATTCGATCTGGTGCCCCCAATCGATCAGGTGATGCCGGCCCGTATCGATGCCGGTTTCTTCCTGCACCTCGCGGCGGGCGGTTTCGGCCAGGGGCTCATCAAGGGCGTCGCAACTGCCGGTGACGGATTGCCAGAAGCCAGGGTGATCCGCCCGCTCCATCACCAGCACATGCAGATCAGGCGTGTGGATGACGACGAGAACGGAAACGGGAATCTTATGCGGCATGACGGTTTGGCAGCGGGTAACGGCGGGCGACATAAGCGCACCGCAATTCGATAGCTTACCGCAGCCGGATGCCGCTGATTGTGATGATCGCCATTGCCAGGCAGCGCTGCGATGCCGCAGCCATCAAGCCGCGCGCAATGGGCCCTGGCCGGTACGCATGCGTGCAAGCCACAGCACGGTCTCATCGGTGGCGCTGCCGTGGCCGCCCTCGTGGCCAAGTTCGCGGCGCGCGACCGCCAGCAGTGGGTCGAGCATCGCGGCGTAGTCCGCGGCGGCCAGGTCCGATCGGGCCCACAGCGCCTCGGTTCGCTCACCCAGTTGCTGGCGCAACGCACTGACTTGCGCCGTCAGCTCGCGCTCGCGCGTGCCCAGCGCGTTGAACTTCTGGATCAGGAACCGCTGTACCTCGGTCTGCTCGGACTGCGCGTTCGCCTGCTCGAAGCGCACCACAATGGCGGACGTCTCACGCTCAATGCGCTGCAGCTCTTCGCGGCCTTCACGCTCGGCAGCCTCAAGGGTCTGCAGGGCACGGCGGGCGGCCTGCAGCGCGTGGGCATGCTCGGCAAAACAGCGCTCAGCGGCAAGGTGCTTCTCTGCCAACGAACGTGGCGTGTCGTACAGCAGCGGATGGACCGGCGCCTCCGGTGCGGCCAACGGCAAGGCGGCATCCGGCACACGCAGATTGGCCACACCGCGCAGCCAATGCATGCGATCTGCAGCCAGGCGCCCCAGATCGCGCAACGCGTCGTCCAGGCGTGCGGTTGGAACCGAGGTTGCCGCGGCGGTTGGATGCGCACTCTGCGCCGCAGCGGCGATCTCCGGCACGCAAGCCGCTACGGTTGTTGCCACGGCCTCGGTCATGGCGATGGCCGCACGGCGGGTGGCACGGCGGATTTCGATCCACGCCACGGTCATGATGACCAGCGCGGCGATCAGCCAGGTCAGCAGGAATTCTGCGTGCGCCACCACCCAGGTGCGCACAAAATCGACAGGATCATTCAAGGTGGTCCTCCTTCGCCGTCACCCAACGTGACAATTCCAAGGGACCGTGGGTAGCAAGTGACGTTCCCGCACGAAGCCAGTGCCCAAAAACAAACCGCGCCGCCCTTGCGGGTCGGCGCGGTGTGCGTCGCAGCGCGAACGACGAGAATCAGGCCGTCGTTGCAGCGTTCGGTGCTGCCACCTTTGCCTCGGCAGCGCGCAGACGAATGTGCAATTCGCGCAATTGTTTCTCGTCCACCGGGCTCGGGGCCTGCGTGAGCAGATCCTGCGCACGCTGCGTCTTCGGGAAGGCGATCACGTCACGGATCGAATCCGCACCGGCCATCATCGTGACAACGCGGTCCAGACCGAATGCGATGCCGCCGTGCGGGGGCGCGCCGTACTGCAGGGCGTCCAGCAGGAAGCCGAACTTGGCACGCGCTTCTTCCTCGCCAATCTTCAGGGCACGGAACACCTTGCTCTGCACGTCCTCACGATAGATACGCACCGAGCCGCCACCGATTTCCCAGCCGTTGAGCACCATGTCGTAAGCCTTGGCGATGCACTTGCCCGGATCGGTTTCCAGGTATTCCAGGTGCTCGTCCTTCGGGCTCGTGAACGGGTGGTGCATGGCCACCCAGCGGGCATCTTCCTCGTCGTACTCGAACATCGGGAAGTCCACCACCCACAGCGGCTTCCAGGCATCTTCAAACAGGCCAGTGCTCTTGGCAAAGTCGGAGTGGCCGATCTTCAGACGCAGCGCGCCCATGGCGTCGTTGACGACCTTGGCACGGTCCGCACCGAAGAACAGGATGTCGCCATCCTGCGCACCGCTGCGCTTGAGGATTTCAGCGATGGCCGCGTCGTGCAGGTTCTTCACGATCGGCGATTGCAGGCCGTCGCGGCCCTTGGCCACTTCGTTGACCTTGATCCAGGCCAGGCCCTTGGCACCGTAGATCTCGACGAACTTGCCATAGGCATCGATATCGCCACGCGACAGGGCGGCGCCGCCCGGCACACGCAGGGCCACCACGCGGCCGCCTTCAGCGTTGGCTGCAGCCGAGAACACCTTGAAGTCGACATCCTTCATCGCGTCGGTCAGCTCGGTGAACTCCAGCTTGACGCGCAGGTCCGGCTTGTCCGAACCGAAGCGGGCCATCGCCTCGCGGAACTCCATCACCGGGAACTTGGCATCCAGCTCGACCGACATGGTGTTCTTGAACACCGTGCGGATCATCTCTTCAAACAGATCGCGGATTTCCTGCTCGGTCAGGAACGACGTTTCGCAGTCGATCTGGGTGAACTCGGGCTGGCGGTCAGCGCGCAGGTCTTCGTCGCGGAAGCACTTGGTGATCTGGTAGTAGCGGTCGAAGCCCGACACCATCAGCATCTGCTTGAAGAGCTGCGGCGATTGCGGCAGCGCAAAGAACTGGCCAGCGTTCACACGCGAGGGCACGAGGTAGTCGCGCGCGCCTTCGGGCGTGCTCTTGGTCAGCATCGGCGTTTCGATGTCGATGAAGCCCTTGTCGTCGAGGTACTTGCGCACCTCCATCGCCACCTTGTAGCGCAGGCGCAGGTTGTACTGCATCTGCGGGCGGCGCAGATCCAGCACGCGATGCGTCAGGCGCGTGGTTTCCGACAGGTTGTCGTCGTCCAGCTGGAACGGCGGCGTGACGGAGGCGTTGAGCACGGTCAGCTCGTGGCACAGCACTTCAATCTTGCCGCTGGCGAGGTTGGCGTTGGTGGTGCCTTCCGGGCGAGCGCGCACGATGCCCTTCACTTGCAGGCAGAACTCGTTGCGCACACCTTCTGCCACCTTGAACATCTCCGGGCGGTCTGGGTCGCACACGACTTGCACCAGGCCTTCACGGTCGCGCAGGTCGATGAAGATCACGCCACCATGGTCACGACGGCGATGCGCCCAGCCCGACAGGGTGACGCTCTGGCCGAGCAGTTGTTCGGTGACCTGACCGCAGTATTGAGTACGCATTTGCATGTTGTGATTTTCCGCGAAGCGCGCTGCCAACAGGGCAACGCGCGAGAAAGTTGATCGAGGAGCCGGAGGGATGGGCTCGCGCTACCGGCCGAATGCGTTACTAAGGAGCTGATACGGCGCCGCCGGTTTCGGGCAGCGCGCTCGGATTCGAGGGGTCGCGCGGCGAGTTTGCCGGCGACCGGTCCTCCGTATGTGGCGAGGCATCAGGCGGGTCCATGCGGCGCGGCAGCGTCTCAGGCGCCACCACCCCCATCGACACGATGTACTTGAGCGCTGCATCCACCGTCATGTCCAGCTCGATGGTGTCGGCCTTGGGCATCATCAGGAAGAAACCCGACGTTGGGTTGGGCGTGGTCGGCACGTACACGCTGACGTACTCGCCCTGCAGGTGGTTCTCGACGTCACCGCCGGGGCGACCGGTCAGGAAGGCAATCGTCCACGAACCCTCGCGTGGGTACTGCACCAGCAGCGCCTTGCGGAAGGCATTGCCGTTGGACGACAGCAGCGTGTCCGATACCTGCTTGACGCTCGAATAGATCGGGCCAACCACGGGAATGCGGCCCAGCAGCGCTTCCCACCACGTCACCAGCTTCTGGCCAATGAAGTTGTGCGCCAGCACGCCCACGATCAGGATGAACAACAGCGTCAGGATCGCGCCCAGACCCGGGATCTTCACGCCGAGCAGGCGATCGGGCTGCCAGGCCGACGGCAGCAGCGCCAGACTCTGGTCCATCGTGCCGATGATGAGCGACAGCACCCACAGCGTGATCGCAAGCGGGACGAGCACCAGAAGACCGGTCAGGAACCACGTCTTGAGCGCGCTGGTTTTCTGTTTCATGGGGCGGCGGACCGAGAAATCAACGATGCGATCAGTGGCACGCGCACGACGTGCCGCAACCACCCGAAGCCGCCGGAGCAGCGCTGGATGCGGTGGAGGAGGCGCTGTCGGACGAAGCGGCCGGCGCGGCAGCGGATGCCGCTGCGGCATCCGGCTTGGCCGCCGTGCTGGCAGCCGACGTACCGCCCGAGCCGCCACGGAAGTCCGTCACATACCAGCCCGAGCCCTTGAGCTGGAAGCCGGCAGCAGTGAGCTGCTTCTTGAACGCCGGCGCGCCGCACTCCGGGCAATCCGTCAGCGGCGCGTCGCTCATCTTCTGCAGCACATCCTTGGCGTGGCCGCAGGCGTCGCATCGATAAGCATAGATCGGCATGGTGTCCTCACCCTGGAACAAACGAAATTCGAGAAAACGATTGAAATGCCCGTCGCCAACCGCGATTCCGGCACAGAAAGCGTGTGCGGGCTTGCGAAAGATCGGGGCAACTGCGCCGGTTGCAAGTCCATCTGACAAGCACGGGCGCGCAAAGCCTTGAATTATAAACCCTTTCAGTGGGATTCCTGACCGCGGTTGCGGTACAGGCGATGGCGGCGCGCCACAATGTGGCACACCGTGCATTTCATCGCTCCTGCCCAACAGCGCTTAATCAGGCTTGCGTAGCAGCCTTGGTGGTTGGCGCACGATTCTCGATCCACTGCGGCCCGAGCGAGCCAAGGATCATCGCGCCCAAGCTGGCCAGCAGGCCAACCAATTGTGGCGGAAGCGCCGCATCCGGCAAGAACACTTCACACCATATCCACGCGGCCAGACCTAGGATGATGGCCAGCAGCCCCCCCTGCTTGGTCGCGCGCTTCCAGAACAGGCCGAAAGCCAGCGGCACGAAGGCGGCCACCAGCGTCACCTTATAGGCACTCTCGACCATGTGGAAGATCGACAGGTGCGAGTTCAGCGCAAACAGCGTCACCAGCACCGTAAAGGTCAGCACCACCGCCTGCATCACACGCAGGAAACGCTTGTCGTCCATGTTTGGCAGCAGCGGGCGCAGCACGTTTTCAGCAAAGGTCACGGACGGTGCCAGCAACGTCGCACTGGCGCAACTCTTGATGGCCGACAGCAGCGCACCGAAGAACATCACCTGCGCAAAAACCGGTGCGTGCTGCAGCACCAGGTTGGGCAAGATCATCTGCGAATCGGTATCGATGTATTTAGCGACCATCTCCGGATCGATCAAGGTGGCGGAGTAGGCCAGGAACATCGGCACGAACGCGAACATGAAGTACAGCACGCCGCCCAGCACCGAAGCCGACCCGGCGATGCGCTCGGTGCGCGAAGACGTCACACGCTGGAAGACGTCCTGCTGAGGAATCGAGCCCAGCATCATGGTGATCCAGGCGGTCACAAAGCCGATGATCTCGATCGGGTTGAACGCCGGCCAGAACGAGAACTTGCCCGAAGCCGCCGCATGCGCCACCACCGTGCCCACGCCGCCGGCCTGCCCCGAGACTTCCCAGCCGATGTACAGCATGCCGATCACAATGATGATCATCTGGATGAAGTCGGTCACGGCCACCGACCACATGCCGCCAAACAGCGTGTAGACCAGCACGCTGCCCGCACCGATCATCATCCCCATGTCCTGCGAGACCGCGCCGTCCGACACGGTATAGAACACCAGGCCCAACGCCTTGATCTGCGCCGCCACCCAGCCCAGGTACGACACGACGATGCACAGGGTGGTCAGCGTTTCGGCCAGGCGGCCAAAGCGGTTGCGGTAGAAGTCACCAATGGTGAGCAGGTTCATCCGGTACAGCGGCTTGGCGAAGAACAAGCCCACCAGGATCAGGCACAGGGACGAACCGAACGGATCGGCCACCACGCCATGCAGGCCGCCCTTGAGAAATTCTGCGGGAATGCCCAGCACCGCCTCGGAGCCGAACCAGGTGGCAAACACCGTGGCGGTCACGACATAGAACGGCAGGCTGCGGCCGGCCACCGCAAAATCGGCCGCATCGCGAACACGCAGCGCAGCCCAAAGGCCGATCCCGACCGAAATCACCCAGTAAATAATGACGAACCAGATCAGCATGGCAGCGCGGAAGAATTGCAGGAAATCCCGTTGGCGGCCAAGCCGGGCGCCGGGCGAAGTGGCGGGATTATAGCGATGGGACTGTGCGACGGGGCATCGGTGCGACCACGAATACCACCCCGTTTGCCACTTTTTTGTGCGGCGCCCCGCAACGGGCGTCCGTAGGCTTTTTGTTGACTGCCGCCATTGTTGCTTCGCACCAACACTGGCCGCAGTCAGGATCAACCGGCCCGACGCCGCCAGATCTGCCAGCGCTCGCGGCCGGCAAACACCGGGATCGAATCGGCCTCGGCGATCGGCATATCGCTGATACGCTCGAACGTCGGCAATAGCAGCGTATCCAGCTCAGCCTGGGTCGTCTCGAACGGCGGGCCCTTGGGCAGAGCATCCCGGCCCTCCACCACGGCAAAGAAACCTGCCAGCAGTCCGCCCGGCGGCAACAGCTTCGCAACCTGCGTGGCGTAATCCGGCCACAGCCGACGCGGCATCGCGCACAGAAATGCGCGCTCGTAGATCCATTGCACCGGCCGGTGCGGCTCAAAACGGAAAAAATCCGCCAGTTCCACCACATCGGCATACGGGCCCAGCACGGCCTTGGCTGATGCCACCGCGCTCGGCGCAAAATCGATGGCCGTGACGGGCCAGCCGCGCTCGGCCAGCCAACCGGCCTCATATGCATTGCCGCAACCCGGGATAAGCGTAGAAAGTGGCGCGGGCTGCGCTTCAAAGAATTGCTGGAAAGCGGCCGGCACACCGTGTGCATCCCAGGGCGTGTGATCGCGGCTGAAGCGCTCATCCCAGAAAGCAGGATCAGCGGCGTCACGGGATTGGAAGACGGGCAGCTCGGCCATGGCAGCAACGGACAATCAGGGAATCAATGACGGGCCAGCCATGCCAGCACATGGGTGGCGATGATGCCGACGGCGAACCCACCGATGAACAGCAGCGCGGCCGAAAGCAGCCGATTGGTGCGCCGCTGCTCGGCAAGCAACGCGGTTAGCGCTTCGGTTTGGGCGTTGCCATTGTTGCTCGCGTGGCGATCCAGGATCTGGTGCACCAGGCGCGGCAGGTCCGGCAGCTTGTTGGCCCATTGCGGCGCCTCAACCTTCAGGCGCTCGACAAAGCCGCGCCAGCCGATCTGCTCGTGCATCCAGCGTTCGAGGAACGGCTTGGCCGTCTTCCACAGATCCAGATCCGGATCGAGCTGGCGGCCGAGACCTTCCACGTTCAGCAGCGTCTTCTGCAAGAGCACCAGTTGCGGCTGCACTTCTACGTTGAAGCGGCGCGAGGTCTGGAAAAGACGCATCAGCACCAGGCCGAGCGAGATCTCACCCAGCGGCCGGTCGAAGTACGGCTCACAACAGGCGCGGATGGCACCCTCGAGTTCCTCCACGCGCGTTTCTTCAGGTGCCCAGCCGGACTCGATGTGGAGCACCGCCACCCGGTGGTAGTCACGCTGGAAGAACGCCAGGAAGTTCTGCGCGAGATAGTTCTTGTCGAACTCCGACAGCGCCCCGACGATGCCGAAATCCAGTGCGATGTAGCGACCCAGCGTCTCGGGCGCCACGCTCACGAGGATGTTGCCGGGGTGCATGTCGGCGTGGAAGAAACCATCGCGGAAGACCTGCGTGAAGAAGATCTCCACCCCGTCGCGCGCCAGCTTGTGCATGTCAACGCCGGCGGCACGCAGTTCTTCAGTATGCGAGATACGCATGCCGTGCATGCGTTCCATGACAAACACGTCGGAGGTGCACCAGTCCCAGAACACCTCAGGCACCAGCAGCAGATCGGACTTGGCGAAGTTGCGGCGCAGCTGGCTGGCATTGGCCGCCTCGCGCATCAGGTCAAGCTCGTCGTGCAAGTACTTGTCGAACTCGGCGACCACCTCGCGGGGTTTCAGGCGCTTGGCGTCAGCCCAGAGTTTTTCCATCCACGTGGCCAGGTCACGCATGAGCGCAAGGTCACTGTCGATCACGGGCAGCATGCCCGGGCGCAGCACCTTGACCGCTACCTCGCGACCGTCGTCTGGGCCACCGCGCAGCGTGGCAAAGTGCACCTGCGCAATCGATGCGCTCGCCACCGGGTGATGATCAAAGCGATGGAACAGTGCGGACAGCGGCTTGCCCAACGACTTCTCGACAATCGTTGCGGCGACCTTCGGATCAAACGGCGGCACGCGATCCTGCAGCTTGGCGAGTTCGTCCGCCACGTCAGGCGGCAGCAGATCACGCCGCGTCGACAACACCTGACCGAACTTCACGAAGATCGGCCCGAGCTGCTCGAGCGCCAGGCGCAAGCGTTCGCCGCGCGGGCGCTTGGGCTTGCGGCCCAGCGTCAGCAGCCACACCAGCGCGCGGATGCGCCGGCTCTTGAACCCCGACAGCGCGAGCTGATCCAGCCCGTAGTACAGGATGACGAAAACGATCTTGCCCAGCCGGAAGAAGCGCGTCATGCCGATTCACCCGGACGTGCCATCGAGATTGCCGGGCGCGGGAGCCTCTCAAGCCGCTCCAGGCGTTTGGTCAGCCGCGCCTCCGCATCGCGCAGCGCGGCCACATCGGCAGCGAATTGCGCGAGGCGCGCATGGCGCACCAGCGTAGGTTGTTCATCGGTCAGGTACGACGCTACCGCCTCTGCCAGCGAGCGGCTGACGCGCGTCGCCTCGGTGCGCGCGGCCTGCGCCCCGCTCACCATGCGCTGCGCGATCACATCGCCAAACACGCGCGAGAGGTCTTCCGCCGCGTCCCAGCGCAGGTTGCGCAGTAGCGTCGACAAGACGTTCGCAAACTCAGCCTCGCCCTCGATACGCACGTGCTTGAGCACGGCGGCCTGCCCGCCCGTCGCGTAGTCGCTGGCAGCCGCGGCGAGCGGCACGACTACGGTCACGGCGGGCTCCAAACCGGCCTCTGGCACCGTCACAAGGCCCGCCGCATCCACCTGCAGCGTCACCGAGACGGGGGCCAGATCAAAGCGCGCGACACGGCCCGCGAACGGCCGCAGCGTCTCCTGCGCCCAGGGTTCCTGGCGTAGCAGATGGTTGAGCGCGAGCAGCAATGGCTGCATCAGCATGGAGGGAAACGAAGACGAAGTGGCTGTCGAAGACATGCGGCAAAGGTGCGCAAAAGCGGCCAGAAGCGGGCTAGCCGGCGGGCAACAAAAAGGGCCCGAACCGGATGGTCGGACCCTATTTTACGGGGAATGTTGAAACGGCCGTTTTGCGCCGCTTCAACTGTTACCGCATCACTGCAATTGCTGGATACCAGCCAGCACCCAGCCACCGCTGCCTTGCGTCGGCTTGGACAGGTTCCACACCTCGGCAAACGGCTGGGCCGGTGCGCTGGCTTCCTCGCGGATCATGCCCGAGAAGCGCACGCTCGCCAGGTACTCGCTGGCCTGCGTTTCGATACCGAGCATCTCCGCCTCGACCGACACCACATCCGTCTTGTTAGGCGTCGCGCCACGATCGGCCAGGTCCATCTTGATCTCGGCGAACATCTCCGGCGTGGTGAATTCGCGGATGTCGTTCAGGTTGCCGGCATCCCATGCGGCCTGCAGGCGGATGAAGTAGACCTTGGCGTTGCGCAGGAAGGCTTGCGTATCGAAATCGGCGGGCACGCCCCACGGCTGTTGCGGTGCAGCTGCAGCAGGCTGCGCGTTGACCGCAGACGCAGCGGCTGGGCCACCCAGGCTCCACGATTGCGCGGCCGTCGGCGCGCCCGCGCCCAAGCCCGACGTACTGGTGCTGCCGGTGTTGAACGACGAAGCTGCCGGTGCGGAAGCCTGCGGCGCCGGCGCGGCGGGTTGCGGCACATACGGCTCGCGATCACCACCAAACGACGGGCCACCCGTTGCGTAGGCCGGGCCCTGCGGACGGCTGCCGCGCACCTTGCGGATGATCCACATCACCACGAAGGCGACCAGTGCGATCAGGATCAGATTCGACAGCAGCGAGGCAAGGCCTGCGCCCAGACCGAACTTGGACAGCAGGTAGCCGATGCCCAGACCGGCGGCCAAACCACCCAACATACCGCCCCAATTACGACCAGGCTTTGCGGCCGGTGCGCCCGGGGCTGGTGCTGCCGGCGACGGCTGCGCGGCTGGAGCGGCCTGCTGCGCCGGCGATGGCGTGGTCGGCGGCGTTTGCTGACGTTGCGTCACGGCAGACGACTGCTTGCCGACGCTGCGGCTGCTGCCCATGCGCTTGGCGTTGGCGTCCATCGCCGTACCCAGTGCGATCGTCGCGACCATCGCGCCGACCATCAATTTTCCACCCCAATGCAAACTCATCGCTGTCTTCTCTCCAATGGCAGTGACGCCATTAGATGAAGACGTCAACGCCGAAATTCAATGTGAAGGATCGTGGCATATCGTCGCAGTGCGCTGCATCGCCCATCTGGTGGACCGGATGAACCGCCAGTCAGAGGCGACGACCAACGTGCAGGGCCACGACACCCGCCGTCAGGTTGAAGTATTCGACCGAGTCCAACCCAGCCTGTTCCATCATCTGCTTGAGCGTTTCCTGATCGGGATGCATACGGATGGACTCGGCCAGGTAGCGGTAACTCTCAGGATCACCGGCCACCTTGCTGCCCAACCACGGCAGTACCTTGAACGAGTACACGTCATAGGCCTTCTCCAGCGGCTGCCACACCTTGGAGAACTCAAGCACCATCACCTTGCCGCCCGGTTTGACGACACGGCGCATCTCGGCGAGCGCTCGATCCTTGTGCGTCATGTTGCGCAAGCCGAATGCCACTGTCACTACATCGAAGTAAGCATCTGGAAAGGGAATGTGCTCGGCGTCGCACAGGCAGTTGGGCGTGAGCACGCCGGCATCAAGCAGGCGGTCGCGGCCGACGCGCAACATCGACTCGTTGATGTCGGTCAGCCACACCTCGCCGGTGGGGCCGGCCTGGCGCGCGAAGGCCTTGGCCAGATCACCCGTGCCGCCCGCGATGTCGAGCACCTTGTAGCCCGGACGCACGGCTGCCTGGGCGATAGTGAACATCTTCCACACGCGGTGCAGGCCACCGGACATCAGGTCATTCATCACGTCGTACTTGCTGGCGACGGAATGGAACACGCCGGCGACCTTGCCGGCCTTCTCGCGCTCGTCGACCTTCTCGAATCCGAAGTGGGTTTGGCTCATGACAGAAAGAAATGCGAATTGGGTTGCGCTCGGGCGCTTATGCGCCGCGATGTGAATCTGGAATCAGTGGCTGTGGCCGCAGGCGTGGCCGGCATTGGCGGCCATCGGCGCATCACGGTCAAGGCCGGCGGCGACCAAGCGATCGAGGTAGGCCTGCCACAGCGCGTCGTGCTCGACGCCCAGGCGGTACAGGTAAGCCCAATCGAAGATGCCAGAATCGTGGCCATCGGAGAACAGCGGACGGATCGCATAATTGCCCACCGGCTCTACGCCAGTGATGCCGACCTCGCGCTTGCCGGTCTGCAGCACTTCCTGCCCCGGCCCATGCCCCTGCACTTCAGCCGACGGCGACAGCACACGCAGGTATTCGAACGGCAGGCGGAACTGTTTGCCATCGGCAAAGGCGATCTCCAGCACGCGCGATTGCGTGTGCACGGTAATACCGGTCGGGTGCGGGGTGTCGGCGGAAAGTCCTGCCATGAAAAACGTCTCGTTGATTGTGTTTCAGGAAGCGGCCAACGCCATGTGCGCAGGCTCTTCCACCACCCGATAGCTTACCGCAGTCGACGGGTCGCCCTCGGGGATGTAGCGCAGGCGGCGATGGTGGAATCGTGCCACGGTGCTGCGGTGCGCCACGCTGACGATCGTCACATCGGGCATCGATTCGAGCATCAGGCTGTACATGAATGCCTCGGTATCCTCATCGAGTGCGCTGGTGGCCTCGTCGAGGAAGAGGTAATCGGGGCGCTGCAGCAAGGCGCGTGCGAAAGCCAAGCGCTGCTGCTCCCCAGGCGACAGGCGCAGGCTCCAGTTGCTGACCTCGTCCAGCAAATCCATGAGTGCCGGCAGGCGGCACGCGACCAGCACCTGCGAGAGGCGCTCGGCGGTGTATTCGGTGGCGAGCTTGGGGTACGACAGCGCATCCGCCAGCGTGCCGGATGGCAAGTAGCTGCGCTGCGGGAGGAATAGCACGCTGGCATCTTCCGGAATCTTGATCTGACCATTGCCGTACGGCCAGATGCCAGCCACGGCGCGCACCAGTGTGCTCTTGCCGCAACCCGACGGGCCGTTGACGAGCACACGCTCACCGCGCGCGAGTGTCATGTCGAAGGGTTCGACCAGCAGATCTTCAGGTTTGCGGTTCGGCAAGTTCAGCGCGAGATCGCGTGCCTCGATGGCGGGCACGGCAGCGGTTTCGACTTCGATGTCCTGGATACCGGCGCGGTGTTCTTCTTCACGCTCGGCGGCACGCATGGCACGCTGGAATTCGATCAGACGATTGGTGGACGCCTTCCAGCTCACCAGCGTGCTGTAGTTGTCGACGAACCACGACATCGCGCCCTGCACCTGCCCGAACGCGGTGGCCACCTGCATCATGCCGCCCAGCGTGAGCGTGCCGCCAAAGTAGCGCGGCGCAGAAACCAGGAACGGAAAGATAATGGCGAACTGCCCGTAGCCCGAGCTGGCGAAGTTCAGGCGCCGGGTGTAGTCCATCAACTGGTTCCAGTTGGCGCGGATGCGCTCGAAGCGGCCGCGCAGGATGGCTTTTTCGCTGGGCTCGCCGCGATACAGGGCGATGCTCTCGCTGTTTTCGCGCACGCGCACGAGCAGGAAACGGAAGTAAGCCTCGTAACGCTCCTGCTGGAAAGACAGCCCGATCAAGGGACGGCCGACGAAGTGGATGATGACCGAGCCCAGCACGGAGTACAGCAGCGCAAACCACACCATGTAGCCGGGGATGATGAAGTCGTGACCGCTCAATGTGAACGCGAGCGGCCCTGACACTGCCCACAGGATGCCGAAAAACGACACCAGCGTGACCGCTGAGTTGAAGAAGCCGAACCCGAGGTTGACCGTGGCGTCGGTGAAGTTGCGCAGGTCGTCAGAGATCCGCTGGTCGGGGTTGTCCGCCGTGTGTGTCTGTTCGAGCCGGTAGAAGGCCTGCTTACCGAGCCAGCCGTCGAGGAAACTGCCGGTGATCCACGTCCGCCAGCGGATACGCAGCAGCATCGTGTAGTACTGGCGCAGCACCGAGGCGATGATGATGCAGGCCGCAATCCACGAAAAACGCCCCAGTTGATGCCAGAACTCCGCTTGGTTTTTCTGCTCCAGCGCGTTGTAGAAGAACTTGTACCACTCGGTGTACAACACGGTCATATAGACCGTGAACAGGCTCAGCGCAATGACCAACGCCAGCAGCCCCCACGCCTTGTAGCGGTCTTCAGAAAACCAGTAGGGCTTGATGAGCTGCCAGGTCTCGGACAGGTTCAACCGGCCGTGATGGACATTCAGCTCGGCGATCGAATCCTTGTGGGAGTCGGGTGTGGCGGCGGTGCGCGGTGTCGTCATGGCGATGTCGATGGCTGTAGCGCGACGGAAAATGAATCTGACGCCCTGCGCACCATGAGGGTTCCGCGCTGGGCGTGGCGATGCGTTACGGGTGGCGGCCGCTCAGACGTCGGCCAGCGCGGATTGCAGCGCGTACGACAGCGCCGGCAGCCTGGAAGTCACCTCGGCCATACGCGCAGCATCCGCCTCGCGCTGGGGCGGGCCCCAGACGGCCTCGGGAAAATGCGTGTCCCACCGATAGCGCGGAATGACATGCCAATGCAGGTGCGGGACCAAGTTGCCGAAGCTGGCGAGGTTGATCTTGTCCGGCGCCAGCTCGGCGCGCAGCACCCGCTCCACGCGTGTGACGACTTCCATCAGCCAGTGGCGATCCGCGTCGGACAAGTCCGTCTGCTCGGCGACGTGGTCGTTCCAGATCACGCGGCAGAAACCCGGAAAGCGCGCGTGCTCGACCAGCACCACGCGCGCCCGGGCGTTGCGCCAGACGGGCTCGCCGCCGTCGGTCTCGCACAGCGCGCAGCCGGGCACCCGATCGGCGGTCGTGCCCGTCGTCACACCAGCACCCGCTCGATGCCGCCGGCGTTGGCCCGGGCCACGTAGTCCTGCAGCCAGCTCTCGCCAAGCACATGGCGCGCCATCTCGACCACGATGTAGTCGGCCTGCACCGAGACATCTTCGGTGTAGCGCGACAGACCCTGCAGGCAAGCCGGGCAGCTCGTGAGGATCTTCACGTCGCCGTCGAACGCCTGTTGACCACCCTGCCCGTCGGCGCGCAGCTTGTCGGCGCCCTTCTTCATCTCCTCTTCCTTGCGGAAGCGGACCTGCGTGGAGATGTCCGGGCGCGAGATTGCCAGCGTGCCCGACTCGCCGCAGCAACGGTCGTTCTTCTCGATCGCGCGGGTTTGGCCGTCGGCCCCAAGGTTTCCACCCATAAGCTGGTTGACCAGCTTGGTCGGGTCCATGGTCTTGATCGGGGTGTGGCAGGGGTCGTGGTACATGTAGCGCGTACCCTGCACACCCTCGATCTTCACGCCCTTCTCGAGCAGGAACTCGTGAATGTCGATGATGCGGCAGCCCGGGAATATCTTGTCGAATTCATAGTCGGCGAGCTGGTCGTAGCACGTGCCGCAGCTCACCACTACCGTCTTGATATCGAGGTAGTTGAGCGTGTTGGCCACGCGGTGGAACAGCACGCGGTTATCGGTGACGATCTTCTCGGCCTTGTCGTACTGGCCCGAGCCCCGCTGGGGATACCCGCAGCACAGATAGCCCGGCGGCAGCACGGTCTGCACACCGGCGTGCCAGAGCATCGCCTGCGTGGCCAAGCCCACCTGCGAGAACAACCGCTCCGAGCCGCAGCCCGGGAAGTAGAACACGGCCTCGCTATCGGGCGTGGTGTTCTGCGGGTTGCGGATGATCGGGACGATCTCGTTGTCCTCGATGTCCAGCAGCGCGCGCGCTGTCTTCTTGGGCAGATTGCCCGGCATCTTCTTGTTGATGAAGTGGATCACCTGCTCGCGCACCGGCGGTTTGCCCACCGTGGCGGGGGGATGCGCGGTCTGCTTCTTGGCAAACTTCTTCAAGATATCGTGACCCAGGCGCTGCGCCTTGTAGCCCCAGTCGAACATCACCTTGCGTGTGAAGTTGATCGTCTCGGGGTTGGTCGCGTTCAGGTAGAACATGGCCGCGGCGGTGCCGGGGTTGAATTTCTTCTGCCCCATCTTGCGCAGCAGGTTGCGCATGTTCATCGACACGTCGCCAAAGTCGATCTTGACCGGGCACGGCGTCACGCACTTGTGGCAGACCGTGCAGTGGTCACCCACATCGGCAAACTCCTCCCAGTGCTTGACCGACACGCCGCGGCGCGTCTGCTCTTCGTACAGGAAGGCCTCGATCAGCAGCGAGGTGGCGAGGATCTTGTTGCGCGGGCTGTACAGCAGGTTGGCGCGCGGCACGTGCGTGGCGCACACGGGCTTGCACTTGCCGCAGCGCAGGCAGTCCTTGATCGACTCCGAGATGGCGCCGATGTCGCTCTGCTGCATGATGATCGACTCATGCCCCATCAGGCCGAACGACGGCGTGTAGGCATTGCGCAGATCAGCGGCCAGTGCTTGCGGGTCGTTGATGTCGCGCAGCAGCTTGCCCTTGTTGAAGCGGCCGTTCGGATCGACACGGCGCTTGTAGGCGGCAAAGTCGGCGATCTCGTCGTCAGTCAGGAATTCCAGCTTGGTGATGCCGATGCCGTGCTCGCCCGAGATCACGCCGTCGAGCGAGCGTGCCAGCGTCATGATGCGGGCCACCGCCTTGTGGGCGTCCTGCAGCATGTCGTAGTCATCCGAGTTGACCGGCAGGTTGGTGTGCACGTTGCCGTCACCGGCGTGCATGTGCAGCGCCACGAAAACGCGGCCGCGCAGCACCTTCTTGTGGATCGCCTGAGCCTCGTCGAGGATCGGCTTGAACTCGCCGCCGTTGAAGATCTTGCGCAGCTCGGCGCGGATCTCCGCCTTCCACGACACGCGGATCGTGCGGTCCTGCAGCAGGTGGAACAGATTGGCGTCCGGCTGATTCACCAGGCGCTCGTCGATGGTCTGCGCGAGATAACCCAGGCCCAGGCCGATCAGGCTGGCGCGTGCCGTATTCACCGGCGTGTCGAGATGATCCAGCAGGTACTGCCAGCGGGCGCGCGTGCTGCGCACCAGTTGCTGTGCTTGCTGCACACGGTCTTCCAGCAGCTCGGCGCTGGGGATCTCGTTGGCGTCGTCGGTGCGGCCCAGCGGCAGATCGTTGCGCGCGAAGAAGTCTTGCAGCGCGTCGGCCAGCTTGAGCTTGTTCTTGATCGACAGCTCGATGTTGATGCGCTCGATACCGTCGGTGTACTCGCCCATGCGGTTGAGCGGAATCACCACGTCTTCGTTGATCTTGAAGGCGTTGGTGTGCTTGGCAATGGCCGCGGTGCGCGAGCGGTCGAGCCAGAACTTCTTGCGTGCCTCGGGGCTCACGGCCACAAAGCCTTCGCCGCTCTTGCCGTTGGCCAGGCGAATCACTTCCGAGGTGGCACGCGCCACGGCGTCATCGTCGTCGCCAACGATGTCACCAATCAGCACCATCTTCGGGAAGGCGTTGCGCTTGCTCTTGGTGGCGTAACCGACCGCGCGCAGGTAGCGCTCGTCCAGGTGCTCCAGGCCGGCGAGGATCGCGCCGCCGGGCTTCTTGGTCTCGGCGTCGAGGTAATCCTTGATTTCGACGATGCTCGGGATCGCGTCACGCGCCTGGCCGAAGAACTCCAGGCACACGGTACGCGTGGCCTTGGGCATGCGGTGCAGGATCCAGCGCGCGCTGGTGATGATGCCGTCGCAGCCTTCCTTCTGCACGCCGGGCAGCCCAGCCAGGAACTTGTCGGTAACGTCTTTGCCCAGGCCTTCCTTGCGGAACTTGCGGCCTTCAATGGTGAGCGTCTCGCTACGCAGCAACTTGCTGCCAACCGGGGCGTTGCCGTCGAACCACTTCAGCTCGAACGTGACGAGCGGCGCGTCGTGGATCTTGCCGAGGTTGTGATTGAGACGCTGGACTTCGAGCCAGTTGCCGTCCGGATCGACCATGCGCCACCAGGCGAGGTTGTCCAGCGCGGTGCCCCACAGCACAGCCTTCTTGCCGCCTGCGTTCATGGCGACGTTGCCGCCGATGCACGAGGCGTCGATCGAGGTCGGGTCCACGGCGAAGACGAGACCAGCCTTTTCAGCGGCTTCCGCCACGCGGCGCGTGACCACACCGGCGCCCGAGTAGATGGTCGCCACAGGGTGGTCGACGCCCGGCAAGTCGGTCTGTTCAACCGCGTCCAGACGTTCAAGCTTCTCGGTGTTGATGACGGCCGAGAACGGCGTGAGCGGCACGGCGCCACCGGTGTAGCCGGTGCCGCCTCCGCGCGGGATGATGGTCAGCCCCAGTTCGAAGCAGCCCTTGACGATGCCGGCGATCTCTTCTTCCGTATCGGGCGTGAGCACCACGAACGGGTATTCGACCCGCCAGTCGGTGGCGTCCGTCACGTGCGAGACGCGCGACAGGCCGTCGAACTTGATGTTGTCCTTGGCGGTGACACGGCCGAGCACCTTCTGGGCGCGGCGGCGCAGGTCATATACCTGGGCAAACTCTTCCTGGAATGCCTTCACGGCGCGGCGGGCGTGCACGACCAGCTGCTCGACCTTGCTGGCGCGCTCGTCGCCCACCGGGTCATGGTGGGAATCGTGGTCGGCCACGCGGCGCTTCTCGATCTCCGCCAAGCGGTGATTGAGCGCATCGATCAGCATCTGGCGGCGCTTGGGCGTCTCGAGCAGATCATCCTGCAGGTACGGGTTGCGCCGCACCACCCAGATGTCGCCCAGCACTTCGTACAGCATGCGTGCCGATCGGCCGGTGCGGCGCTCGGCGCGCAGCTCGTCCAGGATCTGCCACGCAGACTCGCCCAGCAGGCGGATGACGATTTCCCGATCCGAGAACGAGGTGTAGTTGTAGGGAATCTCGCGCAGCCGGGGCGCAGCGTCCTGCGCCGCGAGTTTGGCGTCGATCAGAAGTGGGGCATTCATGGCGTGCCGCTGGGAGGAGGGGCGCGACAAGGAGGGCTCAAGCCGCGCGGTCTTTAAAGGGCGATTGTACTGCAAGGTTCAGCGTTGATGCGCCGCAGCAACGTATCCCATGCCGGGAGCATGGCCGCGAAAACTGCCGCGTTTTCAATAGCTTGCGAACGACGTTCCGCGCAATAAGTGATGAATAAACCACGCAAACGTCACATCAGCAGGTTCTTGATCCAGCCCAGGATGCCGTGCCAGAAATCGTCGGGCAGCATCAACAGCGCGCCCGTCATGACGAGATAGCGCAGAAACTTGCCGATGGCCATATACATGATGCTTGGCCAGAACCGTAGGCGCAGCCAGCCAGCCAGCGTGCAGAGCGGGTCCCCAATGCCCGGCAGCCACGACGCCAGCAGCGACACCGGCCCAAGACGGCGCATCCAACGGAAATACTTTTTGTCGAGCGGCGGCGCGCGGTGGCGTTTGGGGTGCGGCACATGCTGGGCGTGCTCGGCATCATGCTGGCGGCGGCGGCGTGCCAGGTGGTAGCGCACCAGCGCCAGCTTGGCCGCGTAGCCCATCCACCAGTCGACCGCGCCGCCCAGCGTGTTGCCGATGGTGGCCACGATGATGGCCGGCCAGAACATCTCCGGGTTGAGCTTGATGTAAGCGAAGACCGCCGGCTCGGAGCCCAGCGGCAAGAGCGTCGCCGAAACGAAGCTGATGATGAAGATAGCGGGCAGCCCTACGGTGGGCAGCGCCAGCGTCGTGAACAGCCAGTCGATGAATGCGTCCATGCGGTCGATTGTACTGGCCGGGGTAACCCGCTCAGCCGAAGAACAGATAGGCGATGAACACGGCGCCGATCAGTCCGATCAAATCGGCCCACAGCCCGCAGGCCAGCGCATACCGCGTGTCTTTGATGCCAACGCTGCCGAAATAGACAGCCAGCACGTAAAACGTGGTCTCGGTCGAGCCTTGGATGATGGCGGCCAGCTTGCCCTGGAAGGAGTCGACGCCGTAGGTGGTCATCACGTCCACCATCAGGCCGCGCGCGCCCGCGCCAGACAACGTCTTCATCAGCCCCACGGGGAGCGCCGGTACGAAGCGGGTGTCGATGCCGAGGTGCGAGAACAATGCGGAAAGCCCCTGCATCAGCACATCCATGCAGCCCGCTGCGCGAAACACGGCAATCCCAACCAGCACCGCCACCAGGTACGGCACGATGCCGATGGCGACCTGGAAGCCATCCTTGGCACCGTCGACAAAGGTCTCGTAGACGTTGATGCGGCGGATCGCCCCACACGCCAGGAATGCCACCACGATGGTGAGAATGGAGCCCGCGCCGATCAGTCCGATCCACGCTGCCATCTGCTGCGGTGGAAACTGGTGCAGCCACGCAAACAGCAGCCCCATCGCCACGACAAAGCCGCCGAAATAGGCCAGCAGCGCCGGCTTGAACAGGTTGATGCGCTGATAGACCGCCACCGCCCCGATGCCCGCGCAGAAGCCGATGAAGGTGGACAGCAGGGTCGGCAGGAAGATGTCTGCCGCGTTGAACCCGACCAGCCCCTGCTTGACCGCCATCGCCTGCCGGATGGCAATGACAGATGTCGGCACCAGCGTGACGCCCGCCGTATTGAGCACCACGAACATCAACTGCGCATCGCTGGCGCGCTGCGGCTGCGGGTTGATCTGCTGCAACTCGCGCATGGCCTGCAGGCCGAGCGGCGTGGCGGCGTTGTCCAGGCCCAGCACGTTGGCCGACACGTTCATCATCATCGCGCCGTTGGCCGGGTGGCCGGCGGGCACGGACGGGAACAGATGCCGCATCAGCGGGTTCACCAGCCGCGCGAACACATCCACCACCCCGGCACGTTCTCCCACGCGCATGATGCCGAGCCACAGCGCCATCATGCCGGTCAGGCCGAGTGCGATCTCGAAGCCGGTGCGTGCGGCATCAAACATGGCGGTCAGCATGCGGGAGAAGACTTCCATGTCGCCCTGCACCACCTGCACGCAGGCCGTGACAAAAGCAACGAGAAAGAAAGCCAGCCAGACGAGGTTCAGGGCCACGGACGTTGCGCGTTGAGATTCGACAAGCTGCTCATTGTGCCTGGGCCGGCGCCTCGGTTGGCGCATCCACCGGCACGATCTTGTGGAAGTTGTCGTAGTTCACATGCGTGACGCCGTTCTCGTCGTCGCGCATCAGATCGACGTAACGGTAGCCCCAGCGGATCTCGTCGTGACGCCAGGCGTTGCGCGCCTGCAAGGTTTGCGCGGCGGTTTCGTCCGAGCCCGCGATGGTGAGCATCAGCAGCGCATCGCCGGCAGCGAGGGACTCGGGGGTGGCGTTGTACAGCGGGCTCGTCTCGTCGATCACGTGCATCAAGACCCAACCGAGCAGGAAGATCGGGTGCTCACTACGCTCCAGGTGCAGATCGCGGATGCGGTAGATCGAGTAGCCCTCGGGCGAGCGCTCATCTTGCAGCAAACGCAGCTTGGCAGTGGCCTCGGCGATGACGTTCTGGCGCGCATTGGCTGCCCGCACCATCAAGGTCATCTTGCCGTTGAGCGGCCGCACCACAGCGTTCTGCGCGAACATGATCTTGGCACGCGGGCGCGAAAACCGCGCAAACACCAAGCCCGTTGCCATGGCGATGCCTGACATGCCGATAAAAATCTCCAGCGTGGCGATGACATGCGCGTACAGCGTCTGCGGGTGCATGTCGCCATAACCCACGGTGGCGAGCGTTTCGACGCTGAAGAAGAACGCCCCCGCAAAGCCGGCCGGCGACTGATTGGCGATGGCCGCATCGCCCAGCGAATACAACCCCGCAAACACGGCGTTGAGGGTCAGGAAGAGTCCCGCCAGGATGCCAAAGAAGGTCGGCCAGTTGACTTCCAGCGCGTGGTGATAGATGTCGCGCCAGCCCAGCGATGGCATGCCGTACGCGATGACCTGCTGGGTGCCGGACCAGACTTTGCGGCCCCGGCGCGGGTGCCTTGGGGCTTGGGACGAAGACCACGGGCTGTTCATTTGGGAGCCTCACGCCGAAGATGGGCCGCACTCCCAGGCGCGGCCGGGGCAGTGTACCGACCGGCCCGCCGGTCCTGCAAGGCAGGCTAGGCAACGCATGATAGGCTTACGGGCTCTCCTCACGTCCAACCCGGTCCGCACCATGGCCATCGATTACCTCAAAAAGATCCTGACCGCGAAGGTCTATGACGTCGCGCTGGAAACCGAGCTGAAGTTCGCGCCCAACCTGTCGACGCGCACCGGCAACCGCGTCTACCTCAAGCGCGAAGACGACCAGCCGGTGTTCTCGTTCAAGCTGCGCGGCGCCTACAACAAGATGGCTTCGCTCACACCGGCCGAGCGTAAGCGTGGGGTGATTACGGCATCGGCCGGCAACCACGCGCAGGGTGTGGCGTTCAGTGCGGCCCGGATGGAGTGCAAGGCCGTCATCTGCATGCCGGTCACGACACCGCAACTGAAGATTGACGGCGTGCGCTCGCGCGGCGGCGAGTGGGTCGAAGTCGTGCTGCATGGCGAAAGCTATTCCGACGCCTACAACCACGCCGCCAAGCTGCAGGAAAAGCACGGCTACACCTTCGTACACCCGTTTGACGACCCCGAGGTGATCGCCGGCCAGGGCACCATCGCCATGGAGATCCTGCGGCAGCATCCGCAACCCCTCCATGCGATCTTCTGCTCGATCGGCGGCGGCGGCCTGATCTCCGGCGTGGCCGCCTATGTCAAGGCCGTGCGGCCGGACATCAAAGTGATTGGCGTGCAGAGCGTGGATTCCGATGCGATGGCGCGTTCGGTGGCTGCAGGCAAGCGCGTGGAACTGAAGGACGTGGGTCTGTTTGCCGATGGCACCGCCGTCAAGCTGGTGGGCAAGGAAACCTTCCGCATCACGCGCGAGCTGGTCGACGAGATCATCACCGTGGATACGGATGCCATCTGCGCGGCGCTCAAGGACGTGTTCCAGGACACGCGCAGCCTGCTGGAGCCCTCCGGCGCGCTGGCGCTGGCGGGTCTGAAGCAATACGCCGAGACGCACAAGCTGAAGAACGAATCGCTGGTGGCCGTGGCCAGCGGCGCCAACATGAACTTCGACCGCCTGCGCTTCGTGGCCGAACGCGCCGAGGTGGGCGAGGCACGCGAAGCCGTATTTGCCGTGACGATTCCGGAAGAGCGCGGCAGCTTCAAGCGCTTCTGCGAACTGGTCGGCTGGTCGCGCAATGTGACCGAGTTCAACTACCGCATTGCCAGCAAGGACGCCGCGCACATCTTCGTGGGCGTGCAGATTGCGTCGCGCTCGGAGAGCGACAAGATTGCCGAGAACTTCCGCAAGCACGGCTTCCCGACGCTGGACCTGTCCAACGACGAACTCGCCAAGCAGCATATCCGCTACATGGTGGGTGGGCGCTCGCCGCTGGCCGAGAACGAACACCTCTACCGCTTCGAGTTTCCGGAGCGGCCGGGCGCGTTGATGAAGTTCCTCTCGAGCATGAGCCCGAACTGGAACATCAGCCTGTTCCACTACCGTAATCAGGGCGCCGATTCGAGCAACATCCTCGTCGGCATCCAGGTGCCGAAGAACGAGAAACGCGAGTTCAAGACATTCCTGGGCACACTGGGCTATACCTATTGGGACGAAAGCGAGAACCCGGTCTACAGCCTGTTCCTCTGATCGCCCGCGGAGCCTTTGTCATGAGCAACCAACCTGAACACTCGCCGCTGGGCAAGACATCTGCCTACAAGACGGAGTACGACCCCAGCCTGCTGTTTCCCATCCCGCGCCAGGGCAAGCGCGACGAGATCGGTCTGCCTGCCGGAACCGCCCTGCCGTTCTTTGGCGTGGACCTGTGGAACCTGTATGAACTGTCGTGGCTGAACCTGCGCGGTAAGCCGCAGGTGGCCATCGGCACCGTGATCGTGCCGGCAGATTCGCCCAACATCATTGAATCGAAGTCGTTCAAGCTGTACCTGAACTCGTTCAACCAGACCAAGGTGGCTTCGCATGAGGCGCTGCAGCAGTTGATCCACCATGATTTGTCGGAAGCCTGTGGTGCGCCGGTGCAGGTGCGCATCCTGCCGCAGGAAGAGTTTGCACGGCAGAAGATGCACGAGCTTGACGGCCTGCTGCTCGATCGCCTGGACATCGAAACCGATGTCTACCAGCCCACGCCCGAACTGCTGCATGCGGACGAGGAAGAGAGCCCGGTAGAGGAAACGCTGGTCTCGCACCTGCTCAAGTCCAACTGCCTGGTAACGGGCCAGCCAGATTGGGGCAGCGTGCAGATCCGCTACGTGGGTGCGCCGATCAATCAGGAGGCGCTGCTCAAGTACCTGATCTCGTTCCGCGAGCACAACGAGTTTCACGAGCAGTGCGTCGAACGCATCTTCACCGACATCCAGCGCCAGTGCCGCCCAGTCAAGCTGGCGGTGTATGCGCGCTACACGCGGCGCGGCGGGCTGGACATCAACCCGTTCCGCACGAACTACAACACACCGTGGCCGGATAACTTCCGGAATGCGCGTCAGTAACAGTAAGTGCTGACCCTTGGCAAGACACGCAAGGCGCCTTCGGGCGCCTTTTTCCATGCAAGAGCGATCGGCCAAACGAACACGCTCGCCTCCTCCATTTTGGGTACGCGATGGCCCTATCGTTTCACGCCCGCTCGCCTATAGTGATACCGCAGTAAAGCTACCCGGGGGAATCGTGAAGAGCCTATCCACTTTTCGTGGAGAGGGCACTCTCGACGGGGGACATTGCCATGAAGAACGCACCATGGGGGCCGCAAGGTTGGTCGATTCATGCGGTAGCGTGCGCATGCCTGCTGTTGTGTGGCAGGACGGCCCTTGCACAGACCAGCGAGCCGGTGGATGACAAACCACCCAGCTTTGAAACCCTGCAGCGGCAACTGGCCGAGGAGCAGGAGCGGCTGATCGAACTCAAGCATTCGATCCAGCAGCAGGAAGCGCGACTGAAGAGCATGCGGCGCGCGCTCGGCATGAGCGAGCTCGACACCGTGCGCGGTGCCGGTGCGCCCGGTGCTGGCGGAGATGCCTCCTCCGGCGAAGCCGCCGCCCAGATGGCACAGAACAACGGCCAGCCCGGCAGCACACCCGTCGGCAAGCCGCCGGAACCTTCCGACCAGCCCCCACGCGTCGCTCAGATCTTCGACGAGCCCAGCGCGCTCACCCCGCCGGGCAAGTTCGTGGTCGAGCCTTCGCTGCAGATGGCGTACTCGTCGTCTGACCGGGTGGCGCTGGTGGGTTACACCATCATTCCCGCGCTGCTCATTGGCCTGATCGATGTACGGGAGGTAAAGACCACCACGCTCACCAGTACGCTGGCCGTGCGCTACGGCCTGGCCAAGCGCTGGGAGCTGGAACTGCGCATGCCTTACGTCTACAGCTCCAGCGATACGGTCAGCCGCGAGATCTTCACGGGCACCGCCGCCGACAACGCCTTCAGCTCGCACGGCCACGGCATCGGCGACGTAGAAATGACGGCGCGCTACCAGATCAGCGCAGGCGGTGTCGACAAGCCGTTCACGATCGGCTGGCTGCGCTTCAAGACGCGCACCGGCAAAGACCCGTTCGAGGTCACCACGGATTGCGTGACACGCTGCGTGAGCAACACCACAGGCACTGGCCTGCCGCTGCAGCAGCCGACCGGCTCGGGCTTCTACGCACTGCAGCCCGGCCTGACTTGGCTGTATCCGACTGACCCGGCCGTGTTCTTCGGCAGCGTGAGCTACCTGCACAACTTCGAGCGCAAAGGTGTCAGCCTGAACCTGGTGGATGGATCGCAACAGTTCTTAGGCGACGTGAAGGCGGGCGACATCATCGGCCTGAACTTCGGCATGGGGCTGGCATTGAACGAAAAGGCGTCGTTCTCGATTGGCTACGACCAGAGCATCATCGGGCCGACCACGCAGAACGGCCAGCGCGTGCCCGGCTCGGTACGCACCATCCTGGGCACGCTGCTGGTGGGCTATTCGTACCGCATCTCGCCCAAGATGACGTTGAACCTCTCGGTGGGTGCGGGCCTGACGCGCGACACGCCAGACCTGACAGTCACGCTGCGCTTGCCGATCCAGTTCTGACGCTGACGTTCTGACGCGGCTTCG
This sequence comes from Ralstonia sp. ASV6, assembly GCF_016429285.1. Taxonomy (GTDB): domain Bacteria; phylum Pseudomonadota; class Gammaproteobacteria; order Burkholderiales; family Burkholderiaceae; genus Ralstonia; species Ralstonia flaminis. The sequence continues at coordinate 28,240 of NZ_JAELUI010000003.1, forward strand.
GCTTCAGTGCAAGCCTGTCACCACGTTGGCCAGCGCACTCTGCAGCGCGTTGCCGAGGCTGAGCTGACGGAACTGCGGCAGGCTGTTGACTGCCGCATTGATGGTCGTGATTGCTTGCAGGGTCTGGTTGTTCAGGCTGTTCTGGATAACCGTGGCGGCCGCTGCCGCACCCGCAGCAATGTCGGGCGGCGCAACGTTGTTCGGCCCGTTCTGCACAACATTGACGGTGTTGACCACGTTGGCGAGCTGCTGCGCCTGGGCCGCTGTCATGCGTGTGACATCCGGAATATTGACCGTCATGCTCGCGACTAGATCGCCGTTGATGTAGACGGCGCGATCGATGCCAAACGAGATTTGCAGGTTGGTCGATGGAATATCAAATCCGCCGCGCATGTCGTCGAGCTGGTCTTCCGATACGGCCTTCCACGCGTGGACCGGGTTGTTCACGCGCGGGCCATCCACGGTATCCGTATCACCGTCCATGCCCGCCGCCAGCGCATGACCGGACCCAGCCAGCACAAGCGTGCTCGCTGCCCACAGCACCCCGCCAAACCATCTCATGGTGCCCTCCTACCGCATGTCATCCAAGAGACGCCGCGCTCAGAAGTCAGACGGCCCAAACTTGGGGATCACGATGTTCCCCAGGCCCGTGCGGTCCACCCCTTCCTGCAACGGCGCGCGCGGTGCAACGTGCCAGTCCGATCCCGCGTTGAACGTCGCGCGCTCTTCACGGTTATGGATGACGAACAGCAAATGGTTGTCCCACATGTGCTCGAAACTCGCACGTGGGATCGCACGTGTGCCCATGGCCGGATCGCCCACCAGCACGCGCCCCTCCTGTATGCCCTTGACCACCACGAAGTGGTGATAGCCGTTCTCGCTCAACAGCACGATGGCCGGCAAGTGAGCGTTGTTCAATGCATCCAGCGGCTGCTCGAAACCATCGGCCTGAAAGCCTTGCGACTCCAGATAGCGTTTGATGTCGAGCAGCGAAAAGCCTTCTCGCCGGATCTTCTCCTGATTGCCATTCACGTACATGGCCTGGAACACCGTCTGCTCACTCACCGGATAGCCGTACTGGTAAGTCAGCAGCGTCGCCACGGCGGCCGAGCCGCAACTGAAGTCGAAGCGCTGATGAATCGTGCGCTGGAAACGCGCCTCCTTCATGCTCGTGACCGGCACGTTGTAGGTTGCGCCGCCCGTGCCGAGCATGTCGATCGAACCCGCGAATGTCGGCACAGCAGTCGACATTGCCGCCAGCCCGCACGCGCACAAGATCGGCACCGCGCCCCACATCCGTCGCATCGCTCCACCCCGCATCGCCGTCATTGCATCACTGCCTGAACTGCACGTTGACGATGGTGGAGTTCTGGATCAGCACGTTCGCTCCGGTGTTCTGGATGACCGTGGGGATCCCGGCAGCGTTGGCGAACGAGCCACCGCCCACGATGTTCGAACCCGTCGCCACGTTGACTGCGGTGTCGTTGCTCACCGTGCCGGACAGCCGTGCATCGTTGACGGTCTGGTACAGGTCCTGCGTCCCACCGCGATAGCCTTCAAGCTTGTCTGCATCGATCGCGTGACCAAACCCAGGCACCGACGCGGGCGCGGCGACCGGGGGACGCACCGCTTCCACGTTGGCTGTCTGAAGATCGTTCGCGACCGGCGCATCCTCCGCTGCCGTCACCGCCGTTGCCGGCAACACCACCAGGCCGCACGCCAGGAGCCATGCCGCCCATCCTGCTGCTGTTCTGTCGGATCGCATCGAATATCTCCCAGATGCCCCAACCGCGGTTCCGACGGGGGCCGGACCTGGTTGCCCGGTCCGGCCCTGTCAGCCGTCGCTACCAACGTAGCGGCGGTACTTCCCCGCTCAAGCCTGATGCCGGTTCAGTGGCCGACATTCAGGTTGGCCTGCACATTGACGCTTTGTTGGATGAGAGAAGCAAAGCCGCTGTTTTGGTTTGCGATCATCACCCCGGCAGCCGACTGGCCGACGCTGGTCATGGCATTGGACATGTTGAACGTGCCCGCATCCACCGCCACCGTACCGCCAGCACCACCTGTACCGCCGACTGCGCCATTGCCAACGCCACCGTTGCCAGTGCCACCGGCACCGCCTGCTGCACCCACCGCGCCCATTGCGCCCGCAGCACCGTTGCCGGCCATGGACGTAGCTGAGCCATTGGTTGCGCTGCCGTTGGTTGCGCCGCCACCTGCACCGCCGTTGCCTGCAAGGTTGGTTGCCGCGCCACCTGCTGCGCCTGCGCCGCCTGTGCTGGTGCCGGTTGCTGTGCTGGTACCAGAGCCTGCACCGCCGGTGGCCGTTGACGCACCGCTGGTGCCCGTCCCGCCGGCAGCACCGGCGCCACCTGTCGCAGTGGCTGCGCCACCGGTTGCCGTACCGCCACCGTGGTGATTGCCGGCATTGCCACCGGTTGAGCCCGCGCCACCGCCACCACCACCGCTGCCACCACCAGCTGCGCTGCCAGCCCCTGCCAAGCCACCCAGGCCTGCACCAAGGCTGGCCGACAGCGTGCCGGAGGCACCGCCTGCACCGCCTGCGCCGGCATTGCCATGGGCATTACCGCCATCGCCAGCACTGCCGGCAGTTGCGCTGCCGTTGGTCGCGCTGCCGTTCGTGACGTTGCCCGAGCTGCCGCCCGAACCGCCGCCGCCGCCTGCACCGCCCGCGCCACCGTTGCCGCCGCCGCCGCCCATGCCAACGCCGCCAGTACCGCGGCCACCACGGCCGCCAGCGCCGCCGTTGGCAGAGCCGCCGTTATTGGTAGCGATGTTGCCGATGCCAGATACGCTGAGGTTGGTCACCGTGCCTTCCAGCTTGGAGATGGCAATGGCTTTGCTGGAGTTGAAGGCATCGCTGAAGGTTGCGGTTGAAGTGCTGCCATTGTTGGCAGCCGCGGTGCCGTAGCCGGAGGCAGTGGAAGCACCGCTGTTGTCGCGGTCGTTGCCTTGGCTTTGGTTGTTGTGTTGATTGGAATTGTCAGTCGCTTTGGTTTTCGTGTGGGTACTGCTGTCCGTGCTGGTTGTGGTCGTGGTGTTGGTGATGGTGGACGTGTTGGTCTGGGTCTGAGTCCCCGGGCCTGACGCCGAATTCCCGATATCAGCCAGTGCAACGCCTGAGACCCCCAATCCCATGGCGATCGCGGTGGCCAGTAAGGTCTTCTTCATAACGCACTCCATAAAGTTGAGAGGGGCGGTTGGAAGCGCAGCCGATGGGGCCCCTGCGCTCTGCCTGTGGGAAAAAAAAACATCACCCACCCCGGGGGGCGCTGATCGCATATTCAGTGCCATCTGCTCGCGCGACTGCTCACCGCATCGCCGGAGAATTGAAAACACTGTGAAATCAATGGCTGGCGCACGCAGCGCGTGGCCGATCAAATGGAATCGTGCCAAGGCATACTCTTTTTGGAGTAGCTGTTCGTCCGATCTGGTTGCAGTGCTGAAACAGCAAAATTGCAACCGCGGCGCCAGCGCTGTTCTGCCATTGGGCCAAGACCAAGAACTGGCCCGCAGATTGCGCTCACGCGGGTGTTCGAGTGCGCCCGCTTTCAGGGTGTTTCAACATGGATACATCGGCGCATCAAGGCTCACATTGCGCGAGCCGACGTTGATCAGGAGCGTGCATCCCGTCACGCACGTTGCAACGGAATTGACACGTGATCGCGAAGAGGTGCAGCAATGCGCCAGGCATGCGCGGCGCTTTCCTGCGAGTGCCCCCTATCGGCAAGACGCATGCGGCGTCGGCGTTTCGCTTTTCACGTTCCACCTCGGGCGGACACGCGCAAAAGAATGCGCACGGCAAACATCGTCATGGCAACGACATGCCGTGCGCAACCGGTTCGCATTTCAGCGGAGAAACCGCGCGCAGCGTCTGTTCATGCCGTTTGTGCGACGGTCAGCTTGAGCTCGTCGATCATGCGGTCACGCATGACGAACTTCTGCACCTTGCCAGTGACCGTCATCGGCATCTCGGTGACAAAGCGGATGTAGCGCGGGACCTTGTAGTGCGCGATCTGGCCTTTGCAGAATTCGCGAATCTCATCTTCCGTGGCCTGCTGGCCCGGTTTGAGCACAATCCACGCGCACACCTCTTCACCGTACTTCTGGTCGGGCACGCCAAACACGTTGACGGCCTGCACCTTCGGGTGGCGGAAGAGGAACTCTTCGATCTCGCGCGGGTACACATTCTCGCCACCGCGAATGAGCATGTCCTTCACGCGGCCGACGATGTTGCAGTAGCCCTCGGCATCAAAGGTGGCCAGATCGCCCGTGCGCATCCAGCCGTCGTGGATGGAGTCGGCGGTCTTGGCTTCGTCATCCCAGTAGCCAAGCATGACCGAATAGCCCTTGGTCCAGAGCTCGCCCTTCTCGCCCACCGGTACGGTGTCGCCCACACCATCCACCAGCTTGACCTGCAGATGCGGCTGAATGCGGCCAACGGTGGTCACGCGCTTGTCGAGCGGGTCCGTCACGGCGCTCTGGAACGACACGGGGCTCGTCTCCGTCATGCCATACGCGATGGTGACTTCGCGCAGGTTCAGCTCTGACACCACGCGCTTCATCACCTCGATCGGGCACGGCGATCCGGCCATGATGCCGCCACGCAGGCTCGATACGTCAAAGGTCTTGAAGTCCGGATGATCGAGCTGCGCAATGAACATGGTCGGCACGCCGTGCAGTTGCGTGCAGCGTTCTTCCGCCACGGCGCGCAGCGTGGCGAGCGGGTCAAAAGCCTCCCCCGGGAACACCATGCACGCGCTGGTGGCGGTACACGTGAGCACCGACATGACCATGCCGAAGCAGTGGTACAGCGGCACGGGAATGCACAGTCGGTCGCCGGCCTGCAGGTTCATCGCCATGGCAACAAAGCGCGCGTTGTTGACCACGTTCATGTGCGTGAGCGTGGCGCCCTTGGGCGCACCCGTGGTGCCGCTGGTGAACTGGATGTTGATCGCGTCGTCGGGCGACAGCGTGGCGGTAATCGCATCCAACGCATCAACGGATACGCCGCCTTTGTCATCTACGCCACGCGCAATCACGTCGGCAAAGTTGATCATGCCGGGCGTCACAGCCTCGCCCATCCGGATGACCCAGCGCAGCGCGGGCAGCTTGGCGGCGTTCAATGCCCCGGGCTGTGCGCTCGCCAGCTCGGGGGCGAGCGTTTGCAGCATCTCCAGGTAGCGCGAGGTCTTGAACGCCTCGGCCGCCACGATGGCCTTGCAGCCGACTTTGTTGAGCGCGTATTCCAGCTCCGAGAGCCGGTACGCCGGATTGATGTTGACGAGGATGAGCCCCAGGCGTGCCGTCGCAAACTGCGTGAGCACCCATTCATAGCGGTTGGGCGACCAGATGCCGATGCGGTCGCCCCGCTCCAGCCCCAGCGCATGCAGGCCAGCGGCCAGCGCATCGACCTGCGCGGCAAAATCGCGCCACGTCCAGCGCACACCCTGCTCGCGAAACACCACCGCCTCCGCGTCGGGGTAACGCTTCACCGTCGCTTCCAGCAACGCGGGCACTGTCACGTGCGCAAGCGGCACTTCCGTATCCCCCACCACGTACGACATGCCGTTGTGTGGACGCGGGTCGAAACCTTCACCAGCCATGGACGTCTCCTCCAGTCAACGTTGGTCCTTTTGGGACCTTGTTTTGAATGATTCTTCCTACTGCGTTTGCCCGCAATTTGACGCAGCTTGACGCATTTGGCAATCCGTTCTCTGACGAACAATGACGCGGAACAATTGCTGCACCGCAGCAGCAAAAATCTGCGGCCGGTATCGTCAACGCGCTAACATGCCGGACTGACGTTTTTGCCAGTGGGAAGCGTGATGATTGTTGTAGTGATGGGTGTTTCGGGTTGCGGCAAATCGACGGTGGGCCAGAAGATTGCCGAGCGTCTGGGCTGCGCCTTCCGAGATGGCGATGAGTTCCACAGCGAAGCCAACCGCGCCAAGATGCACGCCGGCATCCCGCTCAACGACGACGATCGCAAGCCCTGGCTCGAATCCATCCGCACCTACATGGACGAGACGACGAACGGCGGCGGATCGCTGGTCGTTGCTTGCTCCGCACTCAAGCAGCGCTACCGCGACGTGCTGCGCGGCAAGACCGGCAACACCGAGTTCGTCTACCTGAAGGGCGACTTCGATCTGCTGCAAGGCCGCCTGGCTGCCCGCAAAGACCACTTCTTCAACCCAAATCTGCTGCGCAGCCAGTTTGACGCGCTGGAAGAGCCGACTGACGCCATCGTCGTCAACATTGCCCTGCCGCCCGAGAGCATCGTCGATGAGGCTGTCACGCAACTGCAGACACGCGCAACACATCGCCCCGCGGCCTGACCCTCGGGCGCGCTAGCTGCGCACAAGCTGCTGTAGCACGGCTTGCACTGCGCCGTTGCAGACTCGGCTCATGCGGTCCTGCTCTTGCGGCGTATCGATCTGTTCGTGCGCCTGCAAGCCCAGTTGGATGAGCGACTGCGCGCGCGGCAGCCAGTGACGCGTCAACTGTGTCTCCAACTCGGCTGCAATGCGATCCGGATCGCCAAAGTACAGCCGCCCGCCGTATTCGCGCTGGATCTCCTTGCGGATCACCTCTGCTGCACGCGGCAGCACGGCGCGGTTGACGGCCACGTGGCGCAGCTCGTGCTCGCGGATGGCGTTGTAGGCGCAGCTGCCGGGCGCGAACTCACGCGCCACCGTCACGCGAAAATCACTGAGGATCAACTCCACATCCACCGAGGGCCGCAGGCACGTGGTGGGCGGTTGGGTCGGCAGCGCGATGTAGTGCGTGGTGACGTCAAACTGCGCACCGAGCGTGGCGTAGGTTTTGCCCAGTACACGGGCGGCACGGTCGTAAGGCGGTGCCTCGGCAGTGAGCTGGCTGACGGAACGGTCATTGGTGAACGTCAACGGTGTTTCATTCGCGTGCACCGTCACGCTCATCGGCCCGAGCTTTTCGTCGCAGATCTTCAGCCAGTAGCTCTTGGGGGCCGATGCGCTGACCGGCGTGGCAGTCCCGACCATCTGTCCGCTGCCAGCTGCCGCGGCAACGGTCTCAATGGGCGCAAACCGGACATCGGCCAACCGCGCACGGTAATGCCGCGTCCACACACCCGCGCCGGCAACGCATGCCAGCGCCAACCCCAAAACCAACACCCGACGCATGCTGGGCTCCCCGTCTGCGCTTGCCTGACTGGGGCGCGAGCATTCATGCGGGGCGACCGGTCAGTTCATTGGCAACATCATGCCGGCGTCAGTTCCACCGGTTCTTGGTTCTCATGTTGGGCGGCGACCAGTTGTCTGATCTGCTCACCCGATCGTTTGAGCGCAATGCGCGCCTCTGGAAGGAAAGGATAGAAGATCGGCCACACGTGCGGAAGCCGGCGGCCCATTTCCACCGAAACGGATACCCCGGCCGCCTGCGCGCGCTCAGCCATTCGGAGGGTGTCATCGCGCAGCACCTCGCTTGTGCTCACGTAGCAATGCAGTGGCGGCAGACCCGCAAAGTCGGCGTACAGCGGCGACACCAGCGGGTGATCCACCGGCATGCCCGAATCGCCCAGGTAGATCGTGGCGCCATAGGCCATCCACGCCCCGCGGAACATCACGTCGGAGTCATCGTTGTCGATCAGGCTCTGGCCGGTGGCGGCCAGGTCCGTCCACGGCGAGTAGAGAATCGCGCCGGCCGGCAGAGGGTCCCCCGCATCGCGCAGCGCCACCAGCAGCGCCAGCGCCAAGCCGCCCCCCGCCGAATCGCCCGCCACCACGATCTGCGCTGGCAGCACACCTTGCGCCAGCAACGTGCGATAGCTGGCCAGCGCGTCTTCAATGGCTGCGGGAAACGGATGCTCGGGCGCCAGGCGGTACTCCGGCACGTGCACGCGTGAGCGCGCATGCGTGGCCAGGCCGATCGTGATGGGGCGATGCGTACGGGGGCTGCAGAAGAAGTAGCCGCCGCCGTGCAGATAGAGCACCACGGGTGGTGGGTCGTCCAGCATGTCGAGGTCGGCAGGTTCGATCCACTCGCCGGTCAGGCCGCTCCTGGCAGGCACGATGCGCCAATCCGGCGGCAACTCCACCGGCGACGGCATCTTCCGCTTCTCCGCGCCGATGCGCGTGGCAACAGGGTCAAAGGGCTCCCGCTCGGTCGGCCGCTTGATCTGCCGGCGCACTTTCCATGAGACGACCCAGTTCTGCCAACTCATCGCGCGGCCCTCAACAGCAAAATTCCAGCCTAGCGAGGATGCGTTGCCCAGACAATCGGTTCGCACCCTTGTTTGTACACAGTGTCGGCACTATGCGACATCAAGCAACGTCTTGCGTGGCAGCCAAGGCAACGAGGCAGAGCCGCTCCATCTCGCCGATCCACACGTCGGGTGCGGGTGGCGCATCGGGCAACAGCACGCGGTAACGCCGGGCGCCCCAGATGGCCAGCAGCAATGTCTGCAGCAAGGCGTCCCCGGGCCGGGTCGGCAGGTCGGCACAGGCATCCAGTGCGTGACGCCAGGCGGCGCGCAGTTCATCGAAGAAGCGCCGGTGGTGCTTGGGCTCGGCGATGCGGTCTTCGCGCATCAACATGGCGTGGTCGAAGTACGGCGGATCGAGCGCCTGATCACCGCAGGTCAGGCGCACGAGATGGCGCACGCGGTCGCGCCAAGGCAAATCGGCACGGTCGATCACCTCGCGCTCAATGCGCCCGAGCAGCACCTCGATGGTGTGCCGCACGTAGCCGGAGAGTAGCGCCTCCTTGTTCGGGAAGTACTCGTACAGCGTGCCGACCGAGCAGCCGGCCTCCAGCGCAACAGCGCGCGTAGTGGCAGCCTGTGCCCCGTCGCGCTGCCAAATCCGAACAAACGCGTCATAGATGGCTTGTACGGTGAACTTTGCGCGGCGCTGCGACGGCCGCTTCAGCGGCTTGGCGGGGCCTGCCGGTGCAGTGTTTTCCGCCGGCGCATTTCCGAACCCGGCGCCGGATTGCCGGCGATAGAGTGAAGCCATCAGCCCATCGATCCCAAAAATGAAGGAGACACCATGAACGCCCCCAAGAACGCCCCTTACGAGCGGCTCTTCACGCACAAGCATGCCCTAAACGAAAGCCGGCTGGAACGCGCCGATATGGCCCCCGTGGCCGCCCCCGGCGAGGTCATCTTGCGCCTGGACCGCTTCGCGCTCACCACCAACAACATTACCTACGCGGCCTTTGGCGATGCCATGCAGTACTGGTCGTTCTTCCCCACCGGGCAGGACGGCTGGGGCCACATGCCGGTGTGGGGTTTTGCCGATGTGGTGAGCTCCACGGTGGAGGGCATTGACGTGGGCGAGCGCTTCTACGGCTATTTCCCGATCGCCACGCACCTGCGCATGCAGCCAGAACGGGTAACGCCGCGTGGCTTCTACGATGGCGCAGCGCACCGCCAAGCGCTGGTCTCCGCCTACAACCAGTACACGCGCGTGACGCAGGATGCTGCCTACGACGCGACGCTGGAGAACTACCAGATCCTGTATCGGCCACTGTTCATCACGTCGTTCATGCTGGCGGATTTTCTCTCGGACAACGCCTTCTTCGGCGCACGGCGGCTGGTGTTCTCCAGCGCCTCCAGCAAAACGGCGTATGGCACCGCGTTCTGCCTGCAGGACACGCCGGGGCTCACGCTCACCGCACTCACCTCCGCCGGCAATCGCGCCTTCGTCGACGGCCTGGGGTGCTACCACGACAGCGTCACCTACGATGCACTCGGTACGCTCGCTACCGATGTCCCCACGCTCTATGTCGACTTCTCCGGTGATGCGGCGCTACGCCGGCGCGTGCACGAGCACCTTGGCAACGCGCTGGTGTACGACTGCTTTGCGGGCTCCGCGCAGAACACGGATTTCATCCAATCCGAAGATCTGCCCGGCCCAGCACCGCAGTTCTATTTCGCGCCGGTGCAGATCCGCAAGCGCAACGCCGACTGGGGCCCCGCCGTCGTCACCGAGAAGTTCAACGCCGCACAGCGACGCTTCATCGACCACGTACGCGAACCCGCGCACGGCTGGCTCACCCTGATCGAAGAGCACGGCATGACCGCAGCACAAGCACGCATCGCCGCGCTGCACGCCGGGCGTACACACCCGCGTGAAGGCTATGTGATCCGACTGTGATGCGTGCGCTGGCTGCACGGAGGCCAGCGCCTCGCTCACGCGCTTGAAGACGTGGCATTCCGCGCGGGATGCTTTCGTATCCCTGGTGGGGAACCAACAAACAATCTACAAATTTATATATTATTTGAGACTGAATTGATTTCGCCCCCACCTCTGTTCCCATGTCGATTGACTTTGCGCATTTCACGCCGGGCGCAGCCATGATTGGCGGCCTGATCATCGGGCTGGCCGCTGCCGTGCTGGTGTTGGGCAACGGACGCATTGCCGGCATCAGCGGCATCATTGGCGGGCTGCTGCAGCGCCCGCATGGCGACATGGATTGGCGTATCGCCTTTCTTGCCGGGTTGATGGGGGCGCCGGTCATTGCGGCGCTGCTCGGTCAACCGGTGGTGCCCGACATCTCTGCCGGCTGGGGCGAGGTCATCGCCGCTGGCTTCCTGGTCGGCATCGGTACGCGCTACGCGGGCGGCTGCACGAGCGGCCACGGTGTCTGCGGGTTGTCGCGCGGCTCCGTGCGCTCACTGGTGGCAACGCTCACCTTCATGGCAGCGGGCAGCGTCACCGTGTTCGTGATGCGGCACGTGGTGGGCGGCTGACATGCCGATCGTGATGGCGTTGATCGCGGGCCTGCTGTTTGGTGCGGGGCTCATCGTATCGGGCATGGCCAATCCGGCCAAGGTACTCGGTTTTCTGGACTTGTTCGGCCAGTGGGACCCTTCGCTGGCCTTTGTGATGGCCGGGGCGATTGCGGTGGGGGTGATCGCCTTCTTCATCGCGCGGCGGCGCGGGCGCTCGCTGCTTGGCACGTCGATCCAATGGCCGTCGGCCACGTGCATCACCACGCGGCTTGTGCTCGGCAGCGCGGTCTTCGGTGTCGGCTGGGGCCTCGCAGGGTTCTGCCCGGGGCCAGCACTGGTGGCGCTGGGCGCGGGTGTGCCCAAGGCCATCGGCTTTGTCGTTGCCATGCTGGCGGGCATGGCCGTTTTCAGCGCAATCGAGCGCAAGCGCTAGCCGCGCACACCTCTACAACAACACACAACCAACCCACAGGGGGCAACATGACGCTTGGCAAACTCGGCGCCGCATTGGCGCTGGCCGTCAGCACATCCGCATTCGCACAAACCACACCGAGCACGCTGCCGGTGCCCGACGAAGCCACCATCCCGGCCGGCCCCGTGGGCGACGCCATCAAGCGCGGCAAGCTGATCCTCACCGACACCAAGCGCCAGTTGCCCCATAACGTCGGCAACGGCCTGAACTGCACGAGCTGCCACCTGAACGGCGGCACCACGCCATACGCCGCGCCGTGGGTGGGGCTGACTGCCGCGTTTCCTGAATACCGCTCGCGCAGCGGCGCCGTCATTTCGTTGCAGCAGCGCGTGAATGATTGCTTCCAGCGCTCGATGAACGGCAAGCCGATCGCCTTTGACGGCGAGGACATGAATGCCATCCTCTCGTACATGAAATGGCTCTCGAGCGGCGTGCCCGTGGGCACCAACGTGAACGGTCGCGGCTTCGAGAAGATCGACACTACGCTCGTGCCGAATCGCGAGAACGGCAAGGCGATCTATGCGCAGCGTTGCGCTGCCTGCCACGGCGCCGAGGGCCAGGGCATGCCGAACCCGCAAGGCGGCTACTTCATGCCGCCGCTGTGGGGCAAGGACTCGTTCAACATCGGTGCGGGCATGGCGCGCCTGTACACCGCTGCGCCCTTCGTGAAGCACAACATGCCGCTGGGCCAGGGCGGCACGCTCACAGCACAGGAAGCCGTGGACGTGGCTGGATTCTTTACCCAACAGCCACGCCCCGACTTTGCCGACCGCGCAAAAGATTGGCCCAAAGGCGATCGGCCCAAAGACGCACGCTGACGCAACGGCACCCAGCCAAGAAAAAAGCCTGCGACGTTACCGCCGCAGGCTTTTTCTTTGACACATCAGGACGGTTAGACGTCTCTTCTGTGTGAATCCCCGCTCAACACTCAGTTGACCTTGAGCTGACCGCCACGGCCCAGGCCACCCTTCACGTCTTGAGCCTTGTAGCTGCGCAGCGCAACGACCATCTTGTTCCAGGCATCAATAAAGGCGACCACCGTGGCCTTGCCTTCCGGCGTGCTGGAGAAGCCTGCCAGACCGCCGCCCACGCCACCGCCAAAGCCGGCCAGCACAGCGCCGTAGTTGGTGGCCGTCGAGCTGCCTTCGGCTGCGGCAATCTGCACGGCCGAGCGCACGTCAAACAGCGTCAGCGTCACCACCGATGCCTTCGACTTCACGCTGCCGGCCAGCGCAGCAATCGCGCTGTTGCCCAGCAGGCCGCCCACGGCGCCAGCCACACCGCCGATCGGCGAGTCGTTGATGATGATCTGCGGCTCCATGTAGTAGTCAGCCGCCACGCGCTGGCCCTTCTGTTGCTTGGAGCCAGCACGGTATTCGCCGGAGTTGCGCTGCAGATCGGTGATGCGCGACAGGCGTGCATCGGTCTTCTGGTTGCCGATCGACGTGATCACGAAACAGTTGGACTGCTGAACAGCCAGACGCAGCAGCGGATCGATCGTGGTGATCTTGGTGGCGCTGCCGAACTGGCCGTACCAGTCGGCGTTGCGGCCGTCATCCATGGCGATCGTGCCCAGGGGCGAGGCGCAACGCTCGAGCGTCGGATCTGCGCCTGCACTGGAGCCGCCGGCTGCAGCACCGCTCACGCCGGCGTTCTGTCCGCCCGGGGTCACCATGCCACCGCCGGCACATGCGGCGAGGGATGCAGCGATGACGGCCACACCTGCAAACTTGGCAGTGCGGCTGAAGAGATTGGTTTTCATATTGTTTTGTGGCTCGAATTGAGTCGATTCACGGCTTACGCGTCCTTCGACTCGATAAGCCCCCCTTGGCAAGGCGCACGACGAGTTTTCCCCCTCCCCAAAGCGCCTTGAAAACGCGATAACGCTTTCGCTATCTGATTACCGGTCAGTACCAGTACCAGGTCGTTTGACGCCAAACGCCCAGATACGGGTAACCCGAGTACCAGTAGTTGTAATAGGTGGTGCGCCACTGCGTGCGCCACTTGTAGTCGTCCTGCTCCGACTGTTTCGCCTTGCGCGCTTCGTCGAGCAGTTTCTTGGATTCCTTGTCGCCGCGGCTCACCGCAATCGAGAGCCATTTTTCGGCTTCAGCCGGGTCGGAGCCCATCTCTTCGAGGCCAAACAGATAGAACGCGCCCAGCGCCTTCTGCGCCTGCAGGTTGCCGTGCTCTGCAGCCTCGCGCATCCACACCAGCGCCTGGTAGCTGTCCTGGCGCACGCCGTCACCACGGAAATAGCGCAGACCCAGGTCATAGGCGGCCTTGGGTTCTCGTTTGGCGACTTCCTTGAGGGCCGCGATACGCGGGTTTTCGTCCGGGATATTCGCCTGATCAAAGGCCACTTGAGCCTTGGGCCGATCGGCACACCCACGATCGTCGCAAATCCGCACCACATCGCTGGGCGGTTGAGGCTGGGCACAGGCGGCCAGCCACACGACTGCCCCCAGCATCAGCAAACGATTACGCATTCGTCGACCCCTACTTTTTTATTGTTGCTATCGATTGAGAGGCTTTGTCAGCCTCGGATGGTATGCCCCAGCCGATCGCGCAAAGCCTTCTTTTTCCCGCCCCACCTACGAATTGCGGGCACATGATATAGATCGGTCTACTTTAGCGTCAACTATGTGCAGTTGTGTTACCAAAGCATAAAGCTGGCAAGGCAACAACAGTCTGGGCATGGCTTGGCTGTGGCCGAAATCCACAGGATGCGGCAAGAGGCCGATGCTAAGATGCAAGCCGGCAATCAAGAGAGGTCGCGATGCGCGCAAGCAAGCGCCAGCAAGTGGTGGACAAGGCCAGTGAGCTGTTTTCCCGGCACGGTTTCTACCCGGTCGGCGTCGATTGGATCATCAGCGAGTCCGGCGTTGCGCGCATGACGCTTTATCGGCACTTTTCCGGCAAGGAAGACCTGATCAAGGAAGTGCTGGAGCAGCGCTACACCTTCATCATGAACAGCATGGCCGAGCAGCTTTCGACCATGTCTGACGTCACGGCCCGCCTGAAGGGCATCTTCGACTGGTATGAAGCGTGGTTCCGCAGCCCGGATTTTGCCGGCTGCCTGTTCGAGCGCGCGCTGGCCGAGTTTGGCGCGACCTGCCCCAAAGTGACCGATGTGGCGGTGCGCTACCGCGACGACCTGCTCAACATGATCGAAACGCTCCTCGCGGAGATCGTCCCCGTCGATGCGGCGCGGCAGCTCGCAGGCATTTATGTGATGCTGCTCTCCGGCGCCACAGCCGATGCGCGCGCCGTGGGCGATCCGACTGCCGCCACCCGGGCGTGGCTTGCAGCGCAAGTCCTGCTGAACCAGGCCAGAACCAGCGCACGCGCCATCGCATAAGCCGGCGTCGTCTCTACCAGCCCCGCTGCAAGCGCCGGGCGATCTGCCAGGGCAGACGCAGCAGCCCACCAGCCGTCAGACGCAAGTGCATCCCCACCAGCAGGATGTTGTCGCGCAGATATTGGAAGTGCGACACACCACCTTCGCTCCCCCGGAAGTAACGCACCGGCGCATCCACCCGAATAGGCCGCACACCGGCCCAGCACAAGCGCACAGCCGCTTCGGGGTCGAAGTCGAAGCCGCGCATCCAGGTGTGCCGGCGCATGATGGCGACCAGCGGCGCGATCGGATACACGCGGAATCCGAACAACGTATCGCCAATGCCCGCCCATAGCGTTTCAAGGTCTGCGCACACGTTCGACAGACGCCGCCCCTGCACGCGCAATTGCGGCGCGCTGGCATCAAACACCGGTTGCCCGAGGATCATGGCATCCGGCGCCGCCTGCGAGGCGGCCATGAAGGCGGGGATCAGGTCCACCGGGTGCTGGCCGTCGGAGTCCATCGTCAGCACGTAGGTGAAGCCGCGTGCGGCGGCAGCTTCAAGCCCGGCCTGAATGGCCGCACCCTTGCCCCGGTTGCGCGGCCATTGCCTGCAGGCGCTCGACGCTGCCATCGGTGCTGCCATCAACCACGACCCACACGGGGCTCCATTGCGCGCGGGCGTTGCGCACGGTCTCGTCAAGCTTGACGCCTGGGTTGTAGCTCGGGATCAGGACGAGGTGCGTGGAAGATGCGCCAGTCATCGTCATGGCGTCATGCGTGTGCGTCCACGTGCGGGCTTTCTTGCCAGCGTGCGCGGTGTTGAAGCACACGTCGCGCGGCTCGATACGTTCGACGCACCGCTCGACATTGAAGTCGAGCGCATCAGCGGCGACGGCAACAACGTGCTTTACCGCTTTACCGTGCGCTGCGCCGAGCGCACGCTGCTCACTGGCCGCGCCGCCGTTGTGCTCGACGCGTCCGCCGTATGAATCTGTTTGAGAGGAATCCCGCCGTGAAAGGTCGCCTGTTCCCGCTGTTGCCGCTTGCCGCGCTATGGTTGGCGCTGCTCAGCCCCATGGCCCATGCCGATCTGTCCGAGGTGAAGGAAAACATCAAGCAGGACACGAAGGAAGCTGCCAGAAAGACCGGACACGCCGCCAAGGAAGCCGGCCATGCCACGGCCAATGCCGCACGTGCGGTTGGGCATGGCGTGAAGAACGCCGCGCATGCCACCAAATGCGGTGTGAAGCACGTGTTCAAGAAGCCTTGCGATAGCGATTGACGCTGCCAGTAAAAAACCCGGCATCCGTGATGGACTGCCGGGTTTATATCGACGCCTACCGCGTGATAACGCGATCTACTTTGCGGCCACCGCAAAGGTAATGCGGCGGTTACGCTGACGCCCCTCTGCGCTCGCGTTGTCCGCCACCGGCACGCTGGACCCTGCCCCCGCCGCGTGCAAGCGTTCCTG
This sequence comes from Ralstonia sp. ASV6, assembly GCF_016429285.1. Taxonomy (GTDB): domain Bacteria; phylum Pseudomonadota; class Gammaproteobacteria; order Burkholderiales; family Burkholderiaceae; genus Ralstonia; species Ralstonia flaminis. Next base: position 44,264 of record NZ_JAELUI010000003.1, read on the forward strand.
CGGCACACCTTGGCCCGTGAGGTACGCACGTACCGACTCGGCACGTTCGAGCGACAGCTTCTGGTTGGCGTCCTCATTGCCCTGATTGTCGGTGTGGCCGGTGATCACGATTGTGCGGTCGTCATCCTTCAACAACCCGGCGATATCGTTCAGGCGGCTCTTGGCCTCTTCCGGCAGCGTCGAAGAGCCGGAAGCAAACTCGATGCGCTCATCAAGCAGGTTGTCCGATGCAGCAGCCGCGCCGACTGTGCTTGCATTGGCATCGGTGGTCAATGCCACGTCCGACTTCAACTGGCTGGCGATCCAACCCGGTGCGACGGCGCCAGTAGCAGCGCGCACCGCCTCGCTCGGCGCCACACCGGTCAGTTTCATGCCCTCCGCGCTGGTCTGCAGATCAAAGCTGCCCAGTTGCTTCAGGCGAGCCAGCACGTCAACCGGGCGGGACTGCCACCACACGGCTGGCGCACCCGCAGCAACGGTCAGCTGATCGACCACGTTGTCCTTGCCCCACAGCACGCGTGCGGGCTTGAGCAGGCGCTCCTTCGTCGCCTCGTCGGGCACGGCACCGCTAAGGGTGATCTTTTGCGCGTTACCGGCAAGCCCGATGGCACCTGGCGCTGTGGTGTGCTCGCCCGCCGACGAACCTGTAGACAACGCTGCCGTTGCAGCACCACCGCCCGCCGACGCAGCGTCCTGGCCGCTGATGAATCGCACCGCATAGATGATCACGCCGATCAGCAAAACACCGACCACAGCGGCAACGACGGCAAGGGAAACGCGTTCTGACTGGTCTTCCGTGGACATGCGAAACACTCCCAAGTGGCGCCGCGCAGCCCAGAATGGGCCGGAGCGGATGACGAACCAGCAATCTGACAGATCAGGGATGACTTGTCGACCGCATCACCGTGTTCAACTGTCTGTTGGCAGTGCGGGAAACCCAAATAACAAAAAGCCCGTGGACACAAGGCACACGGGCTTCAACCAACAAAAATTACACGAAGTAGGTTCTAGAACGGAATATCGTCGTCCATATCCTCAAAACCATTCGACGGCGCTTGCTGACGACGTGCACCGCCGCCCTGGCCACCACCTTGGCCGCCTTGGCCACCGCCTTCACCGCCGCGCGAATAGCCACCGCCGCCTTGCTGGCTGCGGCCACCACCGTAGCCGCCACCACCGCCGCCGCCTTCGCCGCCGCGTGAGTAACCGCCTCCACCGCCGCCCTGCCCGCCACCGCCTTCACCGCGGCCGCCGAGCATCTGCATTTGGTCTGCAACGATTTCGGTGCTGTATTGCTTCTGGCCGTCCTTCTCCCACTGACGGGTCTTGAGGCGGCCCTCGATGTAGACCGACGAACCCTTCTTCAGGTATTCACCGGCAATTTCGGCCAGGCGGCCGAAGAAGGCGATGCGGTGCCACTCGGTGGCTTCCTTCATTTCGCCGCTGGCCTTGTCCTTGTAGCGGTCGGTGGTCGCCACGCGAATGTTGGTGACGGCGTCGCCGCTGGGCATGTAACGCGTTTCTGGATCGGCGCCGAGATTGCCGACGATGATGACTTTGTTGACGGACGCCATGATGAGTTTCCGAAGGTAATTGAAGTGATGCCGCCGTAGGCCCGGGTTAGTGTCGGCGCAAAGCCGGCATCTGCATGGGGCTGGCAATTATAAGCCACGCAAGCGCGAGGCCAGCGCATGTCAGGAAAACAGCATGCTGCCCCGCGTGCAGCAAAATCCAGCCGCCGCCGGCACCGCCCGCAAACAGCCCCAATGCCTGCGTCGTGTTGTACACGCCCATGGCCGCGCCCTTGCGCACACCCGGTGCGTACTTCGACACCAGCGAAGGCTGCGATGCCTCCAGCACGTTGAAGCCAAGGAAGTACACCAGCAGCGCGATCGACAGCGCGGTCAGCGTCGGATGCACCTCGCCCAGCGCCAGTTGCGCCACCATGACGAGCGCCACGGCAGACAGCAGCACGATCTTCATCTTGCCGCGCTTTTCCGCAGCAATGATGGCCGGCACCATCAGCACGAACGACACACCCATCACCGGCAGGTAGATCTTCCAGTGCGAGTCGACTGGCAGGCCAGCGGCTTCCAGCATGTGCGGCAGCACGACGAACAACGCCGTCTGGGTGGCATGCAGGGCGAACACACCAAAGTTCAGGCGCAGCAGTTCAGGGTTGTGCAGCACCTCGCGGAACGGCGCTTTGACGTGCTCGGGCGGACGCGGCGCATTGGGCACCACCCACAGCACCACGCCGATAGCGATGACGGCCAGCACGCCAATCGCCAGGAACATGCCCGGCATGCCCACCCAGCGGAAGATGATGGGCGCACTCACGATGGCCACGGCAAACGACACGCCGATGCTGCCGCCGATCATGGCCATGGCCTTGGTGCGGTGCTCTTCGCGCGTGAGGTCGGCCACGAAGGCGATCACCGCAGAAGAAATCGCCCCCGCGCCCTGAATGGCTCGCCCAACGGCAATGCCCGCCACGCTGTGCGAGAACGCCGCCACCAAGCTGCCCACCGCAAAGATCACCAGCCCCGTCACGATGACAGGCTTACGACCGAAGCGGTCCGACAGCCAGCCGTAGGGGATATAGAGCATCGCCTGCGTAAGGCCATAGACGCCAATGGCGAAGGCGACGAGTTGGGTGTTGTTGCCGTCGGGTAGCGTCTTCGCGAACACAGCGAAGACCGGCATGATCATGAACAAACCCAGCATGCGCAGCGCAAAGATGCCGGCCAGCGAGGCCGCCGCGCGCAGCTCAAGGCCGGTCATGCGGCCGGAAGCGGAAGTCATGGATGGGGAGTCGGAAACAGGGTGCAGAAACCGCCGCAAAAAAGCGGCGGCAAGGACACTTGAACGATCTTTCGGACTGCCCCATCTGGGGCCGGGTACCCGCAAAACCGAAGTTCGGTATATTAGCAGGCTTACCCTTTTCCACCCCCTCCGCTGACTGCTGCACCCAATCTGGGCGGGTGGTCCTCAGCGCCAAGCCGCACATGGACGAAATCAAGATTCGTGGGGCCCGTACCCACAACCTGAAGAACATCAACCTTGATCTGCCGCGCAACCAGTTGGTGGTCATCACCGGGCTGTCGGGCTCTGGCAAGTCGTCGCTCGCGTTCGACACGCTGTATGCGGAGGGGCAGCGGCGCTATGTGGAGTCGCTCTCAGCGTATGCCCGGCAGTTCCTGCAGCTCATGGAGAAACCCGACGTTGACCTGATCGAAGGTCTATCGCCAGCCATCTCCATCGAACAGAAAGCAACGAGCCACAACCCGCGTTCGACGGTGGGCACCGTCACCGAGATTCACGACTACCTGCGCCTGCTGTATGCGCGCGCCGGCACGCCCTACTGCCCCGACCACGGCCAACCGCTGGAAGCACAGAGCGTGTCGCAGATGGTCGACGCCGTGCTGGCGCTGCCGGCCGACACCAAGCTGATGATCCTGGCGCCCGTGGTCGCCAACCGCAAAGGCGAGCACGTCGATCTGTTTGAAGCGATGCAGGCGCAGGGTTTCGTGCGCTTTCGCATCCGCTCGGGCGGCGGCACGGCGCATGAGGCCGAAGCGAAAGTCTACGAAGTCGACAACCTGCCCAAGCTGAAGAAGAACGACAAGCACAGCATCGAAGTCGTGGTCGACCGCGTGAAGGTCAACCCGGAGCTCAAGCAGCGCCTGGCCGAATCGTTCGAGACCGCGCTGCGCCTGGCCGACGGCCGCGCCATCGCGCTGGAAATGGACACAGGCAAGGAGCACGGTTTCAGCTCCAAGTTCGCCTGCCCGATCTGCTCGTACTCCTTGCAGGAGCTGGAGCCGCGGCTGTTCTCGTTCAACAACCCGATGGGGGCGTGCCCGCATTGCGACGGTCTGGGCCAGATCACCTTCTTCGATCCGAAGCGCGTGGTGGCCTTCCCGAACCTGTCGCTGGCCTCGGGCGCCATCAAGGGTTGGGACCGCCGCAACCAGTTCTACTTCCAGATGCTGCAGAGCCTGGCAGTGTTCTACGACGTCGACATCGACGTGGCGTTTGAAGACCTGCCGCCCGAGATACAGCAGATCGTGCTGCACGGCTCGGGCAAGCAGCAGATTCCGTTCACGTACATCAACGAGCGCGGCAAGACCACCGTGCGCGAGCATGCGTTCGAGGGGATCATCCCCAACCTGGAGCGCCGCTATAAAGAGACCGACTCCATCGCCGTGCGTGAAGAGCTGGCCAAGTACCAGAACAATCAGCCCTGCCCTGAGTGCCAGGGCACGCGCCTGCGCCGCGAGGCCCGCTTCGTCAAGATTGGCGAGGCCGACCAGGCACGCGGCATCTACGAGATCAACGGCTGGCCGCTGCGCGATGCGCTCACGTATTTCCTGACGCTGAACATGCACGGCGCCAAGCGCGAGATCGCCGACAAGATCGTCCAGGAGATCACAGCGCGGCTGAACTTCCTGAACAATGTCGGGCTCGATTACCTGTCGCTGGAGCGCAGCGCCGATACGCTTTCGGGCGGCGAGGCGCAGCGCATTCGGTTGGCTTCGCAAATCGGTTCAGGCCTGACCGGCGTGATGTACGTGCTAGACGAGCCATCGATCGGCCTGCACCAGCGCGACAACGATCGCCTGATCGGCACGCTCAAGCACCTGCGTGATCTCGGCAACTCAGTGCTGGTGGTCGAGCACGATGAAGACATGATCCGCGCGTCGGACTACGTGGTCGACATCGGCCCGGGCGCCGGCGTGCATGGCGGCCAGATCATCGCCGAGGGCACGCCCAAGCAGGTCGAGCAATCGCCCGCGTCGCTCACGGGCGAATACCTCTCTGGCAAGCGCCGCATCGAGGTGCCCAAGCAGCGCACCGCACCCGATGAGGAACGCTGGCTGCGCATCATCAACGCTTCGGGCAACAACCTGAAGAACGTATCGGCGGACATCCCCATCGGGCTGCTGACGTGCATTACGGGCGTATCGGGCTCGGGCAAGTCCACGCTGATCAACGACACGCTGTATCACGCGGTGGCGCGCCATCTGTATGGTTCGACGCCGGAGCCTGCGGCGCACGACCGCATCGACGGGCTGGAGCATTTCGACAAGGTCATCAACGTCGATCAGTCGCCGATCGGCCGTACACCGCGTTCGAACCCTGCCACGTACACGGGCCTGTTCACGCCCATCCGCGAACTGTTTGCGGGCGTGCCGTCGGCCAAGGAGCGCGGGTATGACCCAGGCCGCTTCTCGTTCAACGTCAAGGGCGGCCGCTGCGAGGCCTGCCAGGGCGATGGCGTGCTCAAGGTCGAGATGCACTTCCTGCCCGACGTGTACGTACCCTGCGACGTGTGCCACGGCAGGCGCTACAACCGCGAAACGCTCGAAGTGCTCTACAAGGGCAAGAACATCACCGAAGTACTGGAGATGACGGTCGAGCAGGCGCACGAGTTCTTCGCGCCGGTGCCGGTGGTGCGCCGCAAGCTGCAGACGCTGCTCGATGTGGGACTGGGCTACATCCGCCTGGGGCAATCGGCGACGACGCTGTCGGGTGGTGAGGCGCAACGTGTGAAGCTGTCCTTGGAGCTGTCCAAGCGCGACACCGGCCGCACGCTCTACATCCTGGATGAGCCGACCACCGGCCTGCACTTCCACGATATCGAGCTGCTGCTCAAGGTCATCTACAAGCTGCGCGACCACGGCAACACGATCGTGATCATTGAGCACAACCTCGACGTGATCAAAACGGCCGACTGGTTGCTCGACCTTGGGCCGGAAGGTGGCGCGGGTGGCGGGCAGATCATCGCCAAAGGCACGCCGGAAGATGTGGCGAAGAGCAAGGCCAGCTTTACCGGCAAGTACCTCGCACCGCTACTCAAACGCAAGTAAGGCGCGCAGGTAAGCCCAAGAAAAAAGCGCAGCTTCGGCTGCGCTTTGTCTTTGGCGAGGCGATCGGCTAATGCCCGGCGGCCGCTTCCGGTTCGACTTCCTCAGCATCCTTCATGCGGCTGCGGTTCAGGGCCCCCGCGGCATCCAGCACCGGATACGCAGCCGCACAGAACAGCGAATTCAGACGCTTGAAGTCACTGATGATGTCCAGATGCAGCGAGCTGGTCTCGATGCTCTCGGCGGTCTGCTCCGACACGCGCGCCAGGTGGCTGCGCGCATAGCGCTTCTCCAGATCGCGGAAGTGCACCTTCTGCAGCATCAGCCGCTGGGCACTGGGCAAGTCGCCGATCAGGAATACCGACATCGACAGCTTCAGGTTGGCGACCAGTTGCGTATGCATGTCTTCCAGCTCCAGCAAGCCGGCCTCGGAGAAGGTCAGCTTGTGCGCGATCTTCTTCTCGCGCACATCCTGCAGCAGGCGGTCGATGATGTCACCGGCATGCTCCAGGTTGATGGTGACCGAGATGATGTCGGCCCATCGCTTGCCATCGCGCTCGTCCAGCGCCTCGTGGCTGAGCTGTGTGAGGTAGAACTTGACGCCTGTGTAGAGTGCGTCAACCTCGTTGTCGACGGCGCGTGTAGCCTGCAGCAGGCGCACGTCGTCAGTCTTGAGCACGCGCAGTGTGTTCTCCAGCATCTGCTCCACACGGTCGCCGATGCGCAGCACCTCGCGCGAGGCGTTGCCCAGCGCCAGCGTGGGCGTGGCCAGCGCAGACGGGTCGAGATAGCGCGGTGCGACCAGCTCATCCAGATGCCGCCCACCCGGCAGGACGCGCGTGCACAGGCGAGCCATCTGGTCGGTGAAGCCAATCAGCAGCGCAGCCAACGCCACGTTAAACAGCACATGAAACGCCACCACCACGTGCTGCAACGCCACGCCCGCATGCGGCGCCAACGCTGCCAGATGCCCCAGGAACGGCAGCACCAACGCAGCACCCAACACGCGCGAGAGCAGGTTGCCCAGCGTGGCCCGGCGTGCTGCCTGGCTGGATGCAGGCGTGGTCGCCAATGCGGCGATGGCGCTGCCGATGTTGGCGCCCAGCACAATCGCAAAGGCCACCTTGACCGACACCGCCGCAGAGGTCGCCAGCGTGGCACAGAACAGCACCACCGCCAGGCTCGAGTAGCACAGCAGCGTGAGCACCGCGCCGATCAGCATGTTCAGGCCCGTATCGGCCGAGATGGAGCTGAGCAGCACGCGCAGCGCGTTGGCTTCGACCATCGGGCTGGCCGCCACCGCAATCAGCTCCAGTGCCAGCATGATCAGCCCCAGGCCGATCAGCACGCGCCCGAAGTGCCCGACCGGGCTGCCCTTGCGCGACAGATGCAGGATCACGCCAAAGAAGATCAGCAGCGGTGACAGCCACGACAGGTTGAGCGCAAACACCTGCGCCATCAGCGCCGTGCCCACGTTGGCACCCAGCAGGATCGCCAGTGCCGAAGACACGCCCATCAGCCCCTGCGCAACGAACGCTCCAACAATGGTGGCCGTTGCGTTACTGCTCTGCACCAGGCACGTCACCCCAATGCCCGCCAGCAGCGCAGAGAACCGGTTCGACACGCTGCGCGACAGCAACCGGCGCAAGTCCGCGCCATACAAGCGCAGCATGCCGACCTTGACGGTCTGCGTGCCCCAGACCAGCAGGGCCACGCCCGAGAGCAGCTTGAGCAGTGTGTACATCGGTTCCTGTTGCGCTTACTTGGTCAGCGCAACGCGCAGGCCCAGGCCGATGAAGATGCAACCGCTCACGCGATCCAGCCACAGCGATGCACGCGGCGTGCGGCGCATCCAGCCGCCCAGTGCAGCCGCGCACCAGCCATACAGACTGAACACAACGACGGTCTGCGCCATGAACACGCCGCCCAGCAACAGCATCTGCAGCGCGGCATGCCCGGCCTGCGCATCAACAAACTGCGGCAGGAACACCACAAAGAACAGCGTCACCTTCGGGTTGAGCAGGTTGGCGAACACGCTCTGGCGGAACACCTGCCACAGATCCGGCGCTACCTGCAGGCCACCCTTGTTCAGGCCGACACTGCCTTTGCTGCGCAGCGCCTGCACGCCCAACCAGATCAGGTAGGCCGCGCCCAGCCAGCGGATCGCCTGAAACGCCAGGGGCGAAGACTGCAGCACCGCCGCCAGCCCGAGCGCCGCCAGCGTTGTGTGGAACAGGCAGCCCGAAGCAAACCCGGCCGCCGCCGCCAGCCCAGCCTTGCGCCCCTGGCTTGCGCCACGTGCGATCACTTGCAGGTTGTCCGGCCCCGGCATCACCGTGATGGCAATGGAGGTCAGCAGAAACAGCAGCACATGGGGCATCGGCGCCTCCTGGCAATGGAAGAAAAAACGGAAGCGACCATGCTACCGCGCACGGTCACAAAGTGTCATATTTTTGTCACATGAGCGTATGCCGTGGATGCATCGCTTCAGGGCCGTCCGGGTACGTCAATGGCCGTCGAAATGACAGACCGTGAACAGCGGCAGACCGCCCTCGATCAGCAGGCGCGAGCCGCCCAGTTCAGGCAGGTCGACAATCGCCGCGCCCTCCACCACCGTAGCGCCCAGGCGCTCCAGCAAGCGCTTGCCCGCCATCATGGTGCCGCCGGTGGCGATCAGGTCATCGATCAGCAAGACGCGATCGCCGGGCTTGCACGCGTCGGCGTGGATCTCCACCGTGGCGCTGCCGTATTCGAGCGAGTATTCCTCGGCCACCGTGGTGAACGGCAGCTTGCCCTTCTTGCGGATCGGCACAAAGCCCAGGTTCAGCTCGTACGCCACGATGGAACCCAGGATGAACCCGCGCGCATCGATGCCCGCCACCAGATTCAACCCCTGCCCCATGTAGCGATGGATGAACACGTCCACCAGCACGCGCAAACTCTTCGGGTCCTGCAGCAGCGGCGTGATATCGCGAAACATCACCCCCGGCTGCGGCCAGTCCGGCACGGTGCGGATGCGCTCGCGCAGATAGCGCGTCACGTCGCCCAGCTCGGTGGACGCAGGCACGGACGACGGCGTCAGCAAAGCCGCCTGATGGTGAGGAACGTTGGTCATGACTGGAATGGGAAAAGACGATCAGCAATCGGCGTGTAGTAGCCGGCTACCACCCACGGCAGGCGGCGCGTCACCACAATGGGCAGACCGCAACCATACAGGAGACAACCGTGGCGAAAAAGATTCTGATGCTGGTGGGCGACTATGTCGAAGACTACGAAGTGATGGTGCCCTTCCAGGCCCTGCAGATGGTCGGCCACACGGTGCATGCGGTCTGCCCCGACAAGCGCGCCGGCGACTCCGTTGCGACCGCGGTGCACGACTTCGAGGGGGCGCAGACGTACTCCGAAAAGCCCGGCCACCGTTTCACCCTCAACACCACCTTTGCCGAGGTTGACCCGGCGGCGTATGACGCACTCGTCGTGCCCGGCGGCCGTGCGCCCGAATACCTGCGCCTGAACACCCGTGTGCTCGACATCGTGCGCCACTTCGCCCGCGCCGATAAACCCATCGCGGCCATCTGCCACGGGGCGCAGTTGCTGTCGGCGGCAGGCGTGCTGGAGGGCAAGGCGTGTTCGGCATATCCGGCGTGTGGTCCGGAAGTCACCGCAGCGGGCGGCACATTCCAGGATATCCCCGTCGATCAGGCCCACACCGACGGCAAGCTGGTAACCGCCCCCGCCTGGCCGGCGCATCCCGCGTGGCTGGCACAGTTTCTTGAAGTCCTGGGGACACGGGTTCTACACTGATCGGGCTGCCCGCCGGTTGCTCATCCGTGGGCGCCTTATTCGGGAGACCCGGCAATGTGCGAAATCTTCATCCGCGCCAATCCCCACTCGTACGACACCCTGGCCCGCTCGCTGCGCCTGCACGGCGTGGCGACCAGCGTGCGCCTGGAGTGCCTGTTCTGGGAGGTGCTGGAAGAAATTGGCCAGCGCGATGGCCTGACGGTCAGCCAGCTCATCAGCAAGCTGTATGACGAATTGCTGGAGCACCGGGGCGAAGTCGCCAACTTCGCCTCGTTCCTGCGCGTCTGCTGCCTGCGGTATCTGATGCTGCAGCAGGGTGGGCGCATTCCGGCCGATACGCGCGTGTCAATCCGTTCGCTGGATGCCGCTGCCGTGCTGGCGGGCCTGCCACCAAGCCTGGCTGACACCCCGCCGCCACGCCGCTCACGCGGGCCGCTGCTGGAGGCGCTCGCGAAGTAGCGCGCCAGATTCAACGCGGCGAGAGCCGCTCCTCCGCCATCTGCAGCCCCTCGGGGGTGCCACGCAACACGACGATATCGCCAAGCTCCAGCACCGTATCCGGGTCCGGATCAAGCGCGCGGATACCCTGGCGCCGGATCGCCGTCACCGACGTCTTGAAGGTCTCCAGCCCCATCGTGCCGAGCTTGCGGCCGATGGCGGGTGAGCCCTTGGCCAGCGGCACCGAATGCAGGCGCACGGCGTCGCGCTCGAGCATGTCTTCTTCATCGTCCTGGCCGTGGAAGTAGCCGCGCAGCAGGCTGTAGCGCGCGTCGCGCATTTCCTGTGCCCGACGCACCACGCGGCGCAGCGGCACGCCCAGCAGCACCAGCGCGTGCGACGCCAGCATCAGGCTCCCTTCGATGATCTCGGGCACAACCTCGGTGGCGCCGGCCTGCTGCAAGCGGTCGAGGTCGGCATCGTCAATCGTGCGCACGATCACGGGCAGGGTTGGCTCCAATGCCTGCACGTGGTGCAGTACCTTCAGCGCCGAGGCCGTATCCGCATAGGTGATGGCCACCGCCGCCGCGCGGTGAATACCCGCGGCCACCAGCGACTCACGCCGTGCCGCGTCGCCATAGACCACATGTTCGCCGGCCGCTGCGGCATCCCGCACGCGATCCGGGTCCAGGTCGAGCGCCATGTAGCCGATCCCTTCCTGCTCCACCATGTGTGCCAGGTTCTGGCCACTGCGCCCGTAGCCGCAAATGATGACGTGGCGCTCGGTGGCAATGCTCTGCGCAGCGATCTTGGTCATCGCCAGCGATTGCAGCAACCAATCCGTACGCGAGAACCGCATGGCGATCACATCGCTGTACTGGATCAGGAACGGCGCAATCAGCATCGACAGCAGCATCGCCGCCAGAATGGCCTGGCCGAGCACCGGGTCGATCAGGTGCATGCCGTCGATCTGGTTGAGCAGCACGAAGCCGAACTCGCCGGCCTGCGCCAGCCCCAGCGCCGTGCGGATCGCCGCACCACCGCCCGAGCCAAAGCCACGCGCAAGGAAAGCAATCAGTATGAACTTGAACAGCACCGGCCCGGTCACCAGCGCCAGCACCAGCGCCCAGTGCTCGACCACCACGCGCGGGTCCAGCAGCATGCCCACCGTCACAAAGAACAAGCCCAGCAGCACGTCGCGGAACGGCTTGATGTCTTCTTCCACCTGCAGCTTGTACGGCGTTTCCGACACCAGCATGCCGGCCAGAAACGCACCCAGCGCCATCGACAACCCCAGCCGCTCGGTCAGCGCTGCCATGCCCAGCGTCACCAGCAGCAGGTTCAGCATGAACAGTTCCTGCGATCGGCGCGCCGCCACCAGGTGGAACCAGCGCGACAGCAGCTTCTGCCCCAGGAACAGGATCAGCACCAGCGCAACGGTGATCTTCACCGCCGCAATGGACAGCGCCAACACCAGATCGGTGGGGTTCTTGCCCAGCGACGGCACCACGATCAGCAGCAGCACCACGGCCAGATCCTGGAACAGCAGCACGCTGATGATGTTGCGGCCGTGCTCGGTTTCAAGCTGCAGCCGCTCGGCCAGCATCTTCGAGACGATGGCCGTGGACGACATTGCCAGTGCGCCGCCCAGCGCCAAGCCCGCCTGCCACGACAGCGGGTACCAGCGCGATAGCAGCATGGTGATCGGCACCGTCAGCAGCATGGTCAGCGCCACCTGCGACGCGCCCAGCCCAAACACCTGACGCCGCATCGAGCGCAGCTTGGCGAGGTTGAACTCCAGCCCGATCGAGAACATCAGAAACACCACGCCAAACTCGGCGAGGTAGCGCGTCTGCGCAGAATCGGACTCCAGCCCCGTCGCCTTCGGTCCGATCAGCACGCCCACCACCAGGTAGGCCAGCATTGGCGGCAACTGCAGCATGCGGAACAGCACCACGCCGATCACGGCGGCGGCCAACAACACGAGGGTGAGTTCCAGCGGCGAATGCATGCAGCGCGAAAAAACAGGCGAAAGGGGTTGGACAGGGTGGACGATACCCGCGCATCAGGACGGTGCACACGGCAAACATGTCGCAGGCAGCACGCAGCGCGCTGCAAGACCGATGCCAGGGTATAGACGAAGAACGCGATACGCGGGACGCCGTAGAGCAAAAAATGACGGCGTGGCGACGGGAAGAAAAGTGGTTTGAAAGCTGAATGCCGCGGCGCAGCAAACCGGAGCGCCCGCACGCTCCGCAACTCCCCGCAAGCCCAGGCCCAAAGCGCGGCAAGCGGCCGAGACCAGTGTCAATCGTTGTTATACTTCGCCGCCATGATAGCGAATTTCAACCCAGATCGAGCGCTTGCGCTGGCGCAGCAAACCTTCGACATCGAAGCGCAAGCCGTACTCGGTCTCAAATCCCAAGTGTCCGCCGACTTTGCCCGCGCGGTCGAGATGGTGCTCGGCTGCACGGGGCGCGTGGTCGTCTCGGGCATGGGCAAGTCCGGTCACATTGCGCGCAAGATCGCAGCCACGCTGGCCTCGACCGGCACGCCCGCCTTTTTCGTGCACCCGGCAGAAGCCAGCCATGGCGACCTCGGCATGGTCACGCGTGACGACGTCTTCATCGGCTTTTCCAACTCCGGCGAGGTATCGGAGCTGAACGCCATCCTGCCGCTCATCAAGCGGTTGGGCGCCAAGCTGATCGCCGTCACGGGCAACCCGGAATCCTCCCTCGGCAAGCATGCCGATGTGGTGCTCAATTCGCACGTCGACGTCGAGGCCTGCCCGCTGAACCTGGCGCCGACGGCCAGCACCACCGCCCAGATCGCGCTGGGTGATGCGCTGGCCGTGGCCGTGCTCGATGCACGCGGCTTTGGCGCGGAAGACTTCGCCCGCTCGCACCCGGGCGGCTCGCTCGGCCGCAAGCTGCTCACACACGTGCGTGACGTCATGCGCGCCGGCGATGCCGTGCCGCGCGTGCTGGAAGACACGCCGCTGTCGCAGGCGCTGATGGAAATCACCCGCAAGGGCATGGCGATGACCGCCGTGGTCGACGCCGACGGCCACGCCGTGGGCGTCTTCACCGATGGCGACCTGCGCCGCCTACTGGAAACCCCACGCGACTGGCGTACCGTACCGATGGCCGAGGTCATGCACCGCAACCCGCGCTCGATCGGCCCGGACCAGCTTGCCGTCGAGGCCGTTGAAGTCATGGAAACGCACCGCATCAACCAGCTATTGGTGGTCGATGCCGCCGGCATGCTGGTGGGCGCCCTGCACATCCACGATCTGACGCGCGCCAAGGTCATCTGAGCCTGACACTTCGCTGATGTCCACCCCGGCTGAATCCCCCGTCCACAGCAACATCGACGCATGCTTTCCACAAGCGATGGAACGCGCCGCGCGCGTGCGCCTGATGATTTTCGATGTGGATGGCGTGCTGACCGACGGCTGCCTGCTGGTCGGCCCCGAGGGCGAGATCAGCAAGGCCTTCGACACGCTCGACGGCCACGGTATCAAGCTACTGGCCCAGGCGGGCATCACGCCGGCCATCATCACCGGCCGGCAATCCGAGATCGTGGCCTGGCGCGCCGGGGAACTCGGCATCGAACATCTGTACCAAGGCGTAGCCGATAAGCGCGAGGCGTTTGCCCACCTGCTGACTGCCACTGAACTGCAACCGCAGGATGCCGGCTACATGGGCGACGACTGGCCCGACCTGCCGGTGATGGCGCGGGTGGGCTTTGCCGCCTGCCCCGCCCAGGCCCACATCGAACTGCGCAACCGCGCCCACTATGTCGCCCAGGCGACTGGCGGCCGCGGCGCCGTGCGTGAAGTGGCTGACCTGATCCTCAAGGCCCAGGGCGCCTACGACAACCTGCTCGCCCAAATGCTGCCAACCCCACTGCAGGCCCCGCAAACTTTCTGACCCCATGGCCAGCGAACGCTCCCAACGCCTCGTCTCCACCGTGCTGCAGATCATGCTGCGCGGGCTGCCGATCCTGCTGATGGCGGTCGTCTGCGGTGTCACGTTCCTGCTGGTGCAGGTCAACACCCCGCAAACCGACGAAGCCGCCAACCAGCCCAAGCGCCACGTGGCCGATTACATGATGGACGGCGTCTCGGCCACCGCGCTGGACGAGAAAGGCGTGACCAAATACCGCTTCACCGGCGTCCACATGAACCACTATGAGGACGACCTGACTTACAACGTCACCTTCCCGGCGCTGCGCGTATACGCACCCGACCGCCCGCAGGTGACCGCCCGCGCTGACCTCGGCAAGATGAACGGCGAAGGCACCATCATCGATCTGTACAACAATGCCAAGGTCGTCCGCGCACAAGGCCCTGACCCGCGCCAGGACCCGCTGATGACCGCCGATTCGACCTACTTCCAGGTGCTGCTCAACGACGACATCGTGCGCACCGACAAGCCGGTCGAACTGCACCGCGGGCCGTCGGTCATGAACGCCAACGGCCTCACCTTCAACAACGTGACGCGCCAAGTACAATTGCTGGGCAATGTGCGCGGCCGGATCGAAGGGCTGGGGACGCCGAAGCAGTAGACAGTAAACTGCGCTCACCCCGCCCCTGACCACGCCCATCGACCGCGCTCTTCTCTGAATTGATTTCCATGACCGACTCCCTCCGTGCCGCCGGCCTTGTCATCGCCCAAGCCGTTGCCATGTTGCTGCTCCCGGCCCTGCCCGCGCATGCCGAGCGCGCCGACCGCGACAAGCCGCTGGTGCTCGAAGCCGACAACGCCAGCTATGACGACCTGAAGCAGGTCTACCACCTGACCGGCAACGTCGTGCTGACCAAGGGCACCATGGTGCTGCGCTCTGACGAGGCCGATCTGCGTACCGATCCGGAAGGCTACAACTACGCCATCGCCACCTCCAAGCCGGGCAATCTGGCGTTCATGCGCCAGAAGCGCGACAACGTCGACGAATACATCCAGGGCTGGGGCGAACGCATCGAATACGACGGCAAGCAAGAGATCTCCAAGCTGATCACGCGCGCCCGCATGGAACGCCTGCAGGGCGCCACGCAGCTCGACGAGATCCGCGGCGCCGTCATCACGTACGACGGCCAGAAGGAGTTCTACACAGCCTCGGGCGGCCCGGAGAACACAACCGCCGCCAACCCGTCGGGCCGCGTTCGCGCCGTTCTCGCGCCGCGCACCAGCACACCGGGCGCACCGGGTACGCCCGCGCCTGCCGCCAAGCCCTGATCCGCACGCCTGTCTTTTCGTTTCGCCTATGTCCGCAACTACCCTCGCCCCCAAGACCGCCGCTCCGCAGGCCACGACCTCCAGCACGCTGGTCGTACGCCATCTGAAGAAGCGTTACGGCACGCGCACGGTGGTCAAGGACGTATCGCTCGATGTGAAGAGCGGTGAAGTGGTCGGCCTGCTCGGCCCCAACGGCGCGGGCAAGACCACGTCGTTCTACATGATCGTGGGCCTCGTGGCGCTGGACGCCGGTGACATCGTGCTCGACGGCGAGCACATCAGCCGCCTGCCGATCCACCAGCGCGCGCGCATGGGCCTGTCGTACCTGCCGCAGGAAGCCTCGGTGTTCCGCAAGCTCAACGTGCAGGAGAACATCCGCGCCGTGCTCGAGCTGCAGGAGCAGGATGGCAAGAAGCTCTCGCAAGACGAGGTCAACCGCCGCCTCGACGGCCTGCTCGACGATCTGCAGATCGCCCACCTGCGCGACAACCCCGCACTGTCGCTCTCGGGCGGTGAGCGTCGCCGCGTGGAAATTGCCCGGGCACTGGCCTCGTCGCCGCGCTTCATCCTGCTCGATGAACCGTTTGCCGGTGTGGACCCGATCGCCGTGGGCGAAATCCAGCGCATCGTCAGCTTCTTGAAAGACCGCAACATCGGCGTGCTGATCACCGATCATAACGTGCGCGAAACCCTGGGCATCTGCGATCACGCCTACATCATCAGCGAAGGCACGGTGCTCGCCGCCGGCATGCCCGAGCAGATCATCGAAAACGAGGATGTGCGCAAGGTCTATCTGGGCGACAACTTCCGGATGTAAGCCTCGCACGGCGCTTACGTCGTAAGGACGTGGCAAACCCGCACCTTAAAGCAAAATCCGTTCCATCGACTGACTGTTGGGCATAGAATAGCCCGCATGAAACAGTCGCTCCAGCTCCGTCTCTCTCAGCATCTTGCGCTCACGCCGCAGCTGCAGCAGTCCATCCGGTTGCTGCAATTGTCGACCATCGAACTGCAGCAGGAAGTTGAACAGGCCCTGACCGAAAACCCGCTGCTGGAGCGGGAAAACGAGTGGCTCGACACCTCCGCGCGCATCGGCTCGGACGGCTCCGTCAACGCGCTGCAAAACAACAGCGCTACGCCGCTACCCACCGAATCACCGCCGCCTTCGCCCAACGGCGCAGACAACTCCGACGCCCCGGACAACAGCTACGACGGCCACGACAACGGCGCCGATTTCGACAGCGATTACGGCTCCGACCGCTCTGACTGGAGCCTCGACGACTTCGCCCGCAAGCCGCAATCCGATGAAGACGATCGCGCCCCGCTGCAGTTGCGCGAAGCCGAACAAAGCCTGCGCGAATTCCTCATGGAGCAGCTCGCGCCGCTCAAGCTGTCGATGCGTGACAGGGGTCTCGTCATCTTCCTGATCGAATCGCTCGACGATGAGGGCTATCTCTCAGCCACGCTCGACGAGATTCTTGGTGACCTGCCCGCGGAGCTCGAAGTCGAAATCGATGAACTGCAAGCCGCGTTGCGCATGCTGCAGAGCTTCGACCCGCCGGGCATCGGTGCGCGCTCGGCAGCCGAGTGCCTATCACTGCAATTGCATCGGCTCGACTCACCAGCGAAGGCGCTCGCGCTCATCATCGTCAACCAGCATCTCGAACTGCTCGCTGCGCGCGACTACACACGACTGAAGAAGGCACTGTCCGTCGATGAGCCCGCGCTGAAGGCAGCGCATGAACTGATTCGCTCGCTGGCGCCATTCCCAGGACACGCATTCGGCCGCGCAGAAGCCGACTTCGTGGTACCCGATGTTGTCGTTCGCAAGACCAATGCTGGCTGGATGGCGCAACTGAATCCGGACGTCATGCCACGCCTGCGCATCAACGACATGTATGCGCAGATTCTGCGCAGCAGCCGTGGTGAAACCGGCGCCGCCAATCTGCAGCAGAAGCTGCAGGAAGCTCGTTGGCTGATCAAGAACATTCAGCAGCGCTTCGACACGATCCTGCGTGTCTCGCAAGCCATTGTCGAACGTCAAAAGAGCTTTTTCACGCACGGCGAAATCGCCATGCGCCCCTTGGTTTTGCGGGAAATAGCTGATACGCTGGGCCTACACGAGTCCACGATCTCCCGTGTGACGACAAACAAGTACATGGCAACGCCCATGGGGACGTTTGAGCTGAAGTACTTCTTCGGCAGCCATGTATCGACGGAAACCGGCGGGGCCGCGTCATCCACTGCGATACGCGCGCTCATCAAGCAACTTGTAGGAGCCGAAGACCCGAAGAATCCTCTGTCCGATAGCAGAATTGCCGAGCTGTTAGGCGAACAAGGATTCGTGGTGGCCCGTCGGACGGTGGCCAAATACCGCGAAGCCCTCAAGATCCCTGCAGTGAATCTGCGCAAGTCTTTGTAGCCGCATCGCGGGCAATTCCGGTGCGGCCCATCCGTGAGAAGGAGAACCGCTATGAACTTCAAACTCAGTGGACACCACCTGGACATCACGCCACCGTTGCGTGAATACGTGGAAACGAAACTGGAGCGTGTGATCAGGCACTTCGATCAGGTGATTGGCGTCAGCGTGTTGCTATCGGTCGATAACCACAAGGAGAAGGACCGTCGCCAGTACGCGGAAATCAACCTGCACCTCAAAGGTAAGGACGTCTTCGTCGAGTCACACCATGAAGATCTTTATGCGGCCATCGACCTCTTGGTCGACAAGCTGGACAGGCAGGTCATCAAGTACAAGGATCGTGTGCAAGGGCACGATCGCGACAGCGTGAAGCACCAGGCCTTCCAGGCCGTGCAGATGCAGCAATAGCAATCCGCACCGCAAAAGACCGCGCCCTCAGATGGCGCGGTTTTTTTATGCCGTGGTGCATTCCCGACGAATCCGATTGCATCCGAATTAAGTCGGGCTAAAATCTGACGAAAGTATGAATGCCGGGCGTGGCGTGGGTTTTGCCGCCATGCTGGCAACAACAGGGTCGATGCTCAGGCGCCATTTGCCTGCACCGACTGATCCGCAGCCTTGGGGGATTCGCCTTCTGCCTGCGCGGCACACCGCTGGTGCGTCGCACAAAGCCGCGCGGCACGTGGTCTATAATGACCCGATTGTCCGCGCCACTTTGGTGCAGAAGGACGCCGCTCATTTCACGCATTGCACATGAATCGCTTGGCCAAACTGCTGCCGCCCGGGAATATTGCCCTCGACGTCAGCGTAACCAGCAAAAAGCGGGTCTTTGAACAGGCCGGTCTGCTGTTCGAAAACAACCACGGCGTCGCCCGCGCGGTCGTCACTGACAACCTGTTCGCGCGCGAATCGCTCGGCTCCACTGGGCTGGGTGCCGGCGTAGCCATCCCGCACGGCCGCATCAAGGGGCTCAAGCAACCCCTGGCAGCATTCATGCGCCTGGCCGAGCCGGTGCCGTTCGAGTCGCCCGACGGCAAGCCCGTCTCGCTGCTGATCTTCCTGCTGGTGCCGGAACAGGCCACCCAGCAGCATCTGGAGATCCTCTCCGAAATTGCCCAGCTGCTGTCCGATCGCGACATGCGCGAAGGCCTCGCCACCCAGCCGTCGCCCGAGGCGATTCACCAGCTACTGACCGACTGGCGGCCCTGAGCGCGGCGCAATCGGCGCAGCAACGCAACCGATTGCGAATGCGCACCGCCCAGCGGCATCACCGCGCCCTGCTATGGAACTGACCGGCGTCACCGCCCAATCGATCTTCGACGACAACGCAGCTGACCTGAAGCTGTCGTGGGTCGCTGGCCTGGAAGGCGCGGACCGCGCGTTCGATGTGGATTTCGCCAAGGAGGCCACCTCGGCGGCGGACTTGGTTGGGCACTTGAACCTCATCCACCCGAACCGCATTCAGGTGCTCGGCAAGCCCGAGATCACCTACTACCAGCGCTTGTCGGAAGAAAACCGCAAGCGCCAGATGGGTGAGCTGATCCTGCTGGAACCGCCCTTCCTGGTGGTGGCTGACGGCGTGGATCCCCCGCCCGATCTGGAACTGCGTTGCACGCGTTCATCCACGCCGCTGTTCACCTCGCCGATTTCGTCGGCGGCCGTCATTGACCACCTGCGTCTGTACCTGTCGCGCATCTCGGCACCACGTGTGACGATGCACGGGGTGTTTCTCGACATCCTCGGCATGGGCGTGCTCATCATGGGCGATTCGGGGCTGGGCAAGAGCGAACTCGGCCTGGAGCTGATCTCGCGCGGCCATGGCCTGGTGGCCGACGATGCGGTCGACTTCGTGCGTCTGGGGCCGGATTTCATCGAAGGCCGCTGCCCGCCGCTGCTGCAGAACCTGCTGGAAGTGCGCGGCCTGGGCCTGCTCGACATCAAGACGATCTTCGGTGAGACGGCCGTGCGCCGAAAAATGAAGATCAAGCTGATCGTGCAGCTTGTGCGCCGCAACGACGGCGAGTTCGAACGCCTGCCGTTGGATTCTCAGTACCTCGACGTGCTCGGCTTGCCGATCCACATGGTGAAGATCCAGGTGGCGGCCGGCCGCAACTTGGCCGTGCTGGTCGAGGCTGCCGTGCGTAACACCATCCTGCGCCTGCGCGGCATCGACACGCTGCGCGACTTCATGGACCGCCAGCGCGCTGCCATGCAGGCCGAAGCGGCGTCACACTCGCCCCAGGGCCGGTTGCTTTAACAAAGTCGTTACAAAGCTTCGCAATTCGAGGGGTTTTACCCTAGTTTTGTCGAGAAACGTCAACCCGACATGCCCCCGCCCCGTTGTGGAGGGGAATGCGCCGGGCACGCACGCGGCGGCGTTCATCGCGAGCGCGGCGGCTTGTCTGCCCCGCTCTTCTGACGGTACCCAAGGAGAACACGACGATGAAACAACTGATTGCCGCTTGCGCCCTGGCGCTCCCGTTCCTGGCTGGCCAGGCTTTCGCCCAAGGTAGCGCACCGGCCGCTGCTGCACCGGCCGCAACCGCAGCCGCCCCGGCAGCCAAGAATTCGCAGCAAGAGAAGATGGCCGCCTGCTCCAAGGCCAACAAGGGTAAGAAGGGCGCCGACTACAAGAAGGCCCAGAGCGATTGCCTGTCCGGCAAGACCGATGCTGCCCCGGCGGCCGCCCCGATGACCCAGCAGGAAAAAATGGCCGCCTGCTCCAAGGCCAACAAGGGCAAGAAGGGCGATGAGTACAAGAAGGCCCAGAGCGACTGCCTCAAGGGCTGAGAACCGCAGCTGAGCATCGGCTTAGCGCAGTGCCAGAAAGGCGGCCACCCAGGCCGCCTTTTTGTTTGGTCGCTGGTTTGCCACAGAGGGATGCTATCCTCGCGGCATGCGGATCATTCTCATCACCGGTGTTTCGGGTTCAGGGAAATCGGTCGCCCTGAACGTGCTCGAAGACGCAGGCTACTACTGCGTCGACAACCTGCCCGCGCAGTTCATTCCCGAACTGGCGCGCTATCTGGCGGACCAGGGCTACACGCACCTGGGCGTTGCCACCGACATCCGCAGCCGCGAATCGCTGCGCAAGGTGCCCGAGACCATCACGACGCTGCGCAAGGAACACGACGTGCGCATGCTGTTCCTGACCGCCAGCACAAATGCGCTGGTGCAGCGGTACTCCGAAACACGCCGCCGCCACCCACTCTCCATCCGCAACGGTCGCCCCGCATCTGCGCATGCGAGCGCCGAACCGCCGCAAGCACCGAAAGGCGCCGACACGTCGCTCATCGAAGCCATCGAGATGGAGCGCGAGCTGCTCAGCCCGCTGGCCGACCCGGCACACCGCATCGATACCAGTACGCTGCGCACCAACGCCCTGCGCGCGTACATCAAGGAATTCATCAGTGACGAGCCGCACGACATCACGCTGATGTTCGAATCGTTCGGCTTCAAGCACGGAGTACCGACGGATGCAGACCTCGTCTTCGACGTGCGCTCGCTGCCCAATCCCTACTACGACACGCAGTTGCGCCCGCTGACCGGCCGCGACCAACCCGTCATCGATTTCCTGCAAAGCCAGCCGATGGTGCTGGCGATGGCCGAAGACATCCGCGCGTACGTCGAAAAGTGGCTGCCGAGTTTCATTGCCGACAACCGCAGCTACCTGACGGTGGCGATCGGCTGCACGGGGGGCCAGCATCGCTCGGTGTATATCGCCGAGCGGCTCGCCACGTACTTCCGCGCGCATGGTAATGTGTTGGTGCGCCACCGCGAATTGGCCGTAGAGGGCTGAACCGCGCGCCATGCGCGCCGAGCCGGTCCGGCAGGATGCACGGATACGGCTTGCGCGGCGCCATGCGAAAGTCTTGCCGCCGTCTGCTCCAACCGTTCATGCAAGAAGACATCGCTCTCTCGCCGCTGCCGCCGCTGCCCACCGAACTGCCGCTGTTTCCGCTGCACACGGTGCTGTTTCCCGGCGGTCTTCTCCCGCTGCGTATTTTCGAAGCCCGCTACATGGACATGGTCCGCACCTGCCTGCGCGACCAGACCCCCTTCGGCGTCTGCCTGATCGAGCGCGGCAATGAAGTTGCCACAGCAGATGCGCCGACCGAGCCGGTGGATGTCGGCTGCATTGCCCACATCGTCGAATGCGACATGGAGCAACTGGGCCTGCTGATGATCAAGGTGCGCGGCACGCAGCGCTTCAAGGTGCTGTCATTCGAGACCACCGCCAACGGCCTGATGCGCGGCACGGTGGAGCCCATCGGCGCCGACGTGCAGGACTGCAAGGGCGAGCTTTTCGACGATTGCGTGAACGCCCTGCGCCGCATCGTCACGACCTTGAGCACGCGCGAAGACGGCCAGGTGCTGATGGCCGAACCATACGAGTGGAACAGCCCAAGCTGGGTCGCCAACCGGCTGTGTGAACTGCTGCCGGTGCCGCTCAAGGCCAAGCAGAAGCTGATGGAACTGATGGATGCCGGCATGCGCATCGAGATCGTCCATCGCTACATGAAGCAGCATCACATTCTTTGATGCCGCACCGGCCAGGTGAGGCTTAGACCAAGCTCGGCTGCACCAAGGTCTCCAGCGCCAATTTCACGGGCGCGGGCAATCCCACCGAACTCAATTGCGCAAGCGGCACCCAGCGCCAGTCATCGTCGAGCGCCGCTGGCTTGGTGATGTTCGCGCGCAGCAGGTGCATGTGCAGACGGAAATGCGTAAAGGTGTGCGTGAGCGCACCAGCAGCTTCCACATCTGAGACGGTGCCGTACGCCCGCGCGGCCTGGCGCACGGTATCCGCATCCAACGGATGCGCGTCGAGCGCATCGTCCATGTCTCCCACCAACGGCAGCGACCACAGCCCGCCCCAGATACCGCGTTGTGGACGTCGCTGCAGCAAGACGGTGTCGGCATGCAACGCGATCACCAATGTGGCGGCACGCTCCGGAATCGCCTTGCGCGGACGCGGCACAGGCAACGCCATCACCCGGTCGGTGCTGCGCGCCTCGCACAACGATTCGAGCGGACACGCACGCTCGCCTGTCAGACACGCGGGCTTGCCACGCGTGCAGACGGTGGCCCCCATATCCATCAACCCCTGCGTGTACGGCTGAATGCCGTCGGCAGGCGGCAGCACGGCTTCGGCGATCCGCCACATGGTGTCTTCGACACGCTTGTCGCCAGGAAAGCCGTCGATGCCGAACACCCGCGCGAAGACGCGCTTGACGTTGCCATCGAGAATGGCCGCGCGCACGCCATACGAAAACGCAGCGATGGCCGCAGCGGTCGAGCGCCCAATCCCCGGTAGCGACGCCAGCACCTCAGGGTCGCGCGGGAAGACGCCGCCATGCTCCGCCACGACGATCTGTGCGCAGCGATGCAGATTGCGCGCACGCGTGTAGTAGCCCAGGCCGGCCCATGCGGCCATCACGTCGTCGGCCGGTGCTGCAGCCAGGGCCAGCACGGTCGGAAAACGTTCGATAAAGCGCGCGTAGTAGCCGAGTACGGCGCTCACCTGCGTCTGCTGCAGCATGATCTCCGACAGCCACGTGCGATACGCATCGCCAGTGTTCTGCCACGGCAGATGATGGCGGCCATGACGCTGCTGCCAGGCGATCACGCGCACGGCAAAATCGTCGGGGAGCGAGGGCAAGGCGGGGGCAGGTTGCGCGGGTCGGCGCGTGCGGCGTGGGGTGGCGGTCATGCGTGTGATGAAGAAGCGGCGCACGGAAGATGCGCGCTGGCGGCGATCCTACCAGAACGAAAAAGGCGCTCGCAGGCGCCTTTTCATGAGCAACGTTGGCCGACAATCACATCAGGCCGCGACTGAGTGCCGCTCCAGGAGCGTCCCAGCCGCAAGGATGCGATCGGTGTACTGGGCAATCGTGCCGCTGCGCTCATCCAGCGTGTTGAGCAGCGCTTCAAGTTCAGCGATGCGCGCTTCCAGCGTATCGGTGGCCTCGTGGATGCGCTCGATCGAATCCACACGCTTGCGCAGTTGCTTCTGGTGATCGCGCACCTGCGCTTCCAGCGGCGTCATGACCGACTTCAGCCAGATCTCGATATCACGGTTCATGTCCTGGAAGGTATCCAGCACGCGGCTGGCCACCGTCGAGAACGCGCCGTGCACGAGCTGCGGCTTCGGACGCGTCAGGAAGCTGAACGCGCCAAAGTGGTTGTGCGCGAGCATCAGCGTCTCTTTCAGATCGGCGTCGTAGCGCGTGCCCAGGAAGCGCAGCGGCGGCGACAGCGTGAAGCCGTGCTCGGCGTTGAACTTCTTGTACATGCCGTCGACCATCTGGTGCAGTTGGTCGATGCGGTTGGCGGCGTCGCGCACCAGGCCGGTCAGGTGACCGAACAGCTTGTCCATGTCGTCGCGCAGGCCGCGCGAGAACACGCGCTCCTTCATCTTCTCGCGCGCTTCGCGCATGGTCGTGCGGATCTGCTTGAGCTGCACGCTCTTGATGATCTCTGCGCTATGGCGGCCGAACACCGTGCGCAGCGCCTGGAACTTGGCGATGCTCTGCTCGAACTCTTCCTTCTCGCCCTGCACACGCATCAGCATGTGCTTGACCATCGTGTGGTTCTTGCCGCGCAGGCCGCGCAGTTCGAACAGCTGCTCGACGATGTCGCGGCGGCGCATCTGCAGCAGTTGCTGCGCGCCGGCGGCCATGTCCTTCACCGCCAGCTGCACCTGCTCGGTGACAATCTCCCGACGCTGCGGAATCAGTTGATCCGACAGCACCGACTCCAGCTCCGGCAGCCGGCTCTTGGCCAGCAGTTCGTGGTCATGGCTGACCTTGGCCAGCAGGCCCTTCTGCGCCGACACCGGATACACGCGCTCGACATCGATATCGAGCACCTGCGCCGTGGTCATGATCTGGCGGCTGACTTCGTTCTCAACTTCCTGCTCGGTTTTGAGCGGGTCCCACAGGCCGTCGACCTTGTTGAGCACGGCGATGCAGCCCTTGCGCTGACCACCGCCCACGTGCGAGCGCCACAGTTCCAAATCGCTCTTGGTCACGCCGGCATCGGCCGCCAGCACAAACACGACGACATGCGCATCCGGAATCAGGCGCAGCGTCAGCTCAGGCTCAGTACCGATGGCGTTCAGGCCCGGCGTATCCAGGATCACCAGACCCTGCTTGAGCATCGGGTGCGGGAAATTGATGATCGCGTGGCGCCACTTCGACACTTCCACCGTACCGGCGGCATCCACCGAGAACGCGGCATCCGGATCGGCATCGTTGAAGAGGCCGAGCTGCTCAGCCTCTTCCTTGGGCACGCGCACGGTTTCCACCACGTGGCGGAACGCTTCGAGCATGCCCTCGGGCGACGACGGATCGAGCGGCACCGACAGCCAGTGACTGCCGGCATCTCGGAAGTCAGCGGTCGAGGCGTCATGCAGACGCGTCTCGATCGGCAGCAGTCGAATCGACGGCGGGTAGCTTTCGTCGTACATCAGCTCGGTCGGACACATCGTGGTCCGGCCCGCTGACGACGGCAGAATGCGGCGGCCAAAATCTGCAAAGAAAATGGCGTTGATCAGTTCGCTTTTGCCGCGAGAGAACTCGGCAATGAAAGCGACCTTGAGCTTGTCGCTGCGCAGAACGCCGCGAATGCGTTGCGCGCGCATGTCGGCCTGGGCGTCGTACAGCTCCTGATCTTGCAGCCAGTCCTGGAATTCTCCTACCGACTGCAGGACCGAAGCGCGCCAGGTACCGTACTGCTCGAACTGTGTGCTCAGTGTGTTATTCATCGTTCTGTCTTATTTTGTGCGCGCCCCGACATGCAAAATGCACGCGCCCCCTCGGCATTGCTGTTACCGCCCATTACGGCACAGAAATGCACAAATTTAGGTGGAACGATACAGGGAACCGACAGGTTCCGGGAGAACTTTCCGCCGACTTGTCTGGGCCGGACAGCCAAGTGTTGCGGGATGCCATCGACCGCCCGTCACCCCCCTTCGAAAACCTTGCGAAATGACGGGCAAATCGCTCCGAAAGCCGCCTCAGCGCTGGCAGGTCGGGCAATAGAACGTGGAGCGCTGACCCTGGACAATCTGGCGGATCGGCGTACCGCACACGCGGCATGGCAGACCGGCCCGGTCGTACACGAACGCGTCAAGCTGGAAATACCCGCTCTGGCCATCCGAACCGACGAAATCGCGCAGTGTGCTGCCACCCCGGGCGATGGCGTCAGCCAGCGTGGCGCGAACGGCCTCAGCCAGCGCGGCGTAGCGCGGCCGGCTGATGCGCCCGGCTGCCGTGGTGGGCCGGATGCCGGCCCGAAACAGGCTTTCCGAGCAGTAGATGTTGCCCACGCCGACCACGATATCGCCCGCCAGCAGTGCCGATTTGATGGCGACGGTGCGCCCGCGTGTGCGGGTGTACATCCAATCGCCGCCGAAACGCGCATCGAAAGGTTCGATGCCGAGGTTGCGCAGCAAAGGGTGGTCGGGCAGGCCGGCCCCATCCACTTCCTTGCCCGCGTGCCAGAGCACGGCGCCGAAACGGCGCGGATCGCGATAGCGCAGCGTGATCGGCACGCCGGCTGCGTCGACGAGTTCAAGGTCCACGTGATCGTGCGGGCCGGGTGAAACCGGGGTCTCCAGTACGCGCAGCGTGCCGGTCATGCCGAGGTGGATCAGCAGCCAGCCGCCGCCGGTATCGGCGTGGCCTGCGTCGGGCATGCATTCGATCAGCAGATACTTGCCACGGCGCAACAGGCGCGTGACGGTCAGGCCGGCGAGCAACGCTGGCAAGGCAGGATCGACCGGCCAGCGCAGCCCGTGATGGCGCACCACCGCGCGCACAATACGCCGCCCCGTAATATGCGGTAGCAAACCCAGGCGGGTGACTTCCACCTCTGGCAACTCAGGCATCGAACCTCCGTCGCATGTGCTGCTCCAACCTTTTTTACGATGCGGGCGATTGTAGCGGTCAGGCTACAATGCCCTGAACCCCATCCGGAGCTTCAAGACCATGCCCCACGCTTTCTCCCGTTCGCCAGCGATGCAACGCCCGCGGCGATTTCCGCGCAGCCGAGCGATCCTGCTCGCCTCGCTGATTGCGGGAGGGCTGGCGGGTCTGCCGGCATGGGCGGCACACCCAACCACCGCAGCCCCGCTGATCGCCCAGGCAGCGCAGGAAGGCGGCACCGGCAACCGCCCAACCATCACGCTCGAGCGCTCGCGCCCGCGTGGCGGCCTGCTGAATTCGGAGCGCACCGATCTGCCTTCGATCGCACTCGATCAGGACATCATGTACCGCGTGCTGGCGTCGGAGATTTCGCTGCAGCGCGGGCTGGTCGAGCCGGCATACCGCACCTATCTGGATCTCGCGCAAGACACGCGCGACCCGCGCTTCGCCCAGCGCGCCACCGAGATCGCCTTCCTGACCCGCTCACCCGCGCAGGCGCTAACCGCCTCGCGGCTGTGGGTCGAACTGTCGCCGACCTCCATGCCAGCACGCCAGGTGCAGCAGCTTCTGCTGGTGGCCACGGGCAAGTGGTCGGAAGTCGAGCCGATGCTGCAGGCGCAGCTGAACAAGGTTTCTCCCGGTCAACGCGCCGACGCCATCCTGCAACTGCAGCAGCAGATGTCCAAGAGCACCGACCCGGCCGGCGCGGTAGCGGCGCTGCAGCGCATCGCCTCGCACGACATGCAGCGCCCCGAGACGCACTTGGCCCTGGCTCGCGCCAAGGTCGTCGCCAAGGATGTGCCCGGCGCGTTGGCCGAACTGGACACCGCCCTCAAGCTGCGCCCCGGCTATGAAGACGCCGCCATCCTGGCCGCTGAGCTGCGCGCCGACGACGACCCTGATGCCGCCATTGCCGGCCTGCGCACTTTCCTGAAGGCCGCGCCCGCTTCAATCGACGGCCATCTGGCGCTCGCCCGCATGTACCTTGTGCGCGATCAGCAAGACAAGGCCCGCGGCGAATTCGAGGCACTCAAGAAGATCGCCCCCAACGATGCGCGCATCACGCTGGCACTCGGCCTGCTGACACTGCAACAGCGCCAGTACGACGCCGCCGAGCGCTACCTGAAGGAATACGTCGCAGCAACGGCCAAGTCGCCCACGCTGAGCCCCGAACCCGGCTACCAGGGCCTCGCCCAGCTCGCCGAAGAAAAGCACGACTACGCCGGCGCGCTGGCCTGGGTCGACAAGATCACCGGCTCGGCCAACGGCGACGCCGACGGCCAGACCGCGCTGGCAGCCGGCATCAAGCGCGGCCAGTTGCTCGGCAAGCTGCGCCGTATCGACGAAGCCCAACAGGCCTTCGACGAACTCGTTGCCGATTCGGAAGACATTCCCGATGGTCCGCGCCGCCAGGCCCTGATGGATGGCATCCGCCAGGCTGAAATCGGTATGCTGATGGACGCCAAGGCCTTCGGCCGTGCCCGCGCACGCGTCAACGAACTCTTGGCGAACGACCCGGACAACGTCGAATACACGTACCAGCTGGCAATGCTCGAAGAGCACGACGGCCACTACGACAACATGGAAACGCTGCTGCGCAAGGTGATCGACCTGCGCCCCGGTCAAGCCATCGGCTACAACGCGCTCGGTTACTCGCTGGCGGATCGCAACGTGCGCCTGCAGGAAGCGCAGGAGTTGCTGGAGAAAGCCGTTTCGCTGGCCCCGGGCGATCCCTACATCGCCGATAGTCTGGGCTGGGTCAAATACCGCCGCGGCGATCTGCCGGCAGCCACCGACATCCTGCGCAAGGCATGGAGTTCCGCGCCGCAAGCCGAGATTGGTGCCCACCTGGGTGAAGTGCTGTGGCAATCGGGCAAGCAGGACGACGCGCGCAAGATCTGGACGGAAGCCACCAAGCTCGACATCAACGACAACACCCTGCGCGACACGCTGCGCCGCTTCGGCCAGCCGATTCCCGACGTTCCCGTGAGCGCGAACTGATGACGCTGCAGTTTTCCCGCGCGCTCGGCGCATTGGTGCTGGGCGTCAGTTGTGTGGTATTTGCAGGCTGCGCAAGCGTGCGCCCAGCCAACGACCTGTTCGCCGACTCACAAGACAACGACACCACCATCACCCGCTACCAGGGCCGCTTCTCTGCCCGCTACACGCAAGGCAACGCGGAGCAAAGCGCGGTGGGCAGCTTCCTGTGGCGCGAGCGCGGCACCGATGTGCAGCTTGAGTTGATGTCCCCACTGGGCCAGACGCTGGCGGTGGTCAGCCAGAGCAATCAGGGCGCCACGCTTGAATTGCCCAACCAGCCACCGCGTCGCGCGCCCGAAGTCGACACGCTGATGCAGGATGCACTCGGCTTCTCGCTGCCCGTATCCGGCCTGCGCGACTGGCTGCGTGCCCGCCCCGCCCCGGGCACGCCGGCTCGCGTGGCACGCGACGCGCAATCGCGGCCCGAAATCATCGAACAGAACGGCTGGACCGTGCACTACGTCGCCTGGACGGACGACACCTCCGCCGATGCGCACATCCGCCGGCTCGATCTTGATCGTTCGCAGGGCGCCAACGGGCCGCTCACGGTGCGGCTTGTACTGGACCAGTAACGTCGTCATCGCCTCACCATGACCTCCGCACCCACCGAGCTGCGTGATTGCCCCGCGCCCGCCAAGCTCAACCTGTTCCTGCATGTGGTCGGCCGACGGCCCGACGGCTACCACCTGCTGCAGACGGTCTTCCAGCTCATCGACTGGTCCGACACGCTGCACTTCTCGCGACGCGCAGACGGCCGCCTCGCCCGCACCACCGATGTGCCCGGCGTGCCCGCCGATGAAGACCTCGTGATGCGCGCCGCACGCCTGCTGCAAGCGGAAACCGGTTGTACTTACGGCGCCGACATCGCCATCGAAAAACGCCTGCCGATGGGCGGCGGCATTGGTGGCGGCTCGTCCGACGCGGCCACCACGCTGCTCGCGCTCAACCATCTGTGGGGCCTCGATCTGCCGCGCACAACGTTGATGGCACTGGGCCTGAAGCTCGGCGCCGACGTACCCTTCTTCGTCTTCGGCCAGAACGCGTTTGCCGAGGGCATCGGTGAAGAACTCACGCCCGTCACGCTGCCGCCGGCGGCGTTCGTGGTGATCCATCCGCGCGTGCATGTGCCCACCCCTACAATTTTTTCCGATGAAGGGTTGACACGCGACACGCCACTCACCATAATTACGGACTTTCCTGACCAACAAATTGTTTTCGCTTACGGTCGCAACGATCTGCAAGCGGTGGCGGAAAGGAAATACGGCGAAATCGCCCGAGCACTTGCCTGGCTAAGACAGTTCAGCCCTCTGGCAAGAATGACCGGATCCGGCGCCTGCGTGTTTGCTCCGTTCGATAACGTTGAGCATGCGCAAGCGGTGGCGGATCAGGTGCCTTCCGAGTGGGAAGGTCGATGTGCGGCAGGTCTGACGCATCATCCGCTCGCAAGATTTGCTGTGTAAGGTTTGCAGTTATTGCTTCTGCAATGGAAGCAGTAACCGATCGGTTGTGTAGGGGCGTCGCCAAGCTGGTTAAGGCACCGGATTTTGATTCCGGCATGCGTAGGTTCGAATCCTTCCGCCCCTGCCATTTCTTCCTTATGTTTCCAGCAATAGCCCGGTTGGTGCTTCATCCAACCGGCGCGTCTGAAGTCGAAAAACAGGTGCCCCGATGAGCAGCGAAGGCTTGATGGTTTTTACCGGCAACGCCAACCCGAAACTCGCCGAAGCTGTCGTCAAACACCTAGGCATCCCGCTCGGCAAGGCCCTCGTCGGCCGATTCTCCGATGGTGAAGTTCAGGTCGAGATCCAGGAGAACGTGCGCGGCAAGCACGTGTTCATCCTGCAATCCACCTGCGCCCCGACCAACGATAACCTGATGGAACTGATGGTGATGGTCGATGCGCTCAAGCGCGCGTCCGCCCGCCGGATCACGGCTGCCATCCCCTACTTCGGCTATGCCCGCCAGGATCGCCGCCCGCGTTCGGCGCGTGTGGCCATCACGGCCAAGGTCGTGGCCAACATGCTGGAAGTCGCCGGCGTCGAGCGCGTGCTGACGATGGACCTCCACGCTGACCAAATCCAAGGCTTCTTCGATATCCCGGTCGACAACATCTACGCGTCGCCTGTTCTGCTCGAAGACCTGCGCAAGAAAAACTACAGCGACCTGCTGGTCGTGTCGCCGGACGTTGGCGGCGTGGTGCGCGCCCGTGCGCTCGCCAAGCAACTCAACACCGACCTCGCCATCATCGACAAGCGTCGCCCGAAGGCCAACGTGGCCGAGGTGATGAACATCATCGGTGAAGTCGAAGGCCGCAACTGCGTGATCATGGACGACATGATCGACACTGGCGGCACGCTGTGCAAAGCCGCGCAGGTGCTCAAGGAACGTGGTGCCAAGCAGGTGTTCTCGTACTGCACGCACCCGGTGCTGTCAGGTGGCGCAGCCGCCCGCATCGCAGATTCCGCGCTCGACGAAGTGGTCGTGACCGACACCATCCCGCTGCGCGAAGACGCCATCAAGTGCGGCAAGATTCGCCAGCTCTCGACCGCCCCGCTGCTGGCCGAGACCTTCACCCGCATCGTACGCGGCGATTCGATCATGTCGCTGTTTGCTGAATAATTCAGCAAATATACGGGTCCCTGTTATAATTCAAGGCTTTACTGCAGAAAACGTCGACTAGACGGCACTTCTGTGGTGTCTGCGGGGCGCAATATGGCGCCCCGTTCACCAGACGGCTTGGTCGCGAGTCGTCTTTTTCGTTTGGAGCAATCATGAAAGTTGTCGCTTTCGAGCGTAGCGTTCAGGGCACTGGTGCGAGCCGCCGCCTGCGCAACGCCGGCAAGACCCCGGGCATCATCTACGGCGGTGAAGCCGATCCGAAGATGATCGAACTCGATCACAATGCGCTGTACCACGCGCTGAAGAAGGAAGCCTTCCACTCGTCGATCCTCGATATCGAAGTGGCTGGCAAGGTGGAAAAGGCGCTGCTGCGCGATTTCCAGCTGCACCCGTTCAAGCAACTGGTTCTGCACGTTGATTTCCAACGCGTGTCGGCCAAGGAAAAGATCCACGTCAAGGTGCCGCTGCACTTCCTGAACCAGGAATCCGCACCGGGCGTGAAGCTGGGCCACGGCATCGTGAACCACATCCTGAACGACGTTGAAGTGTCGTGCCTGCCGGCCGACCTGCCGGAGTTCATCGAAGTGGATCTGGGCGCTCTGGAAATCGGCCAGACTCTGCACATCTCCGACCTGAAGCTGCCGAAGGGCGTGTCCATCCTCACTCACGGTGGCGATGAGAACCCGGCTGTGGCTAACATCAGCGTGCCGGCTGGCGAGAAGTCCGCCGCTGCCGAAGAAGGCGCTGCTGCTGCAGGCGAAGACAAGCCGGCCGCCTAAGGTTGCCGCACCGTCGTGCTTTCGGGCACGACACGAAAAAGCCCGCCGAGCTGGTCTCGCCGGGCTTTTTTTTCTGCCTGAGTTTCCGCATCCAAGCCGCCCCGTGTCCATGCCGTGAATCCAGTGGGCGAAAGCGGCTATGCTTGTACGGTCAAGGGGCGCATCCCTCACCCCACCCTGGTATCCATCGCATGATCAAACTCATCGTCGGGCTCGGCAATCCGGGCGCCGAATACGCAGCCACGCGGCACAATGCCGGCTTCTGGCTGGTCGACCAGCTCGCACGCATCGGCAACGTGACCTTGCGCAACGAGACGCGCTTCCACGGCTATGCTGCACGCGCCAACCTGTGGGGCAACGAGGTGTGGCTGCTGCAGCCGCAGACCTTCATGAACCGCTCGGGCCTCTCGACCGTGGCACTGGCGCGCTTCTACAAGGTAATGCCCGACGAGATCCTGGTTGCGCACGACGAACTTGATCTGCCGCCCGGTGCGGTCAAGCTCAAGCTTGGTGGAGGCTCGGGTGGTCATAACGGGCTGAAGGACATTGCCGCGCATCTGACCACGCAGCAGTTCTGGCGCCTGCGCTTGGGCATCGGCCATCCGCGCAACCTGCTGCCGCCGGGCACGGCACCGTCAGGCCAGCATGATGTGGCCAACTTCGTGCTCAAGGCCCCGCGCAAGGAAGAACAGGATCTGATTGACCGCGCCATCGACCGCAGCCTGGACGCGCTGCCCGATCTGATTGCCGGTCATGCCGAGAAATCCATGATGCGCCTGCACACCGCAGGCTGATGCACTCACACTAGGATATCGCCATGAAACCGTTCACCATGCTCAGCTCACGCGCCGCCGCGCTGGCGGGCTTGGCGCTCGGCCTGCTGCTGGCAGCACCAGCGCAGGCGCAGGTCTATCGCTGTAGTGAGAATGGCCAGACAGCGTATTCCGACCGCCCCTGCGGCACACGTGCAAAAGAGATACCGCTGATCGACAACACGCCGAGTGCCGCAGACCAGAAAGCCGCTCGGGAGCGCGCCTCTGCTGAGGCGGCCGAAGTGCGTGAGATGGAAACCTCGCGCCGCAAGACACAAGCCGCCGAGGATGCTCGCCAGGCACAGATCGCTGCGCAGGCCGCCGAACAGGCGCGCCGCGACCAACGGCAGAAGGTGGTGGTGGCGCAGGAAGGCGTGCGCTACTGCCATCGCGTCTACGTAGGGCCGATGCCGTACCCGATGCCCTATCCGACGCCGATGCCGGTGGTCAGCCCGCCGGTTACCGTCACGCCGGCGCCAGCCGCAGGTGCATTGCGCCAACCGAACGGCGGCACCAAACCGTTCGTGCAGGCGCCGGTTACTCCGACACCTGTCGTGCCGCGGCCACCACGGCCTCATCTGCCGCACTACCGCATCGTCTGCGAGCCGGGTTATGCGTATGAAGGCCCGGAGGATCTGCTGCCGATTCAGTAAGCAGTGCGCGAGCCGGCTCGCACCAATGAAAAGAGACGGCCTGAGCCGTCTCTTTTTTTGCTTACGCTGCGCGCGGGGCGGAGGTGAGCTGAATGTACTTCTGCATCAGCTGCTCTTGCGTCTCGGCATGGGTCGGGTCCTTGGGAATGCAGTCGACCGGGCACACCTGCTGGCATTGCGGCTCATCAAAGTGCCCGACGCACTCCGTACATTTGCCCGGGTCGATCACGTAGATCTCCGGGCCCATCGAAATTGCGTTGTTCGGGCACTCGGGCTCGCACACGTCGCAATTGATGCACTCATCAGTAATTATGAGCGCCATGATGCTTTCCTTGAAATGACCGGCGGGAAGGCTCCCGCCAACGTGCCATTTTATTCCGATTTGTCGGAGGCATCTGCCTTGCCCGTCTTCTCCTTGAGCCATTTCTCGACCGAGGGGAACACGAACTTGCTGACGTCGCCGCCAAGAATGGCGATCTCGCGCACGAAGGTACCCGAGATGAACTGGTATTGGTCCGACGGCGTGAGGAACATGGTTTCCACGTCCGGCAGCAGGTAGCGGTTCATGCCGGCCATCTGGAATTCGTACTCGAAGTCCGACA
The DNA here is from genome assembly GCF_016429285.1 of Ralstonia sp. ASV6. Lineage (GTDB taxonomy): Bacteria > Pseudomonadota > Gammaproteobacteria > Burkholderiales > Burkholderiaceae > Ralstonia > Ralstonia flaminis. The sequence goes on from NZ_JAELUI010000003.1 coordinate 78,467, forward strand.
CGGCACGCAGGCCCCGCACGATCACGCGCGCGCCGTTCTTGCGCACGAAATCCTTCAACAGGCCGGAAAACCCTTCGACCCGCACGTTCGGATAGTGGCCGAGCACCTCGCGGGCGATCTCGATGCGCTCTTCCAGCGCAAAGAACGGCCGCTTGTTCGGGCTCTGTGCCACGCCGACGATCAGCTCGTCGAAGATGTTGGACGCACGGCGGACGAGGTCTTCGTGGCCGCGCGTGAACGGATCGAAAGTGCCGGGATAAACCGCGATCACCATGGTTCCTCCACCAAGGGGAAAAGAGTATCCACCGGCGCGGCGTGGGACATTGCCGCGCCAATCTGCGTTTGGACACCGTTGCGTTATCGAGCGCGGCAAGTCCCGAGCCTGCCGCCCGCACGTTCCGGCTGCCTTTCGGCGACCTCACAATCAGACTGTAGCGAGGTGCCGCCAGATGCTCATGCACCGGAACGAGCGGCGTAGTTTAACCGTTTTTGCGCAGCAGCAAATGCGCATGCACCGCGCCGGCGCGCAGGTGCTTGTGCAGTGCCACATCGGACGGCAGTGGAATGCCTGCAGCATCGACCGCAGATTGTGAATCAGCACTCACATCCACCAGGGGCTGCGGCGCTTCTAGATAAATCACCCCGCCCGGCTTCACTACACGGATGGCCGCCTCCAACGCACGCAACGACCAATCCTGCGCAAATGGCGGGTCGATGAACACCGCGTCGAATGCACCGTCAGCCTGGCGCGCAAGCCATGCGAAAGCGTCCCCCGAGACGATGTCGACCATGTGCGCATCGAGCTTGTCGCGCACGGCGTGCAGCGCACGTACGGCGGGCGCATGGTTCTCAACCAGCGTCACGTGCGCCGCGCCACGCGAGGCTGCCTCGAGCCCAAGCGCACCGGTGCCGGCAAAGAGGTCGGCACAGCGCCAGCCGGTCAGGTCCTGGCCAAGCCAGTTGAAGACGGTTTCGCGGACGCGGTCGCTGGTCGGGCGCAGGCCGTCGGCGTCAACCACCGGCAGCGGTGTGCGCTTGTATTGCCCGCCGATGATGCGCACCTGCTGCGGCGCGCGCACATGCGACGTGGCGGTCTTGGCCTTGGGGCCCTTGGAACTGGAAGATCGGGATGCCATGGGCGCGATTGTAGTGCCAGCCAAAACAAAAACCGGCGGGAATACCGCCGGTTTTTTTCGGTTGAAGGTGCCGTGCGTCAGTTTGTCGCCGGGCCGCCCACCACAATGGTCGCCATGGTCTGCGGCTGCAGCACGCGCTGGAATGCCGTACACACCTGGTCGCGCGTGACGGCGGCAATGCGCTGCGTCCACGTATCCAGGTAGTCGAGCGGCAAGTTGTACCAGCCGATGTTGGCCACGTTGTCCAGCAGCTTGCGGTTACTGTCCAGGCGCAGCGGGAAGCCGTTGACGAGGTTGTCTTTCGCGGCCTTGAGCTCCGCGTCGGTCGGGCCGTCTGCGACGAACTTGGCGACGGTGTCGCGCACCACGGTCAGCGCTTCCTCGGTCTGGTCCTTGCGCGTCTGCAAAGCCAGCTCGAACGGGCCGGGCTGCGCGGCCGGCGCGAAGTAGCTGCCGATACTGTAGGTCAGGCCACGTTTCTCGCGCACCTCGTTGGTCAAGCGCGCGCTGAAGCCACCACCGCCCAGCACGTAGTTGCCGACCAGCAGCGGGAAGTAATCCTTGTCGCTACGCGAGATGCCAGGCTGGCCAACGATGATGGTGGCCTGCTGTGCCGGGTGCGGAATGCGGATCGTCTCGCCCTTGGGCAGCGGCATCTTCACGTCGGGCAGTGCCGGCGGCGCGGCGCCGTCGGCGGGCAGGCCCTGTGTGATCTGCACGGCGATGGCCTCGGCTTCCTGGCGGCTGATCGCGCCAATCAGCGTCACCACCGCGCGCTTGGCCGTGTAGTTAGCCTGGTAGTAGCGCACGATGTCGTCACGCGTGATGCTCTCCACCGTCTCCGGCGAGGCGGTCTGCCCATACGGATGCGTACCGTAGATGGCCGTACCAAACGCACGCTCGGCCAGCACGCCCGGCTTGGTCAGCGATTCACGGATGGACGCGACCAGGCGCTGCTTGTCGCGCGCGAGCACCGCGTCAGGAAAGGTCGGTGCGGAGACGATCTGCGTCATCAGCGCGATGGCGGGGCCGCGTTCAGCCGGATCGGACAGCGTGCGCAGGCGCAAGCTCGTGCGGTCACCGCCAGCGCCGCCGCCGAAGCTCGCCCCAACGTCGGCAAATGCATCGGCAATGGCCGCCTCATCGCGTGCAGGCGCGTTGGTCTGCGCGGCAACGCCCTTGTCGAGCATGCCGGCCGTCAGCGACGCCAGACCCACCTTGGCTGCGGGCTCGTAGCGTGAACCGGCATCCACATCGAGGTTGATGTCGAGCATCGGGATCGACGGGCTCGGCACGAAGAACACGCGTGCGCCGGTGGGGGCTGTCCAGTGTTCGATGGGCAACGCGGCCAAGGCGCTCTGCGCCGCAGCCGCAACAATGGCGACCAGCGCCGTCTTCAGGGTCAGGGACATGGCGCGCATCAACGCAGCCCTCCTTCTTCGCGCATGCCGGGAACAGGCTTGCGCGCCGGTTTGTTGGGATCGATCGGTTGCGGCAGCAACGTGGCCACGACGAGGTTGTCTTCACTGAAGTACGTCTTGGCAACCTGCTGGATCTGCGCCGACGTGACCGCCTTGATCTTCTCGAGCTGGCGGTCGATCGAACGCCACGACAGACCACTCATCTCGGTCATGCCGATCTCCATGCCCTGGCCGAACACCGAATCGCGCTTGTAGATCTGCCCGGCCACGACCTGCGCCTTGACGCGCTTGAGCTCGGCGTCGGTCACGCCTTCCTTGGCGATGCGGTCGATCTGCGCACGCAGGGCCTGCTCGATCTCGGCGGTGGTATGGCCATCAGCGGGGGTGCCGTCCATGATGAAGATCGACGGGCCACGATTCAGGCCGTCGTAGCCGGCGTTGACGTCATCGGCGATGCGTTTTTCGCCCTTGACGAGCTGGCTCGACAGGCGCGCATTGTCATACCCGTCGAGTACAGCGGAGAGCACTTCGAGCGCGTACGGGTCAACGTCCTTCTCCACATCCCTAAGCGCCGGTACCTTGTAAGCCAGCACCACGTACGGGTTCTCCGCCGGCGCCTTCACCCAGATGCGCTTCACGCCGATCTGTTTGGGCTCCTCCTGCGTGTAGCGGCGCGGCAGTGCGTGCGGCTTGAGCTTGCCGTAAGTGCGCTCCGCAAGGCGGAAGGCCTCATCGGGGTTCACATCCCCGGTGACGATCACGGTGACATTGTTGGGCGTGTACCAGGCGTGGTACCAATCCTGCGCGTCCTGCACGGTCATTGTGTCGAGATCGCCCGGCCAGCCGATGGTCGGGTTGCGATACGGCGCGGCATTGAACAGCACAGCGAGCATCTGCTCGTAGACAGTCGAACGGGCGGAGTCGTCGATGCGCATGCGGCGCTCTTCCTTCACCACGTTCATCTCCGGCTTGAACTCCTTGTCGGTGAGCTGGAGATTGGCCATGCGATCGGCTTCGAGCTTCATCACATCGCCCAGGTGCGACTTCTCGATCTGCTGGTAGTACATCGTGAAGTCGCGCGTGGTCATGGCGTTCTCGCGGCCACCCATGGCGGCCACGCGGCGGGAGAATTCGCCGGGGCCGATGTCCTTGGTGCCCTTGAACATCATGTGCTCAAGCATGTGGGCCACGCCGGTGGTGCCGTTGTGCTCGTCGATGCTGCCGGCGCGGTACCAGACCATGTGGGCCACGGTGGGCGCGCGGTGGTCTTCCTTGACGATCAGGCGCAGGCCATTGGAGAGCTTGTATTCGTGCGTATCGGACTGGCTGGCACCGACCCTGGCACCGGCAACAGCGGCCGCCGGGCGTACTGGCGCGGCTGCCAGTTCCTGCGCAGCAACGGGGCCGGCCAACAGGCCCGCCGCCAAGGCCATCGCGGCCAATTGCCAGGCACCCAACCGGGTCCGGCTTGAGACGTTTCGCATGGAAGAGCGCATAAGGGCCGTCTGATAAAATTCGACGCTTGATTCTAACGGCGAATAGACTGCCTTTTACGATGTTTAGTTTCTGGAAGAAGCGCAAGGCAGAGCCGCAACCGGCTGCCGAATCGACACCGGTGGCAACACCCGCTGCCGCCCCCGAAGCCGTTCAGGCCCCGATACCTGCCCCGGCTGCAATCCCCATCCCCGCGCCTGCACCCGCTGCGGTTGTCGCCCCCGTACCCGTACCGACCCCTGCGCCGGCCCCCGTGGCTGTGGCGGTACCGGACTCGCCCGCCGAGCCTGCCACGCTCGACATGCAGGCCGATGACATCGAAACCGTGCCGACGCCACAGGTGGTCGAGCAGGCCCGCAAGGGCTGGATGTCGCGCCTGCGCTCGGGCCTGTCGAAGACGAGCAAGAATCTGACGACGCTGTTCGTTGGCGTGAAGGTGGACGAGGCGCTGTTCGAAGAACTGGAAACCGCGCTCCTGCTGGCCGATGCCGGCGTCGACGCCACCGAATACCTGCTGGGCGAACTGCGCCGCCGCATCAAGGCCGAGCGCATCGAAACCGCCGAAGGCGTGAAGACCGCTCTGCGCGACCTGCTGGTCGAGCTGCTGCATCCGCTGGAAAAAACCATGGTGCTCGGCCGCGAGCAGCCGATGGTGATCATGATTGCGGGCGTCAACGGCGCCGGCAAGACCACCAGCATTGGCAAGCTGTGCAAGCACTTCCAGACCTATGGCCAATCCGTGCTGCTGGCTGCGGGCGATACGTTCCGCGCTGCGGCACGCGAGCAGCTCGTGGTCTGGGGCCAGCGCAACAACGTGACGGTGGTGGCACAGGAATCGGGCGATCCGGCCGCTGTGATCTTCGACGCCGTGAACGCAGCCCGCGCACGCGGCATCGACATCGTCATGGCCGATACCGCCGGCCGCCTGCCGACGCAGTTGCATCTGATGGAAGAGCTCAAGAAGGTGCGCCGCGTGACCGCCAAGGCCATGGCCACGGCACCGCACGAAACATTGCTGGTGATTGACGGCAACACGGGCCAGAACGCACTGGCGCAAGTGAAGGCGTTTGACGAAGCGCTGGGCCTCACGGGCCTGATCGTCACCAAGCTGGATGGCACCGCCAAGGGCGGCATCCTGGCCGCCATCGCGCGACAGCGGCCGGTGCCGGTGTACTTCATTGGCGTGGGGGAGCAGGTGGAAGACCTGCAACCGTTCTCCGCACGCGAATTTGCGGACGCGCTGTTGGGGTAAGCCCCTGTAAAACAGTGTCGTGCAAAAACGCCCTGACTTGCTCAGGGCGTTTGTATTTGTGCGCTCACGCATTGCGCATCGGATATCGCCTCGAAATAACGGGCCACATCGCGCACGGTTCTGCTTTCAACCGATATTGACTTTCTTGCCTACGCCATTCGGCAAAGATGGCGGGTGTTTCGTCCTTCATGCTTTAACGGAGACACCGCCATGCAAAACATCGGAGCGTATTCCCCACAAAGAAAGAGGTTGCCAGCCGCGCCTGAAGGATCGGCGACATGATCCGGTACTTCCTCGCGCGAGGCGACCGGGCCGGTAGCGCAACAATCGTGGAGGGACTGCCGAGCATCAC
>NZ_JAELUI010000392.1 GCF_016429285.1 Ralstonia sp. ASV6
GGCCATGCGTCATCGCCAGCAGGCACATCATCGTCTCCTGGTTTGCCCAGCAGATTATCGTTGAGTGGCCTGAAGTCCGTGTCGTATGCATCGCCAAATTTGCCTTCTTTCTCCATTTGCTCTTGCGCCATTCGCTTAGCTACAAACGGAGGATATTGCTGATCAGGCGGCACACGAGGGTCTGGTTTAAAAGTATTGGCCATCCACGGCGGTTCCCCCTCTGGATGCTTAGCTCGCGAGGCTGTGCGTCCATGTCGAGTTGCGGGCCTTGAGCTGCCGCTACTGGGGGAGTCCTTCGGTCCTGATCGGGTGCCTGGTCTCGACGGAGTGCTGATGCTGTTTTTGCGCTGGCCTTTCTTGGGGGACGTGTCCGTAACAGACCGTTTGCCCTGTCTCTTATACACATCTGACGCTGCCGACGAAG
>NZ_JAELUI010000393.1 GCF_016429285.1 Ralstonia sp. ASV6
GCCACCCAGTTGGTGATGACATCGATGGAAATTTTCATGACGGCATTCGTCTTCTTTTCAATGCTGTCAATCGCCATCTTCTTTTGACCCTCCATACTCTTACGTACGGTGGTGTTTGGATCAGCAAGGCGGATGAGCACCGTAGTAATGAAGCGCTCCATGATGGCTGTGATGGTGACTGCCGGTCGAATTGCAGGGAGATATGACAGGTCTGGCTCCGTCTTGCTGTTCTCAAGCCCGCTGGCCTGGTCATGGGCAGCCTCGAGGGCAGTTTCGACGTAGACGCGGCCCATGTTTGTAAGGAGTAAATTCAGCATCACACTCATTTCTTTTGGCGTCTCCGCTGCCGATCCAAGCTCCAGAGTGCGTTGGACACTTTCCGCCAGCCACTTTAGCATACGCTTGGCGTTGGCTACGCTTAGTG
>NZ_JAELUI010000394.1 GCF_016429285.1 Ralstonia sp. ASV6
CTCTTAGACCTCGCCAGAGCTTCAATATTCCCTATATCAACATTGGATCAATGCAATCACCCAAAATCATGTCAGCGGGTGCCGGCGCTGCCAAGGATGCTGCTGCTGTGTTGGGCACGTCGTCTGCACCAACTCTGGCAAGCTGATCGTAAGAAAGGCCAAACTCGAAGTCCGCCAGTGCATCATCTCCAGATGTCATATAGTGGGGTGGTTCGGCATCCCAACAACCGAGCTCAGTGGAAACGGGAGGTGGCGACGCTCCCATGTCTTGCCCATTTGCGGTATAGTCCGCGCCATGTATCGCAGGCTGTGGGGTAGTCGTCTCGACCCTATCTTCGCGGCCTTCTTGCTTATTTGACAAGGTAGGAGCGTTATTAAATTTGAGCATCTTGTCAAGTTTGTCAGGGAACATCTCCACTACAT
>NZ_JAELUI010000395.1 GCF_016429285.1 Ralstonia sp. ASV6
TCAAACCTCCGTGCATGCTTCTCAAGTAGGTTGTTGTATAAAGCAGTCAGGTCTGCTGGGAGGTGTTGAAGGACTTGCTTGATATCAGCATCAGGTCGTAGAAAAGCATCCATGGCGAGCTTGGCATAGAGAAACAAGCCGTTAGCCCGGCCAGGTACAGCATCCCTGATCTTCTGCTTTTCGCTGACTCGAATAGGCGGGTCACACGTAGAAAGAGTGTATTCCACATAACTCGAGATGTCGACATCGACCAGGCTCGCCCGTAGCCGTAAATGGAGACATTGAACCATCCTGAGCGGGCTGTCAACGACTGGTACTGGGCGACTTGTCATCAGGACTTTGACTCGTCCTGGTCGCCACTGGCCAAGAGACGCAAGCTGTGTGAGAAACATGTCCATGTTCTGGCCGTGATCCATTTCGTCG
>NZ_JAELUI010000396.1 GCF_016429285.1 Ralstonia sp. ASV6
CATTGTGAGGGTAAGGCGGACGCTGAAATTACCTGTTTTTGGGACCAGTGATACCGACTTTTATGCCGGGATCAACTGTCATCGAAACATTTTTGAGTATTGGTGCTGCGTGCGGCGTCGATCTGTGATAGAATTACATTAAACAACTATTTGAAAGATCCGGAGCTCGTTGCAGCCTTCTCAAAACGAATCAAGGTGAAATTAAGCACTCACTTGTAACGTGCAGTAACATTCGAAAACTCAATGTCACCCTCGTGTGGCCATTTCGGCGGCAGTGTAATACCAGGTCGGCTCTCTTCCACCGGCGTCCGCTCGACAAACTCCCGCAAGCGAACCACAGCCGCCGAATCAGAATCCAAGAGAAATAATGTCTCAAACAACTTCTTTGACGTGTTGTTGTACGTTACAAGCAGTACCAAGGAT
>NZ_JAELUI010000397.1 GCF_016429285.1 Ralstonia sp. ASV6
TTGATGTTTTTGCAGACGGCTTCGAGACGGCCTCTGCTTCGGACGGAGGGGTGCACGGCCTCGTAGTCAATGGCTGCTGCTAGCTGTCTGTGGGCGAGCAAGTCGGCATAGCGGCGAATTGGCGAGGTAAAGTGAGTGTAGATTTCAGAGGCGAGACCGTAGTGGCGGAACTCGGGATAGGACTGGGTGCCTGAGCAGAAATACTCGGCGCTCATCATGCAGCGGGTTGCCATGATGCGCACGAGTGTGTTGAAGAATGGCTCCTTGGTGTCGACGCAGTTATCTAGCGAGTCGGCAAGTGCTTTGCTTGAGTCTGTGCGCAGTTCGAGGTTGCGCTTGACGCGGAGCTGTTCGGAGAGCTCGTCAAAGTTTGTCTTTGGTGGTGCGGCGTGGCGACGAAGGATGGCGGTTTGGGGGAAGGC
>NZ_JAELUI010000398.1 GCF_016429285.1 Ralstonia sp. ASV6
ATAGTAGGGAATGGCGTCGGAGCCAGCAAGGGGCGGCGGATCAGGCGAGTGTCCGGCGCCCAATCTGGAAGACGTTGTTGACGAAGTAGTCGAGGAGTCACCACCAGCTCGAGGCGAGCCGGTGATGGGAGAGCTTGGTGGAAGCTCCCTCTTGGGCGATGGGGGATGCGCGGAGCCTGGTCGAGCTCAGGAATTGCGGGCAACAAATCGCGAAAAAGGTCGCAATGACGTCGTCGGAGCTGTGCGAAGCTCAAGTCTGCGGCCGAGGCAGAGTGAAGCTCGTCAAGGCCAGCCAGGTAAGAGTCTTGGCGCATCGGCTGCCGTCGGTGAAGCAAGCTTCGGGAGCCAGTAGAAGGGGCAATGGGAAGTGGGAAGCTTTTCGCGTGGACGGCTGGAATGCGGGAAAGACGTCAAGACGAGAC
>NZ_JAELUI010000040.1 GCF_016429285.1 Ralstonia sp. ASV6
TGCTGCGTCTGTCGTGGCGTCAGACCGGAGAGGGCATTGCGCTGGCGTCAGGCGTTGCGCACCACGACTGGGCATTCGCTGGCCGGCCCGAACCGCTGCCGAGCCCGACGGATGTGGTGTTCATGGATGGCCCGGAGGGTCTGGCCCGTCGCCAGCGCCACGTCGCCCGCATCCGCCACGTAGCGGACAAGGCCGATGATGCCAATGCACCGACCGGCGCCCAGGCCATCGCGCGCGGTATCGCGCCGTTTAACGCCGACGACTATGACCTCGCCTTCCAGGTCTTCATGGGCAGCGGCAACCTGAACGACGCCATGCGCGTGGCCGAGGCCGCCGTGCGCCAGCGTCCCGACCTGAAGATCTGGACCGAGCGCGCTGCCCAGGTGGCCGAGTGGAACCGTCAGCCGATGGTTGCATTGAACTACTGGCTGTCGTACGCCCAATCCACCGGCGACGATGCGGCCTGGCAGCATGTGCTGCGTCTGGCCCCCGCACTCAACGAAGATCACGCCTATCTGGCTGGCCTGCGCTACCAGGCCAGCCGCCAGCCCGGCGACATGAAGCTGCTCGACCAGATCATTGCAGCGTATGAGCGGTTGGGCGAGCCCGTGGAAGGGCTGGCGTACCTGAACAGCATTGCGCGCGGTGCGCACCGGCAGGCGGTACTGGAGCGCTATGCCAACCTGGCCGAGCGGGCCGGCAAGGACGATCAGGCCTACGACACGTACGTGCGCCTGCAGAAGGAATTCGGCCCCAATGCGCAATACGCGCTCAAGCTGGCGAACATCCTGTATGTGCGCGGGCAGTTCGAGCAGGCGCTCACTGCCATGCAGGCCGCAGAGAAGGCCGCTTCGCCCACGGACGATCTTTACTGGCGCACCTTCGCCCAGCTTGCCCGGCTGAACCAGCGCGATGATCTGTCACGCGAGGCGTATCGCCAACTGCTGATTGGAGGCAAAGCAGAGCCGGACGATCTCACCACGATGATCGACTTCTACGACGCCAGTCCCATCGACGCCGGCCGCTTGTCTGAACTCGCCTTCCGCAAGGACGGCACGATGGTCCACCTGCAGCAGGCCATCTACTACTACACGCGAGCGCGCGCCTTCCGCCGCATCGAGGGGCTGCTCGCCTCGCTCACGCCGGAGCAGCGCAAGGCCGCCGAGCAATCCGCCGGTGTGCTGGGCGCGCGTGCCGAGTACTTCCGCCAGAGCGGCCAATGGGATGCGGCCATGCGTGATTTGCGCCGCGCCGTCTCGTTGCCCGATGCCGGCAGCGATGTGAAGGCCGCCTTCCTGTGGGGTCTGCTCGACTCCGGCCAGAATGCCGAACTCAAACGCGCCCTGGCCCTGTGGCGCGGCGAGGCCGAGAACGATTCCGCCTATTGGGGCGCGTACGCAGCGGCCGGCCTGCAATTGTTTGACGCCAACCTCGCGCTGCGCTTCCTGGGCCGCCAGGGCAAGTCGATGCAGACCGATCCGCTTTGGCTGCTGGCGTATGCCGATGCGCGCGAGATGGCCGGTCAGGCCGATGCCGCCTGGGCCCTGCGCCGCGAGGCGTGGTGGCTGCTATGGCGTGCAGAAGACACGGCCGGTGGCGACAAGAACAAGGCGCCCGCAGGCCGGCGTGTCGGTACGCGCGTGACAGTGGGCAACAGTGGGGATAGCGATGCCGTGCCGCTTGAAGAGGATGCCCGCACTGAACTGCGTGCCCGGCGCGTCTCGCTGGCCCAAACGTTCGGGTCCGGCGATTTATCGCAGCGTTTGCTGATCGAGTTGCTGCGTGATGATCGCCGTGCCACGAAGCAGGCACGCGAGGGCGGTCGGTCGGCCATGGACAAGTCCGAGTTGGGCGATATCGACATGCTACCGCCCGAGCCGCCGGAACCTCCGGCTGACAAGCGCAAGCAGGCCCGCGTGAGCGATCAACTCGTTTCCGCGGTGGCCAAGGAGGCCGCGCTGGGTTGGGCGTTGTCGCAGGAAGCAAACGACCTGGCGCGCGCGTGGCTGCTGCAGCAATACACCCGCCGCATGACGCGTCCGGCCTATGCCGAGATCTCCATCGCCCTGGCCGAGCGCGACCTGCAGACGCTCAACCGTCTGCTGGACGACACGCCCGACCGCATCCCGCTCTACAACCGCATCGACGCCAACGTGATGACGGATCGCCTGGGTGAAGCGCAGCGGCTGTCGTTCGAAGGCCTGACCACCGCACCCGATGACGAGCAGCTTCACGAGCGCGTGCAGGAAACGCTGCTGACCAACGCCCAGGCATTGGAGCCGCGCGAGACCTGGTTCAAACAGGCGCCGCTCACGTATTTCGAGACCAGCGCTGCAGCCGGCATGCGCCTGACCGACCACACCAGCATGTTGCTGCGCGCCACCCAGCGGAACCAGCGCTCGACCGACGACACCCAGCTCACCGGCGTGCCCGCGCAGGACCGCAGCGTCGACTGGATCTCGCAGTACCAGACGCAGAACACGCAGTGGAAGGGCACGGTGGGCTGGCGCCAGGGGCTGGCATCGTTCTACGCATTCCGGCTGGATGGCCTGCTAGGGCAGGTCGGGCCGTTGGGTACCGAGTTGTCGATCGGTCGCAACCAGCCCGCCAACGAAACGCCGCAACTGCGTGTGGGCGGTGTGAAGGATCTGTTCTCCATCGGCAACAACTGGCGCCTGACGCAGAACGAATACGTGCGCGCTCGCGTGGAAGGCGACCGCTTCTATGGGCAGGATCGCTCCTTCCTGGGCAGCGGCATGGTGTTCGACGGCGAGATCGGCCACCGCTTCCGGGTGGAATATCCTGACTACACCATCCGCGTGGTGGGTACGGTGGCGCGCTACAACGCATCGGGCACGGTCAGCCCTCTGATGGCACGCCTGCTGCCGGGCGACGCTACGCCGGACGTCAACCAGATCATGCCGCGCTCGTTTGCACAGTTCGGCATGCTGTTTGGCTTCGGCACGGACTATCTGGACCGCTACACCCGCGCCTGGCGGCCGTTCATGGATGTCGGCATGCTGCACGACAACCGCGAAGGGTGGGGCGTGCAGGCCCAGCTTGGGGTGGCGGGCAGTGTGTTCGGCAACGACCATCTTGCGCTGTACATCGAACACCAATCGATCACGCGGTCGGGCACATCACCGCTGACGGAAATCGGCTTGCGCTACCGCTGGCTTTACTGACACGCAAGCAACGAATACGACGAACAAGTAGAAACGGGGAAACACCAGCATGAAGAACAACGGAAGCATCCAGGAGAAAGCGATGACACCCTTGCTCGACAAGATGAAAGCCGGCCGCCGCCGCTGGCTGGCCACCGCCGCGGGCGTCGGCATGGCGCTTGCGCTGTCCGCGTGTGCCGTGGTCGACAGCGGCCGTGCACCGGCCACCAGCGCGTCTGACGCATGGGTCGTGCTGCCCATCGTCAACTACACCGAAACCCCGCAGGCCGGGCTGCGTGCCGAGGCCATCGCCACCAGCATCCTGAAGGCGCGCGGTTTTACCAATCTCAAGCAGTATCCGGCCAACCTGAACAGCGAATCGCTGTTCGAACCGGCCGAGCGCGAGGCCGTGGCCCGCGCGCTGGATTGGGCGCGCGGCGAAAAGGCGCGCTATGCCTTGACCGGCGCCGTGGATGAGTGGCGCTACAAGGTGGGCGTGGATGGCGAACCCGCCGTCGGCATCACGCTGCAAGTGATCGACGTGCAGAGCGGCAACGTGATCTGGAGCGCCGCCGGCAGCCGCACCGGCTGGAGCCGCGACGCCGTCTCGGCGGTGGCGCAGAAGCTGCTGCGCGAGTTGCTCTCGCCGCTGGGCCGAGGCTGATGAAAACCGAAGCGGCACAGCGCACGCAGCAGGGCGCGCAGACCGCCGCCGCGGAGGCGCGTGGGCGTGATCGCCGGCGCAATGCGCAGGGCATCGGCGCATCGTCGTGGTACGGGCGCCTGATCGCGCCGGCCGTGTCGAGCCCCAGTGCGGTGCTGGAAACGCTGGGCGCCACGGTTGTCGCTATCGGCATCGTCTGGCTGTTTGTGCCGGACAATCCGCTGCTGCTCGGCTACGGCTTTCCGTGGATCTGGCTGGTGCCGCTCATCCTGGCGCTGCGCTACGGTACGCTGCTGGGCGCGGCTGCCGCACTGGTGGTGCTGGGTGCATGGTGGCTGTTCTACGGGCAGGCCGCTGCGGCCGGCGCCTTCCCCCGCATGTACTTTCTGGGCGGGCTGATGCTGGTGCTGGTCGGCGGGCAGTTTGGCGACATCTGGGGCGCGCGTCTGTCGCGGGCGCGCACCGTCAACGGTTACCTGAACGACCGCCTGGCGGCGCTGACCAAGAACCACTTCCTGCTGCGGCTTTCACACGAGCGGCTGGAAAATGATCTGCTGGCCAAGCCGACCACGCTGCGCGACACCCTCACACAACTGCGCAACCTGGCACTGGCTGCGCGCGAGCACAGCGACGGTACCAACCAGCCCGACGTGGCACAACTGCCGGGTGCCGTGCAGTTCCTGCAGTGGACGGCGCAGGCTTGCCAACTGGAAGTGGCCGCCATGGTGCGTGTGACGGGCAACCAGGTCGACACCGAACCAGTGGCCCGTGTAGGCACACCGTTCGACATCGTTGCCGACGACCCGCTGATCCGCCATTGCATCGACACCCATACACTCGGTCACCCGCAGGCGCCCGAGTTGCGCCATGAAGATAGCTCGCGCTATGTCGCCTGTGCGCCGGTGTTGTCGGGTGCCGACGAGTTGATCGGCATCGTGGTCGTGCAGCAGATGCCGTTCCTGTCGCTGTCGTACGAGAACCTGCAGTTCCTGCTGGTGCTGCTCGGTTATTACGCCGATGGCGTACGGCACCTCACCGTCAGCTCCGAGATTCTCGACCTCGTACCCGATGCGCCGTACGACTTTGCGCTTGACCTCGGCCGTCTGGCGCGCCTGCATCGCGATACCGGCATCGACTCGTCGGTGGTGGCGCTCATCTTTGACCAGGACGAGGCCAGCGACGCGCTGTTCGAACAGGTGGCGCGCAGCCGCCGTGCGCTGGACGTGGTCTGGCAGGCACGCGGCAAGGCACGTCGTGCCATCGTCACGCTGATGCCGCTGTCGGGCGCGGGTGCCGTGTCGGCCTACCTTGTGCGCATTGAAGACAGCCTGCGCGCGCAGTTCGGTGTCGATTTCGAGCAGTCGCACATTGGCGTCCAGACGCTGCACGTGACGGGCGAGCACCCTGGTGAGGCGCTGGTGCGTTTCATTGCACGCTGCCACCTCGACGGCTGAAGCGAGGGCACGCGACCATGTTCAAGCTCACGCTCGGCGGTATCTCGGCTCAGATTGCAGCGGTGGTGATGGTGCTGCACGCCGGCAACAGCCTGGCGCTGCTGCTGTCGTGCCTGCTGCTGCAAGGGACCGCCGCCGCGCTGATCGGGCTGGCTGCCTGGCGCCTGCTGCCGCGCCGCTATCGCGTGCCGTTCGTCTGGACGTATGGCTACCTCGTCGCCCTGTGCTTCTTCGTGCCGGTGGCGGGGTGTCTGCTGGTGCTGGGCAGTCTGCTGCTCGGCAAGTTGTTCCCCAAGCCGGAGGGCGACAAGGACATCGCCGACGTGGGCTTGCCGGTGTTTGTCGCGCATTTGATTTCGCGCGTGACGCACGGCGGCGGGGCGCGGCTGCGCGCCCAGCTCAGCAACGAGCGCGCGCCGGTACAGAGCCGCATGACCGCGCTGGTGGCCATGCAGTCGATGCCGACCCGCACAGCCAGCCCCGTGCTGCGCGACCTGTTGGCCGATCCGGTGGATGACATCCGCCTGCTGGCTTACGGCATGCTCGACAACGCCGAGAAGGTGTTGATGCAGAAGATCCTGGCCGAGTTGCCACGCCTGGAAGAGGCCACCACGCCTGAAGCACGCTACGACATCAACAAGCGCCTGGCCGACCTGTACTGGGAGCTGATCTACCAGAACCTCGTGCAAGGCGATGTGTACCGCTACACCGCTGAACAGGTGGAGCGCTACGCCAGCGCCGCGCTGGACATCCAGCCTGACAACGCGGCGCTGTGGTACATGCGCGGCCGGCTGGCCCTGTCGCGCCGCGAGCCCGATGTCGCCGAAGCGCACCTGCGCGAAGCCGAGCGGTTCGGCTTTCCGCGTGACCGCCTGCTGCCGCCGCTGGCCGAAGCCTGCTACCTGCGCCGCGACTACGCCGGCGCGCGCACCGCGCTGGCGCAATTCTCCAACCGCTCGCCGCTGCCATTGCTGCGTCCGCTGCTGCGCTACTGGACATCATGAGCGATCGAGATTCATTTCCACGCGCCCAGTCCGCTGACGTCGCGCTGCTGCTCGAAGGGACGTTTCCCTACGTGAGCGGCGGGGTGTCGAGCTGGGTCAACCAGATGATCCGGGCGTTTCCGGACATCCGCTTTGCCGTCGTCTTCATCGGCAGCCGCCGCGAGGACTACGGCAAGCCCGTCTACGCCATTCCCGACAACGTGGTGCACCTGGAATGCCACTACCTGTACGACTTTCCCGCGCCGCCCCTGGTACAGGCCAGCGGCGGTGATCCAGCCGCTTTCGAGCGCTCGCGCAAGTTGCACGAAGCACTGCGCAACCCCGCGCACAAGGAAGAAACGGCCGACCTGATTCGCGCGTCGATTGCCGACCTGCGTGACGACGGCCCCCTGGCCGAGGAGCAGTTCCTCTACAGCCACCGCGCCTGGGACATGATGACGGACTACTACCGGCGCTACTGCACGGACCCGTCGTTCACGGACTACTTCTGGACCGTGCGCATCATGCACAAGCCGTTGTGGCAACTGGTGCGCATTGCCGAAAACCTGATCCCGGTGAACGTGTTCCACACCATCTCGACCGGCTATGCGGGCTTTCTGGGTGCGCTGTTGCGCTACCGGCGCGGGCGTCCGCTGCTGGTGTCCGAGCACGGTATCTACACCAAGGAACGCAAGATCGACTTGTTCCAAAGTCAGTGGATTCGCGACAACCGCAGCATTTTCGAGAAGGACATCGCACAGATCAGCTACTTCCGCGACCTGTGGGTGCGCTTTTTCGAAACCATGGGCCGTGTCTGCTATGACGCCGCCGAAGAGATCACCGCGCTGTACGAGGGCAACCGGCTGCGGCAGGTGATCGACGGTGCGCCGGCAGAGAAGACGCGCAGCATCCCCAACGGCATCAACCTGCCGCGCCTGGCCGCACTGCGCGACAAGCGCCCGGCCAGCGTGCCGCGCGTGATGTGCCTGATTGGCCGGGTGGTGCCGATCAAGGACGTGAAGACCTTCATCCGCGCCATGCTCACCGTCACGCGCGAGATGCCCGACGCCGAAGGCTGGATTGCTGGGCCGGAAGATGAAGACCCGGAATACGCGCAGGAATGCCACAGCCTGGCCGAGAGCCTGGGCCTGGGGGACCGCATCAAGTTTCTTGGCTTCCAGAAGATCGACGACATCCTGCCCAAGGTGGGCGTGCTGGTGCTGAGTTCCATCAGTGAGGCGCTGCCGTTGGTGGTGCTGGAAGGGTTTGCCGCGGGTGTGCCGTCGGTCACCACCGACGTGGGTTCGTGCCGCCAGTTGCTGTTCGGCCTGGAAGGCGAAGATGCCGCGCTGGGTGCCGCCGGCGCCGTGGTGCGCATTGCCGACCCGGCCGCGCTGGCTACCGAAGTGTTGACGCTGCTACGCGATGAATCGCGCTGGCATGAAGCGCAGGCCGCCGGCATCGCCCGCGTGGAGCGCTACTACACGCAGGAGATGATGGTCGGTGCCTACCGTGAGCTGTACGATCGCCTGCGCGCGCTGCCCGACCTGACCACAGAGGCAGGGGCCAGGACCGCAGCCGCGGCCTGCCCGCATCATGCTCACCCGAATCCCAAGCAGGGAGCACGCTGATGGCCGGCATCGGGTTCGAGCTACGCAAGATGCTCAAGCGCGACAGCCTCCTCGGGCTGCTGCGCGCCTACACCTATGCCGGCATCATCAGCTCCGGGCCGTGGATTCTCTCCATCGTCGGGATTCTGCTGATCGGTATCCTGAGCTTGCCGTTTGTGATTCCCGGCTCGCTCATCACGCAGTTCCAGGTGTCGGTCACCTACCTGATTGCGGTGAGCCTGATCTTGACCGGGCCGCTGCAGCTCGCCTTTACGCGCTTCACGTCAGACCGCCTGTTCGAGAAGCGCGACGACCTTGTTCTGCCCAACTACCACGCCGTGTCGCTGGTGATGACGCTGGTGGCGGGCGGCTTGGGGCTCATCGTCGTGCTATTCGCGTTTCCGCAGCAGTCGGCCATTTATCGGGTGCTGATGCTGGCGGGCTTTGTGGTCATGGCCAACATCTGGATCGCGGTGATCTTCCTGTCGGGCATGAAGCAGTACAAAGCGATCGTGTGGATCTTCCTGATCGGCTACACGCTCACGGTGCTGCTGGCGCTGCTGTTCAACCGCGTTGGGCTGGAGGGGTTGCTGCTGGGCTTCGTGCTGGGGCAGTTGTGCCTGCTGATCGGCATGGCGGGGCTGATCTACCGCAACTTCAGCGGACGCCGCTTCCTGTCGTTCGAGGTGTTCGACAAGCGGTTTGCGTATCCGTCGTTGATGCTGATCGGGCTGCTGTACAACCTCGGCATCTGGCTCGACAAGTTCATGTTCTGGTATGCACCGGGCACCGGGCAGCAGGTGATCGGGCCGTTGCATGCGTCGGTCATCTACGACATTCCGGTGTTCCTGGCGTACCTGGGGATCATCCCCGGCATGGCTGTGTTCCTGGTGCGGATCGAGACGGACTTTGTAGAGTATTACGACGCGTTCTACGACGCCGTGCGGGGCGGGGCGTCACTGGAGCACATCGAAGACATGCGCAACACGATGGTGCAGACCATTCGCGCGGGTCTGTACGAGATCGTGAAGATTCAGGCGATGGCGGCGCTGGTGCTGTTTGCCGTGGGGGCTTCCGTGCTGCGGGTGCTGCAGATTTCCGAGTTGTATCTGCCACTGCTGTATGTCGACACCATTGCTGCGAGCTTGCAGGTGGTGTTTCTGGGTGTGCTGAATATTTTCTTCTACCTGGACCGGCGGCGTGTGGTGCTGGGGCTGACGGCTGCGTTTGTGGTGCTCAACGGTGTGCTGACGTGGATCACGTTACAACTGGGGCCGGCCTGGTACGGGTATGGGTTTGCGGTGTCGCTACTGCTGGTGGTGATGGCGAGTCTGGTGATTCTGGATCGGAAACTGGATCGGTTGGAGTACGAGACGTTTATGTTGCAGTAGTTGCCATCGCGAAGGTTCTGGCCTAGATGAATCCGTGCGACGGCGTCTCATACGGTGCGAGCTTGGGCGCCTTAGTGGGCAGGGGCCCCAAGCTCGGGCAGTCGTCACCACATATAACCAATCACACTTCCGGTGAAGCACATTACGAGCGTACGTGGGTGGCAACCCGTTTTCACTATCAAGATTGTGGCGAGCAGTCCCGCAGGATCGGACTGCCCACGATCAGCCCGCCACCGGTGCAGGTCCACTTCACCTTCGCGCCCTTCGAGAGTTGCGCTGCCAATTGCTCATGTTCTTTGCCCAATTGTGCATGCACGGGCATGAATTCGTTAGCCGTCGAAAGCTTTACGACGATCTTGTCCATGAAATCTTTGTCGATGCTCTGGACCGAGCCACTAACGAGGAGCGCTTTACCCTTGTATTTCTGATCCGCTGCTACCTCGTTTGCATTGTAGGCCTTGAACAGTTCGCTAGCGGTTACCGCCAGCGCCGGCTCGGTTGGCTTCACTTCAGCCGTTTCGTTGCCGCTTGAGGACGCGTTTGAGGTCGAGCTGGAACTGGGAGAGCCAGCCTCCTTCTTCTCGCCAACAAACATACCAATAACAATCAGCGCAAAGATAATGCCTAGCAGCCACTTGA
Source organism: Ralstonia sp. ASV6 (assembly GCF_016429285.1). Taxonomy (GTDB): domain Bacteria; phylum Pseudomonadota; class Gammaproteobacteria; order Burkholderiales; family Burkholderiaceae; genus Ralstonia; species Ralstonia flaminis. The sequence continues at coordinate 9,906 of NZ_JAELUI010000040.1, forward strand.
AAATCTTCTTCACGACACTCTCCATTTTTCCCATTGTGGGGTTGTAGAAACGAATCTTCTTCGCATTTTTGCGCGGGTACGGTTTCAGGCTGCTATGTGCAAGGGGCGGTTATAGAATCACTGTGTCTAGCCAATGCACAACCGTCATTCTTTCGTGCTCTCCAAATGCAACGGCTAGTTGTGGCGAATTCTCCGCCCGCGTGTAGCGATAATATATCGAGATTATGTATCGAAAAATTGCGCGTCGAGCCGGCAGAGTATGAAATATCAACTGACACCCCTCCAAAGAAGGGGGTGAGCGGGCTATCTACATTGGGGGGACGGTTCAAACCAACATTGGTTTTGACAGATTGTTCATCTATAGCCCCACAACATCCCCCCTAACAACTCCGCATTTGCGCAATACCCTCGCGCATCCTTAAGCTGCTGACAACATTTCCCCAAGTCGCAGCTTCTTCATGCAAATCGCAGTAGTCGGCGCCGGCATTATCGGCATCAGCACGGCAGTCGCGCTGGCCCAGGAAGGTCATCAGGTCACGTTGATCGAACGCCACCCGGGCCCGGGCGAGGGCACCAGCTACGCCAACGGCGGCCAGCTTAGCTACAGCTATGTGGCGCCGCTGGCCGGCCCCGGCGTGCTTTCTCACGTACCGGGCTGGCTGCTGCGCAGCGATTCGCCGCTGCGCTTGAAGCCCACGCTGGACCCAGCACTGCTGCGCTGGGGGCTGCGTTTCATCGCGGCCTGCAACCGCGAGCGCGCTGACCGCACTACGCGCGAACTGCTTGCGCTGTCGTTCTACAGTCGCGCCTGCATGGAAACCTTGCGCGAAGCATCGCCCGAGCTGGCTTTCAGCTTTGCCCGACGCGGCAAGCTGGTGGTGCACCGTGATGCCGCAGCATTCGAGTCCGCGCGCGCCCAGGTCGGCTACCAGGCCACGCTGGGCTGCGAGCAGCACGCGCTGTCCGCCGCCGAGACCATTGCCCACGAACCCGCACTCGATGGGGTGCGCGACCAGATCGTCGGTGCGATCTATACGCCAGATGAAGACGTGGCCGACTGCCATCAACTCTGCGTCGGCTTGTTCAACCGGCTGCGCGAGATGCCCAACGTGACGCTGCGCTTCAATACCGGCGTCAGCGCGTTGTGGACGGAGGGCCGTCGCGTGCGCGGCTTGAAGCTGGCCAATGGCGAGCAGTTCGCTGCGGATGCGGTGGTGATGGCGGCAGGCGTGACCAGCGCCAAGCTGCTCGGCCCGCTGGGCATCGACCCCGGGCTGTATCCGCTCAAGGGCTACAGCATCAGCCTACCGCTGGGCGAAGGCGATGTTGCGCCGCGCATCAGCGTGACGGACGCGGCGCGCAAGATCGTCTATGCCCGCATCGGGCAAACGCTGCGCGTGGCCGGCATGGCCGATCTGGTCGGTTGGTCGACCACGCTCGATACCCGCCGCGTGCAGACCTTGTACGACGAAACCCGCGCGCTGTTTCCCGGCGCCATGCGTGCCAATGACGCGGGTGCCGATGCCGCGCCGTGGGCGGGCATGCGCCCGGCAACGCCGACCGGTGTGCCGGTGGTCGGTACTTCGCCGGTGGAGGGTCTGTGGCTGAATGTTGGCCACGGGGCGCTGGGCTTTACGCTGGCGCTTGGCAGCGCCTGCCTGCTGACTGACATGATTGCGGGGCGCAAGCCAGCAATTTCTCCAGTACCGTATGCGCTGGCTGCTTGATCCAAGGACAAGAGATTCAAAAGACCGAACGTGCAAGCTGATGGCTTGCGCCAATTGGTAACCAAAGAAGTCTGGAGCGAACACACCCAAAGGAGGGGAAGCATGAAAACGCTGCATCCGATCAATTCGACCAAACGCATCCTGTGCGGACTGACGCTGGCTGCGGCCGGTGCCCTGGCTGTGCTGTCCACTGGTGCGCAGGCGCAGTCGAACGACACGCTGGCGAAGATCAAGCAATCGGGCGTGATTTCCGTCGGCTATCGTGAGTCGTCGATTCCGTTCTCGTACCAGGCCGATGCCAACACCATCACCGGTTACTCGCAGGAGATTTCCAACCTGATCGTTGCCGGTGTGGAGAAGAAGCTGGGCGTATCCAAGCTGCAGGTCAAGCTCACGCCGATCACCTCGCAAAACCGCATCTCGCTGCTGCAGAACGGCACGATCGACTTCGAGTGCGGCTCGACCACCAACAACCTTGATCGCCAGAAGCAGGTCGCGTTTTCGAACAATATCTTCATCTACGGCATGCTGATGCTGGTGAAGAAGGATTCGGGCATCAAGGACTTCCCCGACCTGAAGGGCAAGACCGTGGTGACCACCGCGGGCACGACGGAAGACCGCATCCTGCAGAAGATGAACGGTGAAGCGAAGGATGCCGACAAGATGAACCTGATCCTCGCCAAGGATCACGGCCAGGCATTCCTGACGCTGGAGTCGGGCCGAGCCGTCGCCTTCGTGATGGATGAGCCGCTGTTGTATGGCGAACGCACCAAGGCCAAGAACCAGAACGACTGGGTGGTGGTCGGCACGCCGCTGCAGACCGAGACCTACGCGTGCATGATGCGCAAGGACGATCCGGCGTTCAAGAAGGTGGCCGATGACGTGATTGCCGACCTGATGAAATCGGGCAAGGCCAATGACCTGTACAAGAAGTGGTTCCTGTCGCCGATTCCGCCGAAGGGCCTGAACCTGAACTACCCGATGACGGCTGGGATGAAGGATCTGTACGCGCACCCGAACGACAAGGCGATTCAATAAATTCGCTGGCTGTACAAACGGAAACGGGGGACATCGTCCCCCGTTTTTTATTGCGCAATGCCTGGGCTCACGCGGGTTGGGCCCACGGCGAGCGGATGTCCGCAAGGAAGCGCTGCGCACGTGGATGCTGTGGGCGTAAGAAGAAGTCTTCCGGCTTGGCGCGCTCCAGCACCTGGCCCTGGTCCATGAAGATCACGCGGTCGGCCACTTCGCGTGCAAAGCCCATTTCATGTGTCACGCAGACCATGGTCATGCCGTCGCGGGCGAGGTCCTTCATCACCAGCAGCACTTCGTTCACCATCTCCGGGTCCAGCGCCGAGGTGGGCTCGTCGAACAGCATCACCGGCGGCTTCATCGCCAGTGCACGGGCAATTGCCACGCGTTGTTGCTGGCCGCCCGAGAGCTCGCCAGGGTAGGCGTTGGCCTTGTGCGGCAGGCCCACGCGTTCGAGCAGGCGCATCGCAAAGTCGCGCGCTTCCTGCGGCGGCATGCGCTTGAGCTGCACCGGTGCCAGCGTGCAGTTCTGCATGACCGTCAGGTGCGGAAACAGGTTGAATTGCTGGAACACGAAGCCGATGCCACTGCGCAGGACATTCACGTTGACGCCGTGTGCATGCACGTCCTGCCCGTTGACGATGATGCGGCCTTTCTGGATCGCTTCCAGCCGGTTCAGCGTGCGGATCAGTGTTGACTTGCCCGAGCCCGACGGCCCGCACACCACCACGACCTCGCCCTGGGCGACGGTTTCATTGATGTCGACGAGGGCGTGATACTCGCCGTACCACTTGTCGACCTGTTCGATCGTAATCATGTTCATGGTTTGGAAGGGGCTTGCGCTGCAAGGCGCCGCTCCAGGAAGAACGCCACGCGGGTCAGGCTGAAGCACATCACAAAATAGCTGATCGCCAGCAGGCCGTAGACCTCGGCAGACTTGACCATGACGGCCGTGCTGATCTGGCCCGCCACGAACGACACCTCGGGCAGGCTGATGATGTAGCCGAGCGAGGTCTCCTTGATGGTGGAGACGAGTTGGTTGACGAGCGACGGCAGCATGTTGCGCAGCGCCTGGGGCAGGATCACGCGGCGCATCGCCTGCATATACGACAGGCCCAGCGAGCGGGCGGATTCCATTTGCCCGCGCGGCAGGGCCTGGATCCCCGCGCGTACGATCTCCGCCAGATAGGCGCCGTCAAAGATAACCAGCGCGGTCAGCATGGTGCTGAACTGATCGGTGCGCTGGCCAGTGATGGTGGGCAGCAGGAAGTACGCCCAGAAGATCACCATCAGCAGCGGTGTGCCGCGCACCACGTAGACAAGCGCAGTGGCCGGCCAGCGCAGCACGGCAAACGGGCTCACGCGGCATAGGCCCAGCACGATACCCACCGGCAGCGCCAGGACCAGCCCGGCCGATGCCAACAGGAACGTCAGCGCCAGACCGCCCAGCGGGCCGTTCGGATACTGGCCGATCAGGTAGTAAACGCCGTAGGTTTGAATGAGTTCGAGCATGGCTACGACGTCCTAAAGCGTACGAACGGGGTAGCGATGCTGATACCAGGCCGAGAACACCGTGATCGCAATCGAAATGGTCAGATAGGCCGCCGTGGCAAACGCAAACGCCTCAAAGCCGCGGAAGGTGGCGGACTCCACCTGCTGTGCCTGGTACATCAGCTCAGCCACGCCGATCACCATGGCGATGCTGGAGTTCTTCCACAGGCTCAACGTTTGGCTGACCAGCGGTGGTACGGTCACGCGCAGCGATTGCGGCAGCACCACGAGCCGCATCGCCTGAAGGAACGAGAGGCCGAGCGCGCGGCTGGCTTCCAGCTGCTCCTTCGGGATCGAGCGGATCCCGCTGCGGATGTCCTCCGCCATATAGGCGGCCGTGTAGAGCACCAGCGCAATGACGGCGCTCGTGGCCTCGTAGTTCAGGCTGTAGAGCCAGTCCTTGATGAACTGCGGCAGGATCTGCGGCGCGCCGAAATACCAGAACAGCATGTGCGCAAGCAGTGGCACATTGCGGATGGCTTCAACGTAGGTCTGGCCGATGGCGCGCAACGGTGCAGCCGGCGCCAGGCGGAGCAGCGCCACCACGATCGCAAGCGGCAACGCCAGCACGAAGGCCAGCAGCGACAGCTTGATCGACAGGAAGAACCCGCTGACAAGCCACTGGTGATACTGCCCCGAGAGCAGCATCGACAAATCAAATTGGGGCATGGAGTTTCATGCCGCCCGGAGCGGTGTCCGGGCGGCCCGACGTGTCATTAATCGATCTTGTCGGTGGAAATCTTGAAAGTGCGCTGCGGGAAGGCCATCTTCGTGGTTGGGCCGAACCACTTGTCGAACAGCTTCTGCGCGTCGCCGCTTTTTTCCATGCCGAGCAGCACGTCGTCAACCTGCTTCTTGAAGGCCGGCTCGCCCTTGCGGATACCCAGGGCGATGTGCTCGGTCGACAGGTTCTGCGGGAGGATCGCGTAGTCCTTGGCCACCGGGCCCATCTTGGCCATGTTGCCGATCAGCGTGGTCTCGTCGTTGACGTAGGCGGCGCCCTTGCCTTGCTGCAGGGCCAGCAGCGCCTGCGGGCTGTTGTCGAACGAAACCACATCGGCGTTCTTGATGGCCTTGGCGATGTTGGCTTCCATGGTGGAGCCCTTGACCGTCAGGAGCTTCTTGCCGTCCAGCTGGGCAAGCGACGTGATGCCGCTGTCTTTCTTGACCATGGCCTTCTGGCCAGTGATGAAGGTCGACACCGAGAAGTCGATCTGCGCCTCGCGCTCCTTGTTGTGCGTGAGCGAGGCGGCCAGCAGATCCACGCGGCCTTGCTGCAGTTCGGGCAGGCGCGCGGCCACGGCCAACTGCTTGAGCACGGGCTTCACGCCGATGCTCTTGGCCACGGCGTTGCACATGTCGACGTCGTAGCCGACGATCTCGCGGCTCATCGGGTCTTTCAGGTAGCTGAACGGCTCGTCGGTACCAAGCACACCGCAAACGAGTTCGCCCTTCTTCTTGATGTCGGCGAGTTGGTCGGCATGGACGGTCGTGGCGACCAGGGTGGCAGCGGCCAGGATGGCCGCACCGGTAACTTGTGTCAGACGCCGGCTTGTTTTCATCGGATTTCCTCCTTGACGACTTGGGTGGGTGGCAGTGCGTGAATCAAGATCGACCGCGAGCATACAGGCGTGCGATGGGCTTGGCTGCTCGCTATCCGGCTAACCATATGACGGCAGTGCAAGCCGCCCAACTATAGACCATGACGACTGGCGCAATCGTAGGCTGGCAAACGGATTGCGGCGGGTTTTCGGGTGGTCTGGAGCGCTGGCTGCGGTGGCTCAAACGCAGGCGCTGCGCCACTGTTAAGCCTGAAAACCCGCGATGAGGGCGCGAAGAGCTTGATGCACGGCGTGCCTGTTATGGAAAGAAGACATGGGCTGCCATTAATGACATGGCAGCCAACCCGGCTCCATCGGGGGATTCCCGGTGCCGCGCGCTGGTTTTACAAAGCGCCGCAGATGGCTTCGTTGATGGGCACGTCGCCGACCATCTCATGGTCGTTGCCGCGATAGCGGTAGACCAGGCTCAGGCCCAGGCGCGTCAGGATGCGCACGTCACCGTTGTTGCAGATGTTCTTTTGCAGGATCGGCACGAAGTTCAGACGGAAACCCTGCGAAGCAGCTGAGTGCGCCGCGTAGTTGGTCAGCGTGATGAGGAAGACGAGGTTCTTCTTCTGCGCCAGCGTGCATTGCACGAGCGCGGTCTCGCGGTCGAGCGGGATGGGGGTGAAACGGTTGATTTCCGTGCAGGCCTGGGTGAGCGCCCGGTCGGTATTGCGGGCCGGGCCGGTGAGGGCAGGCACGCCGGCTGCAGCGGTGCTGCGGCCGGTGGCGGCGCCGACCAGCATGCGTGCCAGCGGAGTCAACTCCTGCAGGGCAGCCGCTGCGGCCAAGGACTGCGATTGTGCCCACATGGGGCAGGCCAGCAACGGCAGGGCAATCGCCAGGGTGCGCGCAACGCTCGCCCGACCGCTCGTCTGAGGGCAGCGCTGGCGGTCTTTCACATCCAGACCGATCCGAATGGCGGCGTGTTGAGTCACAGACATCCTCTTTGCCCACGGAGCCACAATTTTATTGAAAAAAACGCCGGGATGCGAGGCGCCTAATGCACCCAATCGCACGCAACTTGTCTGCGATCAGGTCCGCACCCGCACCATTGCCGAGATGCGCTCGGCCGCTTCTTGCAACGGTTCGAGAAACTGTTTGGTCATCTGCTTGGCTGACGTACGGTTGGCCTGCCCGCTGATGTTCATGGCAGCGATGATATCGCCCGCCCGATTGCGGATCGGTGCTGACAGCGAGATCAGCCCTTCCTCCAACTCCTGGTCGACCAGCGCCCAGCCCTGTTGACGCACACCGGCAATGACATCCTTCAATGCATCGACTTCGGTGACGGTGCGCTGCGTGCGCGCGCGGCGGTCGGATTCGCGCAGCACGATGTCAAGCCGATCTTCCGGCAGGCCGGACAGCAGCACGCGCCCCATCGACGTACAGAACGCCGGCAGGCGGCTGCCGACCGCCAGGTTCAGCGCGATGATCTTTTGCGTGGGCACGCGCAGCACGTAGACGATTTCCGTGCCGTCGAGCACCGAGGCGGAGCAGCTCTCGTGCACCGTCTGCACCAGTTCCTCCATCACCGGCTCGGCGAGGTTCCAGAACGGCATCGAGGTGAGATAGGCGAAACCCAGGTCGAGAATCTTGGGCGTGAGCCGGAACAGGCGCCCTTCAAAGCTGACGTAGCCCAGGCTCACCAGCGTGAGCAGGATGCGACGGGCGCCTGCGCGTGTGAGGCCGGTTGCTTCGGCAACCTCGGACAGCGTCTGCTCGGGCCGCTCTGCACTGAATGCGCGGATGACGGACAACCCGCGTGCAAAGGATTGCACGTAGGAATCGCTGGGTTTTTCGGCAGGAAGTTCGGCGGCGGACATGCAGGGATGCGAAAGCGAAGTACTGGCCTCAAGACTACTGACATTCCAAGGGTTTCGCTACTCGAACGCTTGATCGCCATGCGTACGCCTTGACATGGACTGGAGCGCAGGCGTAGATTAGTTCTTGGATCGAACGTGAGTTCGTATACCGAACAAAAAGAGGGCTGGGCCGGATAGCAAAGGCCCGCGTCGATTCAGTCGTCAATCAGGAGACTCGCAGGCCGCGCCTTTGCGGCCCGGCCATTTGCGTGACGGGTGGCCCGCGATGCTTCGAGCGGCGCCAGGCGATCAAAATGCGTGGCGCCCCTGCCGGAGAATGCATGTGATCAACAAGATTTGTCCGTCTGTAGAGGCCGCGCTGGCCGATATTCCTGACGGTGCCACCATCATGATCGGCGGGTTTGGTACCGCTGGCATGCCTGCTGCGCTGATCGACGGGCTGATCGCCCACGGCGCACGCGATCTCACCATCATCAACAACAACGCCGGCAACGGCGAGACGGGCCTTGCCGCGCTGCTCAAGGCGCGCCGCGTGCGCAAGATCGTCTGCTCGTTCCCGCGCCAGGCTGATTCTTACGTGTTCGACGCGCTCTACCGCGCCGGCGAGATCGAGCTGGAACTGGTGCCGCAAGGCAATCTGGCCGAGCGCATCCGCGCTGCAGGTGCCGGTATCGGCGGCTTCTTCTGCCCGACCGCGTACGGCACGCAACTGGCAGAGGGCAAGGAGACGCGCATCATTGACGGCAGGCCGTACGTGTTCGAGTTGCCGCTGACTGCCGACTACGCGCTCATCAAGGCGTTGCGGGCGGACCGCTGGGGCAATCTCGTCTACCGCAAGACCGCGCGCAACTTCGGCCCGGTGATGGCCATGGCGGCCAAATGCACCATTGCGCAAGTCAGCGAGACAGTGGAGCTGGGCGAGTTGGACCCGGAACACATCGTCACGCCGGGCATCTTCGTCAAGCGTGTCGTCCAACTCGGCAGCGCTGCACAAGCCAAGGAGGCCGCATGAGCGCCGAAGCAACCACCCAATTCAAGCGCTGGACACGCGATCAGATCGCCACCCGCGTGGCGCGTGATATTCCTGATGGTTCCATCGTCAACCTCGGTATTGGCCTGCCCACGCTGGTGGCCAACCAGTTGCCTTCCGATCGCGAAATCATCCTGCATACCGAAAACGGCTTGCTCGGCATGGGCCCGGCACCCGCACCCGGCGACGAGGATGAAGACCTTATCAATGCGGGCAAGCAGCCCGTCACCATCCAGCCTGGCGCGTCGTTCTTCCATCACGCCGATTCGTTTGCCATGATGCGAGGCGGCCATCTTGACTACTGCGTGCTCGGCGGCTTCCAGGTGTCGGCCACGGGCGATTTGGCCAACTGGCACACCGGTGCGCCGGACGCGATTCCGGCCGTGGGCGGGGCGATGGATCTGGCCATCGGCGCCAAGCGGGTCTTTGTGATGATGGAACACCAGACCAAGCAGGGCGACAGCAAGATCGTGCAGTCGTGCACGTACCCGCTGACGGGCGTCGGCTGTGTCGATACCATCTACACCGACCTTGCCGTGATCGATATCACGCCTGAGGGGCTGGTGGTGCGTGAGATGGCCGACGGCCTCGATTTCGATACGCTGCAGACGCTGACGGCCGCGCCGCTGCGCCGCGCATAACAATGTAGTTGCTGGAGACAAACCATCATGACCGAAGCCTTTATCTGCGACGCCATCCGCACCCCCATCGGCCGCTACGGCGGCAGCCTGTCCGCCGTGCGTGCGGATGACCTGGGCGCTGTGCCGCTCAAGGCGCTGATGGCGCGCAACCCTCAGGTCGACTGGTCGGCCATCGACGACGTGATTTTCGGCTGCGCCAACCAGGCCGGTGAAGACAATCGCAACGTGGCGCGCATGTCGTCGCTGCTGGCCGGGCTGCCTGACAGCGTGCCGGGTTCGACCATCAACCGCCTGTGCGGCTCGGGCATGGATGCCACCGGCACAGCCGCACGCGCCATCCGCGCCGGTGAGACCTCGCTGATGATCGCCGGCGGCGTGGAGAGCATGAGCCGCGCGCCGTTCGTGATGGGCAAGGCCGCCAGCGCTTTCTCGCGCGATGCTGCCATCTATGACACGACCATCGGCTGGCGCTTCATCAACCCGCTGATGAAGGCGCAGTACGGCGTCGACTCGATGCCCGAGACCGCCGAGAATGTCGCCACCGATTACAACGTCAACCGCGAAGACCAGGACCGCTTTGCGCTACGCAGCCAAGCCAACGCGGCGCGTGCGCAGGAAGACGGCACGCTCGCGCAGGAAATTACCGCGGTGACGATTCCGCAGAAGAAGGGCGACGCCATTGTCGTGAGCCGCGACGAGCATCCGCGTGCAACCACCATGGAAGCGCTGGCCAAGCTCAAGGGCGTGGTGCGCCCGGACGGCACGGTCACCGCCGGCAATGCTTCGGGTGTAAACGACGGCGCTTGCGCGCTGCTGCTCGCCAATGAGGAATCGGCCAAGCGCTTTGGCTTGACACCGCGTGCGCGCATCGTCGGCATGGCCACCGCGGGTGTGCCGCCGCGCGTGATGGGTATTGGCCCGGCGCCGGCTTCGCAGAAGCTGCTCAAGCAACTGGGTCTGACGATCGACCAGATGGACGTGATCGAGCTGAACGAGGCGTTTGCCGCGCAAGGCTTGGCGGTTACGCGCCAACTCGGCCTGCGGGATGACGACCCGCGCGTCAACCCGAATGGTGGCGCCATCGCGCTGGGTCATCCGCTCGGCATGAGCGGTGCGCGTCTGGTAACCACGGCGATGTACCAGTTGCATCGCACCGGCGGCCGCTATGCGCTGTGCACGATGTGCATTGGCGTGGGCCAGGGCATTGCGCTGGTGATCGAACGCATTTGATCCGGCCATGACCAGCGGATTGTTCGACCGCGCGTTCTCCACGCCGGCCATGCTGGCGGTGTGGTCCGACGGGGCTATCGTGCGCGCGATGCTCGAGGTGGAGGCGGCGCTGGCGCGGGCCGAAGGTGCGGTCGGTGTGATTCCGGTGGAAGCCGTCGCGCCGATTTGCGCGGTATGTGCCAAGGCGAAGCTTGACCTGGAAGCACTGGGCGACGCCGCTGCAAGCGCGGGCAACCTGGCGATCCCGCTGGTCAAGCAATTGACCGCTGCCGTTGCGCAACATGATGAGAATGCCGCGCGTTACGTGCATTGGGGTGCGACTAGCCAGGACATCATCGACACCGGGTTGATGCTGCAGTGGAAGCAATCCGTCGAGCTGATCGATGCGGATCTGCAGAAGCTGGCCGATGGATTGGCCGCGCTGGCACAGCGCCATCGCAATACGCCGATGGTGGCGCGCACATGGTTGCAGCAAGCCTTGCCGACGACGTTTGGGCGCAAGGTCGCCGGTTGGCTGGAAGCGGTACATCGTGCGCAGGATCGCTTTGCGGCGCTGCGTACGCATGTGCCGGTGCTGCAGTTCGGTGGCGCGGCGGGCACGCTTGCCAGTCTGGGGGAGCACGGCCGTGCTGTGGCACAGGCACTGGCGCATGAACTCGATTTGCCGCTGTCCGCGCTGTCGTGGCATGGCGAGCAGGATCGTGTTGCCGACATCGGCGCGACGCTCGCATTGCTGACCGGCACACTCGGCCACTTCGCGCGCGATCTCTCGTTGATGATGCAGACCGAGGTGGGCGAAGTCGCAGAGCCGTCAGGCGCAGGGAAGGGGGGCTCTTCCACCATGCCGCATAAGCGCAATCCGGTTGGGTGCGCGGCGGTATTGGCGGCGGCCACGCGCATGCCCGGATTGGCGAGCACCTTGTTGTCTGCGCTGCCGCAGGAGCACGAACGTGCGCTCGGCGGCTGGCAGGCGCAGTGGGCGACGCTGCGCGAGATGGCATGCCTGGCTGCAGGCGCGCTCGACCGCATGCGCGAGGTCATCGAAGGTTTGCATGTCGACGCGGCACGCATGCGCGCCAACCTGGGGCTGACGCATGGCCTGATTCTCGGTGAAGCCGTGATGCTGGCCCTCGGTGCAGACCTGGGCCGTCTGCAAGCACACCACGTGGTGGAAGCCGCCAGCCGCAGGGCCGTGCAAGACAATCGAACGCTGCGCGATGTACTGGCCGAAGCCCCCGACGTGCTGCGCATCTGGGGCAGCGCCACACCCCAACGGCTCGACGCGCTGCTCGATCCCACGCATTACCTTGGCGATGCGGGTGCCGCCGTCGACCGCGTGCTGGCCGAGCACGCTCGCCGCCACCCCTGATACGACATCTACGGAGACACCATGCCCTGGCTCGAACACGACAACATCCGCCTGTATCACGAGTTTGACGATCCACACGATACGGGCAAGCCGGTGCTGGTGCTGTCCAACTCGCTGGGTACCAACCTCGGCATGTGGGAGCCGCAGCTCGATGCGTTGCGCCAGCATTTCCGTGTGCTGCGCTATGACCAGCGGGGCCACGGCCAAACAAGTGTGCCGGATGCGCCGTTCGGTGTCGCGCAGCTTGGCGGCGATGTGCTCGCACTGCTGGATCACTACGACATTGACCTGGCGCTGTTCTGCGGCCTGTCGATGGGCGGGTTGACCGGCCTGTGGCTGGCTGTGCATCACGGCGAGCGCTTCCCGCGCATGGTGGTGAGCAACACCGCGGCGCTGATCGGTACGCAGCAGAGCTGGAACACGCGCATCGCCCAAGTGGAGCAAGGCGGCATGGCCAGCGTGACCGAAACGGTGCTGGAGCGCTGGTTCACGCAGGGCTATCGCGATGCTGCGCCGGATCGTGTCGACATCGTCAAAGCGATGCTGCTGTCCACGCCAGACGCCGGCTACAACGGCAACTGCGGTGCGATCCGCGACGCAGACCTGCGAGCGCAATTGCCGAACATTCGCGTGCCAATGCTGGTGATTGGCGGCACGCACGATATTTCCACGCCCGCCGCGCAGACCAAGCTCATCGCCGATGGCGTGCCCGGCGCGCAGTACGTGGAGCTTTCCACCGGCCACCTCGCCAACTGGGAACAGGCCGACGGTTATACCGAAGCGCTGGTCAGCTTCCTCACGACAGGTGTGGCACGTGAGGCTGCCCATGGATGATCGCGAACGCCACGCCGCCGGCATGCAGGTGCGGCGCGCCGTGCTGGGCGATGCCCATGTCGACCGCGCCAACGCCGGGCAGACCGACCTCACTGCACCGTTCCAGGATCTCATCACGCGCTATGCCTGGGGCGAGATCTGGACGCGCCCCGGCTTGCCGCGCCACACACGCAGCCTGTTGACGATCGCCATGATGGTTGCGTTGGGCCGCGACGGCGAGCTGCGCCTGCACCTGCGCGCAGCCGCCAACAACGGCGTCACACGCGACGAGATTCAGGAGACGCTGCTGCAGACCGCCATCTATTGCGGCGTGCCGGCAGCCAACCATGCCTTCCACCTCGCGCAGACCGTGTTTGCCGAGATGGATGCGGAGGCCGCGGACAAGTAGGGCATTTCGTCTCGGGGGAGACACCACGCAACACAGACCGGGCAAACTGGCCGCCGAGCCAGAACAGACCCCAAGGAGGAGGCCCATGCTCAGTGCATTGGGTGTGTTGTTTGACGGGCTGGCCTACGGCAGCCTGCTGTTCCTGATCAGCATCGGCCTGTCGGTCACGATGGGGCTGATGAACTTCATCAATCTTGCGCACGGCGCGTTTGCCATGGCGGGCGGCTATGTGTGCGTGGTGTTGATGAACCGCCTTGGCGTGCCATTCCTGGCGACGCTGCCCATTGCTTTCCTTGTCACCGCAGCCATCGGGTTTGTGCTGGAGCGCACGTTGTACCGGCGGCTCTATCGCGCGAGCCCGCTGGATCAGGTGCTGTTCTCCATTGCGCTCGTGTTTATGGCGATGGCGGGAGCGACCTACGTCTGGGGGCCGGCGCAGCAGCCGGTTGAGTTGCCGGAGGTGCTGCGCGGGCAGCTGAGCGTGTTCGGCAGCGGGTTGGAGGTCGGGCGCTACCGGCTCTTCCTGATCGGCGTAGTGATCGCGCTGACCGTGCTGCTGGCCTGGTTGATCGAGCGCACACGCTTTGGCGCGCAGGTGCGGGCGTCGGTGGACAACCAGCAGGCATCTGCTGGGCTGGGCATCAACGTGAGCCTGGTGTTCTCCGTCACGTTTGCACTGGGCTCCGGGCTGGCGGGACTGGGCGGCGGATTGGGTATCGACGTGCTCGGGCTCGATCCGTCGTTTCCCATCAAGTACATGGTGTATTTCCTGCTCGTGGTTGCGGTGGGTGGCGCTGGCTCCATCAAGGGGACGCTGCTGGCGGCGCTGGTATTGGGCGTGTTCGACGTGGCGGGCAAATACTACGTGCCGGAAATTGGCGCGTTCGTCATCTACGGCTTGATGGTGGTCTTGCTCGTGCTGTTTCCGAGTGGCCTGCTGGGGAGGCGCGCATGAGCTTGCTGCAGCAAATGATGCGTGCCTCACAGCCCGCCGAGAGCGCACGGGTGCACGGCTTGCCCGATGCGCGTTGGTCGGCGCTGGAGTTGGCGTTCTGGTGCGTGCCGATCGCCGTGTTCTTTCTCTTTCCGGACTACCTGGTCTTTGGCAGTCAGGTGCTGATCGTAGGGCTGTTTGCGTTGTCACTTGACCTGGTGCTGGGCTACGCGGGTATCGTGTCGCTGGGGCATGCAGGCTTCTTCGGGCTTGGCGCTTATACGGCAGGGCTGCTGGCGGCGCACGGTTGGGGGGAGCCGTTGACGGGGTTGGCCGCTGCCGCCATCGTCGCTGCGCTCGGGGGCTTCTGCGTGAGCTTTCTGGTCGTGCGTGGGCAGGATCTGACGCGGCTGATGGTCACGCTCGGCATCGGCCTGATGCTGTATGAAGCGGCCAACAAGATGGCGTTCCTGAGTGGCGGTGTCGACGGGCTCTCGGGCGTGACCATGAGCAACCTGCTCGGCAGCTTCGAGTTCGACCTGACGGGCCGCACGGCTTACGTCTACAGCCTGGTCGTGCTGTTTGTCGTGTTTGTGTTGCTGCGCAGGCTGGTGCGCTCACCATTCGGGTTGTCGCTGCGCGGCATTCAACAGGGGCCGAAACGGATGCCGGCGATTGGCACGAATGTGCGCATGCGCCTGGTGGCCGCGTTTACGGTAAGCGCAGCAATTGCCGGTGTTGCCGGCGGGCTGCTCGCGCAGACCACGCAGTTTGTCGGGCTGGATTCGCTGGGTTTCTCGCGCTCGGCAGAGCTGCTGATCATGCTGGTACTGGGCGGAGCGGGCCGGTTGTACGGCGCGCTGATCGGCGCGGCGGTGTTCATGGTGGCGCAGGACGTGCTGTCCGGTATCAATCCGGTCTACTGGCAGTTCTGGATCGGCTTGCTGTTGATGGTGATCGTTCTGTTTGCGCGTGGCGGCCTGTTGGGTGGGCTGGAGGCGGCGGTTTCCGGCATCAAGGCCTGGCGTGCGCGCAGAGGAGGTGCTGCATGAACGCGCCGACGATGCATCCCACGCCAACGCTCAGTACACGCGGATTGTCCAAACGCTGGGGCGGCTTTCATGCCAACTCGGAGATCTCGTTGTCATTCGCGCCCGGCGCACGTCACGCGCTGATCGGCCCCAACGGCGCAGGCAAGACGACCTTCATCAATCTGCTGACCGGCGCGTTTGCGCCCACCTCTGGTCAGGTGCTGCTAGGCGAGGAAGACATCACGCGCCTGCCGGCGCACCAGCGCGTCAAGCGCGGCATTACGCGCACGTTCCAGATCAACACGTTATTCCCGGGGCTGACGGTATTGGAATCCGTGATGCTCGCCATCTTCGAGCGCACAGGTGTTGCGTGGCAATGGCATCGCACGGTCGCCGCGCATAAGGAGGCGCGCGACGAGGCCATGGCGCTGCTGTGCCGCCTGCAACTTGGCGCCGATGCGCTGGCGCAAACGCATGCGTTGCCGTATGGCAAACAGCGGCTGGTGGAGATTGCGCTCGCGCTGGCCACGCAGCCGCGCATCCTGTTGCTTGACGAACCTGCCGCCGGCATCCCGGCGGGGGAGAGCGCCGAACTGTTCGAGGTGATCGCCAGCCTGCCGCGCGATATCACCATCCTCTTCATCGAGCACGACATGAACCTCGTCTTTCGCTTTGCCGAGCGGATCAGTGTGCTGGTGGCCGGCCGCGTGCTGACCGAAGGCTCGCCACAGGAGATCGCCGCCGACCCGCGCGTGCGGGAGGTCTACCTGGGGGAGGCCGAACATGCCTGAGTTGCTGGCGTTTGAGAACGTGACCGCCGGCTATGGCAACGCCATCGTGCTGGACGACGTGTCGTTCACGCTGGACACGGGTGGCAGCCTTGCGCTGCTGGGCCGCAATGGCGTTGGCAAGACGACGCTGCTGAGTACGTTGATGGGCTTCACACGCCTGCATCGTGGGCGCATCCGCTGGCAAGGCGCAGACATCGGCAAGGTCGCACCGCACCGCCGCGCGCGGGCTGGGCTTGGATGGGTGCCGCAGGAACGGTGGATGTTTCCCTCGCTGACGGTGGAAGAGCACCTGACGGCCGTCGCTCGGCCAGGCACCTGGGATGTGGCGCGCGTCTACAAGACGTTCCCGCGCCTGCAGGAGCGGCGGCGCAATCTCGGCAACCAGCTCTCCGGCGGTGAGCAGCAGATGGTGGCCATCGCCCGTGCTCTGATGACGAACCCTGCGCTGCTGTTGCTTGATGAGCCGATGGAAGGCCTCGCGCCGATCATCGTGCAGGAACTCGGCCGCGCCATCCGTGCGCTGGTGGAAGAGGGCGGCATGGCGGTGATTGTGGTGGAGCAGCATGCACGTCTGGCGCTGGAGTTGACGCAGCGCGCGATGGTGCTCGATCGTGGGCGCATCGTTCACGCATCGAGCAGCGCCGATCTGCTTGCCGACAAGCCGCTGCTGCAGCGGCTTGTGGCGGTCGCCTGAGGCTGGGTAGGGCTTACTTGCCCGGGTCCTTCACGTCGGCAAATTTGTCGAACTCGACGTTGTAGAGCTCGTTGCCGACCTTTTCCACCTTGCGGATATAAACCGTCTGCACCACATCGCGGGTGGCGGGGTCGATGGTGATCGGTCCGCGCGGGCTGTCGATCTTCATGCCCTTGAAGGCAGCCATGGCCTTCTCGCCATCGATCTTGCCGCCCAGCTTGTTGATCACGTCGTAGATCGCGCCGATGCCGTCGTACGCGGCCACCGCCATGAAGTTGGGGCGGCCCGCACCGGGGTTGGCCTCGGCAAAGGCTTTCAGGAAGGTCTTGTTCTGCGGCGAGTCGTGCGCCGCCGAGTAGTGGAACGACGTGATCACACCCAGCGTCGAGTCGCCCATGGCCGGCAGTACGTGGTCGTCCGTCAGGTCCCCGGTGGCGATGACCTTGATGCCAGCCTGTGCCAGCCCGCGCTCTCGGAAACCTTTCATGAACGCCACGCCTTGCTCGCCAGCCGGCAGGAAGACGAACACGGCTTGTGGCTTCGTGTCTTTCACGCGCTGGATGAACGGCGCGAACTCGGGGTTGCGCAGCGGCACGCGCACGGCTTCCACGACTTGCCCGCCGCCTGCAGTGAAGGTCTGCTTGAAGGCGTTTTCTGCGTCGATGCCGGGCGCGTAGTCGGCCACCACCGTCGCCACCTGCTTGATGCCGTTCTTCAACGCCCACGAGGCAATCGGCGCGGAGACCTGCGGCAGCGTCATCGACACGCGCGTCACGTAGTCGGATTTGGTGGTGATGGATGACGACGCGGCGTTGAAGATCACCATCGGCTTCTTGGCCTGCTGCGCGATGGGTGTCACGGCCAGCGCTTCCGGCGTGAGGCCGAAGCCAGCCAGGAAGTCGACCTTGTCGCGCACCACCAGCTCCTGCGCCAGACGCTTGGCGACATCCGGTGCGGGGCCGGTCGTGTCCTTCATGATGATCTGCACCTGACGCCCGCCGGCCGTTGTGCCATGAAGCTTCTGATACGCCTTGATGCCGCCTTCCATCTGCTTGCCGTAATCCGCAAAGGTGCCGGAGAAGGGTGCGATCAGGCCGATCTTGATCGGCTCGTCCGCGAAGGCGGGCAACGCACGCATCAACGTACCAGCAATGGCAGTCAACAGCAGCACACGACGTTTCATGAAGGTCTCCAAAGGTTGAGCGGCAAGCGTGGGCCGGAAACTTGGGGCAGTGGCGTCGCCTGCGCGTGGCGACGATCCTAAAGGCTTCGTGTTCGCATTGCAACCGAGTGTTCGTATAGTGAACATGTGTCGTAAGGTCGCTACTTGGTGTGTTTGCGCTTGGCCGGTGCATGACCGGGCTCGCGCCATTCGTCGGCCTCGTCGTTGAACAGCGATGCCACCAGCGCGCGGAACCACTGGCTGCGCGCATCGTTGTGGAACTTGCGGTGCCAGTGCTGCTTGAGGTCGAAGCTGGGCAGCTCCAGCGGCGGCTCCATCACGCGGATGTTGGCGTGCGATTGCATGAACGATAGCCCCACCGCATGCGGCACTGTGGCAATCAAGTCCGTGCGCGCGAGGATGAACGGAATGCTCATGAAGTGCGGCGTGAGCAGAGCTGGTGTACGGCGGATGCGCTTGCGCTCCAGGAAGCGCTCGTACAACTCCTGGCTGCGCCCTTCCGCACGCACCACGGCGTGGCCGTATTCCAGGAACTGCGCCATCGATAGCTTCGTGTTGCCGCCGCGTGTGACGGGGTGATCTGCCCGCACGATGCAGGTGAAGTAGTGCGTGAACAGCCGCTGCTGGAAGAAGTTGTTCTTCTTCAGGTCAGGAAAATAGCCGACGGCCAGATCGAGTGCGCCGGTCTCCAACGCACGCTCAATCTGCGCCGGCGGCAGCGATACGGACTGCACCGACGCCCCCGGCGCCTCCCGCGCCATCGCCTCGATGATGCGGGGCAGGAACACCATCTCGCCCACGTCCGACAAGGCAATCGAAAACAGGTGCGTGGTGGTGACCGGGTCAAACGCGCTGGTCTCCAGAATGCCCTGCTGCACGCGCGCCAACACATCACGTGCGGCGGGAATGAGGGCGAGCGCACGCGGTGTCGGTTCCATGCCGCGCGAGGTGCGCACGAACAGCGGGTCATCGAACGCCGTGCGCAGCTTGGCCAGCGCCGTGCTCACGCCTGGCTGGCTCATGCCGAGATGCTGCGCAGCCATGCTCACGCTGCGTGCGTCGTGCAATGCCAGCAGGATCGGCAACAGGTTCAGGTCAAAGTCGGGCAGCGTGGACATGGCAATCGCACTATCTGAATGAGCGATAGAGTTTATCGCCGATATTGCATTGTGCGATATCAAGGAGCGCGCCAACAATGCTTGCCAGAACGATTCCAATCCGTCTGGAGACAACCACCATGCGCACCCAGGTCGCCATCATCGGCGCGGGCCCCGCCGGCCTGCTGCTCGGGCAGCTTCTGCATCGCAACGGCATTGATGCCGTCATCCTCGAAACCAGGAGCCGCACGTATGTGGAAGAGCGCATCCGCGCTGGCGTGCTGGAGCAAGGTACGGTCGACATGCTCAATGAAGCCGGTGTGGGTGAACGTATGCGCCGTGAGGGGCTGGTGCACCACGGCATTGATCTGCTGTTCGGCGGTAAGCGGCATCGCGTGGACCTGACGACGATGTCGGGCGGGCGCTCCATCACCGTGTATGGGCAGCACGAGGTGGTGAAGGATCTGATTGCCGCACGCGTGGAGCAGGGCGCTCCGCTGCTCTTCGAGGTGAGCGACGTATCGGTGCACGACATTGAATCGGCCACGCCCTCGGTGCGCTTTGTGCATGACGGTGTGCCGCAGACGCTGCAGTGCGACTACATCGCTGGTTGCGACGGCTTCCACGGCATCTGCCGGCCGGCGATCCCGGCGCAGCGGCAGGCCGTGTTCGAGCGCGTCTACCCGTTTGCGTGGCTGGGCATCCTGGCTGAGGCAGCGCCCGCTGCCGAGGAACTGATCTACGCGAGCCACGACCGCGGCTTCGCGCTGTTCAGCATGCGTTCACCCAAGATCACGCGGCTCTATCTGCAATGCGAGCCCGACGAAAACCTGGCCGAATGGTCCGACGCCCGTATCTGGGATGAACTCCACACGCGCCTGGAAACCAACGACGGCTGGCATCTCAAAGAGGGTGCGATCCTGCAGAAGAGCGTGACGCCGATGCGCAGTTTCGTCTGCGAGACGATGCAGTACGGCCGCCTGTTCCTGGCGGGCGATGCAGCGCATATCGTGCCGCCCACCGGCGCCAAGGGCATGAACCTGGCCGTGGCCGATGTGCGCGTGCTGGCCCAGGCGCTGACTGCGCGTTATCGGCAGAACGATACGACGCAACTGGCCGGCTACTCGGAGCGTTGCCTGCAACGCATCTGGCGTGCGGAGCATTTCTCATGGTGGATGACGTCGATGCTGCATCGCTTCGACGACTACACGCCGTTCATGCAGCGGCTGCAACGCGCAGAGCTGGAGTACGTGACGTCCTCGCCGGCAGCGGCGCGCGTGCTGGCCGAGAACTACGTCGGCCTGCCGTTTGTCGATGCGCCGGCGAGGGAGTTGAGCGCTGTGGGGAACGTCAGTCGTTCCAGGACGGCGTAGTCGTCGGCTTGGACAGCGCAATGCGCGACACCAGCGGGCGGAAGCCCAGGCTGCGAGAGGTGGTGTAGACCTTCTGTGCGTTGGCGGTCTTCAATGCGTAGTCGATCGTGAAGACCGGCAGGCCGCCCGCACAGTGCTTTTGCAACTGTTCAATGGTCCACTTGGTGTCTGCGGCAGGTGGAGCTTGATCACCGCCGGCCGGGTCGCTCCAGGCGACACCTGCGTCGCCGCCAAACCACGTGTCCTCCTGCGAAATGGCATCGAGGTTGGGCAGCAGTTGTGCTGCACCCACGGCATCGATGAGCTCCGGCGCGTTTTGCTGGATCACCGCAAATTGCGGGTTGATCGTGCGGCCCGCCGCCCGGATCTTCGCAATGAAATCGACCATGGCCTTGGCCGGATTCACGCCGGCTTTCTTTGCAGCGGCAACCACTGTCGCGTTGGTGTAGCCCTCCACCCAATCCAGGTAAACGCCGTCAAAGCCTTCGCGTGCGAGTTGTGCCACCGCCCCGTTGGGGCCAAGCCACAGGTCTTGCCAACGCTGGTCCCAATAGGCCACCGGATAGTCGCCGGCCCAACCGTCCGGGTCTGTGGTCAGGATGAAGTTGGGGGTGCCGGGGCCCGTGGGGGTGGGCGGTTTCCAGTCGGTGGTCCAGTAGGTGCGGAAGTCTTCCGCCTGGCCGATGTCGATATACGCGATGACCTTGCGTGGCGAGCCGTCGGCCTTGGTATGCAGTCGCGTGACCATGCCGGCCGTGTTGAACGTCTCTTGGCCCTTGACCGTGTTGCCGGCTTCGACCACGACCATGTCGTACGGCTGCGCATCGAGCGCATTGATCTGTGCGTCGGTTTGGAGGTTCTGCAACTGATACATCCACGTTTGTACGCCAGCGAGCGGCGACGCGCTGCTCGCGCCGCACAGGGCGGTAGCTGTGGCTGGAGCGGGAGCCTTGGCGTCGAGGGATGTGGTGGTTGGCGCGGCCATGGCGGATTGAATGGACAGAGAGCTGCCGCCGTCGCCGCCTCCGCAGGCGGAGAGCATGACGGCAGAGCAAACGAGTGTGAGAGAGGTGTTGGACAGGCGCATGGTTGGTCTCGAGAGAGGGGACCTAGTGGAATGCTGCGATCCTGCGTGCACGCGCTGCGGCACGCGAGAAACGTTTGCGAAGCGCACGGCGAGCACGCTAGCACAGGCCCCCGTACGAAAGCGGGGAGGCCCCCTGAAAGTTCTTAAGACCTGGTTTCGATCTGCTTGCCCGAGCAGATCACGCAAGCGCACAAGCCCCCTGCGGAGGTAGATCAAAGGTTGGCGGCGCTTTCATCGCCACGCAAAGTGCAGCGGTGTATAGTCGGACAGCACTCGACCTTCAAGAAAGGGGGCATTTGCGATGGACACTTTGCCGGCGGGCCAATACAAAGGCTTCGACATCTATCCGTTGGCTTTCCAGCACGAGCGTACGGCACGCTGGCCCGAGGCCAGAGAGGACCGCAGCTACAACGCCGCCGTGATGATCTGCAGAGCAGGGGAGTCGCCCGAGCCAGGGCAGACCCAGGTATTTCGCCTGTCGGGGGAGCAGCAGTTCAGCAACGTGGGGGATGCGCGCGTGGCAGCCTTGCGCTTTGCAGAAAGCATCATCGACGGCGAAGTGCCGGACCTGTCGCTGGCAGTTGACAAGGTCTAAAGCGGCACGGCTCCTGTCCGTGATAGAATACCGGGCGAATCCGGCTTGCCGCCGGGCCTGAGGCCCGTGCAGCCGAGTCCAGCACCGGGGTTCCCCCCGCGTCGAGCCGGGCGGCGCGCTATCTGCGACCGCCACCCATTCCTCGCTTGCACTAAACGTACGAAATGAGGCGCGCGCCGTTGGCGGGCGCAACCTGCGTTGGGTGCAACTCGGTACCCCCCAAGCCCGCTGTGCGGGCCGATGATCGCGGCGATGCCGTTGCATGCCCAATGAGATTGGGCGTGCGGCGTGGTTCGGGTGGGTCATCACACTATTGCAACCATTGACGCAGCCGTGTGCTGCATACAAAGGAACGAGTTTGGCTAAGGAAGAACTGATTGAATTTGAAGGGGTGGTCTCCGAAGCACTGCCCGACAATCGTTTTCGCGTGCAACTGGAAAACGGCGTGGAAATCTGGGCATATGCCTCGGGCAAGATGCAGAAGCACCGCATCCGTATCCTGGCGGGTGACCGCGTGAAGCTGGAAATGTCGCCGTACGACCTCACCAAGGGTCGTATCAACTATCGACACAAGTAATACGGCAACAAAGCACTAAAGCGCCCAGCAAGACACATAAGAGACCGCGAGTACGCATGGCCCGCGGTTTTTTTCTTTCGCCTGTCCATTAGCGATCGTTAATATTCATGGACGTGTCACCTGGATGGGGTAGTATCTCCCCCGATCGCTGACGGGGGGTAGCACAGTCAGCGATCAACTGAAGTGCAGGGCTTTTCATCTTGTCAAGCCACGCCTCGCCTTCGCAATGTTGGGTGAGCGCGTGCCAGCTGTACCAGTCCTCAAATAAGCGCACGGCCCGCCGATAACCTCGGCTGAGGCTTCCAATCGCGCATTCAATTCGCCGGCCGGGGCGTCATCTGACGCTCGCACCCGTTCGGTGCTCAGTGTGTCAATCGAGTCACACCACATCGGGATACCGTACAGGTAGGACGGCGCTTGTCCATCGAAATCTGGGCGTAACGTTTTGCGTCCGAGGGAATAGAAATCACAATGTTGGAAACCACAAAAGCAGCACAGGGCATGGCACGCGCGAGCCGGCGCGTCATGATGGGCCTGATGGCAGCAGCAGCGCTGACGGGTCTGGGTATGCAAACTGCCTCGGCGCAAGCTACGCGTCCGAAGGCTCCCATCTACGGCGTCACCCTGGACGACGTCAGCAACATCAACGCGATCGTGGCATCGCTCACGCACCTGCCGTACAAGCCGACCGTGCGCGTGGTGTTCGATCCGGGCACGACGGCCGCTGAGTACTACCCGGCTCTCGTCAAACTCCATGCTGTTGCCTACGTGATGGGCGAGATCATGGACTCGTACTACTTCCCGAGCGATCTGCAAACCTACACAGCCCGTACCAACGAGCTGGTGGGCACGCTGAAGAACGTGGTGGACGTGTGGGAGATTGCCAACGAGATCAATGGCGAATGGCTGCGCCCGGATTCGAGCGGCCCGAACTCGGTTGCAGCACCGGAAGAGCAAGCCATTGGCAACATGGTGGCTGCCGCTCACGATATCGTTAAAGCTGCGGGTGGCCTGACCGCTGTGACGATGTACTACAACGACGACGGCAAGGGCACCAACTGCTACGAGCTGCCGATGGACTCGTGGCGCACTTGGGCGCAGACCTACCTGCCCGCACGCGTGCGTCAAGGTGCTGACTACGCGCTGTTCAGCTACTACCCGTACCAGGATTGCCCAGGCCTGAACCCGACGTGGACGAACGACTTCAAGCTGTTGGAGTCCATCTTCCCGGTGGCGAAGGTCGGCTTTGGCGAGATCGGTACGTCGAGCACGTCGGCGCCGAAATCGGTGCAGCAGAACCTGATCAAGTCGTACTACCCCATGGGTACCGCCACGATGGCTGCCGACCCGCGTTTCATCGGCGGCTACTTCTGGTGGAACTACGTCGAGCAGATGCTGCCGTACAGCAGCAGCTCGTACTGGAGCTTGCTAAACAACACCATCAAGCCGCTGGCAGCACCGCAATAACGAGGGGCTTGTAAGCCTCCGGACCCGAGGGACGGGACACCGCGCCGGACGGGGAAGTGAATCCGGCAACAAAAAACCCGCGTCAGCTCAAGCTGCGCGGGTTTTTTCTATGGTGGTGTGCGGGGTCAGGCTTGGCCGCGCGAGGCGAGGTAAGCGCGGAATTCGTCAGCGACTTCCTTGTGCTTGAGTGCCAGTTCCACGGTGGCCTTCAGATAGCCCAGCTTGCTGCCGCAGTCATAACGCACGCCCTTGTAGCGATAGGCCAGCACCTGCTCGGCCGACAGCAGCGACTGGATGGCGTCCGTCAATTGCAGTTCGCCGCCTGCGCCGGGCTTGAGGTTGCGAATGTGGTCAAAGATGCGAGGCGTGAGGATGTAACGGCCGACTACACCCAGGTTGGACGGCGCATTCTCCGGTGCCGGCTTCTCGATGATGCCCGACATCTTGATCACGCTGCCGTCTTCTTCCCACGGGCGGCCGTCAACCACCCCGTACGAACGGCTCTGCTCGCGGTCGATTTCTTCCACGCCGATCACCGAGCAGTTGTAGTGGTCGTACAGGTCGACCATCTGCTTCATGACAGGCGGGGTGCCGTCCAGCAAGTCGTCCGCCAGGATGACGGCGAAGGGCGCATCGCCGACCAGCTTTTCTGCGCATGCCACTGCATGGCCCAGGCCCAGTGCTTCGGGCTGACGCACGTAGAAGCAGTCCACATGCGACGGCTTGATCGAGCGCACGACTTCCAGCAGCGCAGTCTTCTGCTTGGCTTCGAGTTCAGCTTCCAGTTCGTAGGCCTTGTCGAAGTGGTCTTCGATGGCGCGCTTGCTGCGGCCCGTTACGAAGATCATCTCGGTGATGCCGGCAGCCATGGCTTCTTCCACGGCGTACTGGATCAGGGGCTTGTCCACCACCGGCAGCATTTCCTTCGGGCTGGCCTTGGTGGCCGGCAGGAAGCGGGTTCCCAGACCCGCGACCGGGAAGACGGCTTTGGTAACGCGTTGCATCGTGGTTTCCTTCGTATCGATTGGGTTTGCTGGTGCGCTCAGGCGGTCTGCACTGGCAGGCGGGCGATCTGGGCTTCCAGCTTGGCGAGCGTGGCCTTGAAATCCGCCAGGCGCTTCTGTTCTTGTTCCACCACGGCAGCCGGCGCGCGGGCAACGAAGGATTCGTTGCCGAGCTTGCCTTCAGCCTTGGCGATTTCGCCGCGCAGACGGTCGACTTCCTTGCCCAGGCGTGCCTGCTCGGCAGCCACGTCAATCTCGACCTTCAGCAGCAGCTTGTTCTCGCCGACGATCGCAACCGGGGCGCCGGCTCCGTCCTGCTCCATGGCGGCGGCATCCGTGTAGACCTTCACTTCTGACAGCTTGCCCAGCGCTTGCACATACGGAGCGGCGGTTTGCAGGAATTCAGCCTCACCGTTGGCAAACAGCGGCACGCGCTGCGCCGGGGATAGGTTCATCTCGCCACGCAGGTTGCGGCACGCATCCACCAGGGCCTTCAGTTGCTGCACCCATTGCTCGGCCTGCTCGTCGATCTTGGTGAGTGCAGCGCGCGGGTATGCCTGCAGCGCGAGGCTCTCAGTGCCGTCGCCCTTGGCGCGGCCGGCCATCGGGGCAACCTTCTGCCAGAGTTCTTCGGTAATGAACGGGATGATCGGGTGGGCCAGGCGCAGCACGGTTTCCAGCACGCGCAGCAGTGTGCGGCGCGTGGCGCGCTGCTGGGCCGGCGTGCCGGTCTGGATCTGCACCTTGGCGAGTTCGAGGTACCAGTCGCAGTACTCGTCCCAGACGAACTTGTAGATGGCGCTGGCGATGTTGTCGAAGCGGTAGTCGGCAAAGCCTTTCTCCACTTCGATTTCCACGCGCTGCAAGAGCGAGACGATCCAGCGGTCGGCCTGCGAGAAATGCAAGTAGCCTTCGGGGCCGCAATCACCAACGCATTCCTGCATGCCGCAGTCCTGGCCTTCGGTGTTCATCAGCACGAAGCGCGTGGCGTTCCAGAGCTTGTTGCAGAAGTTGCGGTAGCCCTCGCAGCGGCTGGAGTCGAAGTTGATGCTGCGGCCCAGTGTGGCGAGCGACGCGAACGTAAAACGCAGCGCGTCAGCACCAAAAGCCGGAATGCCTTCGGGGAATTCCTTGCGCGTGCGGTTCTCCACCTTCGGTGCGTCCTTCGGGCGGCGCAGGCCAGTGGTGCGCTTGGCCAGCAGCGGCTCCAGCGCAATGCCGTCGATCAGGTCCACCGGGTCGAGCGTGTTGCCTTCGGACTTGCTCATCTTCTTGCCTTCCGAATCGCGCACCAGGCCGTGCACGTAGACGGTGTGGAAGGGCACCTCGCCGGTGAAGTGCAGGGTCATCATGACCATGCGCGCCACCCAGAAGAAGATGATGTCGTAGCCCGTCACCAGCACGGTGGAGGGCAGGAAGTGCTTCAGCTCCGGCGTATCAGCCGGCCAGCCCAGCGAAGAGAACGGCACCAGCGCCGACGAGAACCACGTGTCGAGCACGTCGTCGTCACGCGTGAGCGCGCCGGTATAACCCTTGGCGGCAGCTTGCGCTTTGGCTTCTTCTTCGGTGCGGCCCACGTAGACGTTGCCGGCTTCGTCATACCACGCCGGAATCTGGTGGCCCCACCACAGTTGGCGCGAGATGCACCAGTCCTGGATGTTGTTCAGCCACTGGTTGTACGTGTTGACCCACTGCTCGGGCACCAGCTTGATCTTGCCGCTCTGCACCGCGTCCAGCGCCACTTCGGCGATGGAGCGGCCCGGGAAGCGCGTGCCTTCCGGTGCCGGTTTGCTCATGGCGACAAACCACTGGTCGGTCAGCATCGGCTCGATCACGACGCCCGTGCGATCACCGCGCGGCACCATCAGCGTGTGCTTCTTCACCTCGGCCAGCAGCCCTTGCGCTTCGAGGTCCGCGACCATCTTCTTGCGCGCATCGAAGCGGTCCATGCCGGCGTAGGCGGCCGGCGCATCGGCGACGATCTTCGCGTCGAGCGTCAGGATCGACAACTGCGGCAGCTTGTGGCGCTGGCCCACCGCGTAGTCGTTGAAATCATGCCCCGGGGTCACCTTGACTACGCCGGTACCAAATTCGCGGTCGACGTACTCGTCGGCAATCACCGGGATCTGGCGATCGGTCAGCGGCAGGTGAACGAACTTGCCGATCAGGTGGGCGTAACGCTCATCTTCGGGGTGCACCATCACGGCGGTGTCGCCGAGCATCGTCTCCGGGCGCGTCGTAGCGACGGTCAGATGAGTCAGGCCGCGAACGGCGTCCGGTTCGGCCAGCGGATAGCGGATGTGCCACAGCGAGCCTTCTTCCTCTTCGCTCACCACTTCCAGGTCGGACACGGCGGTGCCGAGCACCGGGTCCCAGTTGACCAGGCGCTTGCCGCGGTAGATCAGGCCCTGCTCATACAGGCGCACGAATACGTCGCTCACAGCACGCGACATCTTCGGGTCCATCGTGAAGTATTCACGTTCCCAGTCGATCGAGGCGCCCATGCGGCGCACCTGGCGCGTGATGGTCGAGCCCGATTGCTCCTTCCATTCCCAGACTTTCTCGGTGAACTTCTCGCGGCCGAGATCGTGGCGGGAAACGCCCTGCGCATCCAGTTGACGCTCGACGACGATCTGCGTGGCGATACCGGCGTGATCCGTGCCAGGCACCCACAGCGTGTTGGCGCCCATCATGCGCGCATGGCGCGTCAGACCGTCCATGATGGTCTGGTTGAACGCATGGCCCATGTGCAGCGTGCCCGTCACGTTCGGCGGCGGGAGCTGGATACAGAAGTCCGGCTTGCCGGCTTCAAGCGTCGCACGGGATACGCCCATTGCTTCCCACGCTGCGCTCCATTTCTGCTCGATGGTGGCGGGTTCGAAACTCTTGGCGAGGGACTGGTTTTGATCGGTCATGCTGACAGGGGGCGCAAATCCGCGCAAAAAGACGATTGGCCCGGGAAAAATGCTGGGCGAAAGCTTGGAATTATACGACTTGTGCGTGTCAGCTACGGACGAGGCGGCAAAGCGGGCCGGTATAATTTGCGGATTCTGCCGAGGCTCCTCCCGCATGTCCGACCTGCTCGCCAATCTGAACCCCGAACAACGCGCTGCCATCACGCTTCCCGATGAATCAGCGCTGATCCTGGCAGGGGCGGGCAGCGGCAAGACGCGCGTGCTGACCACCCGCATCGCCTGGCTGATCCAGAGTGCGCGGGTGTCGCCGGTGGGTGTGCTGGCCGTCACGTTTACAAACAAGGCGGCCAAGGAGATGACAGCGCGCTTGCAGGCCATGCTGCCGATCAACACCCGCGCCATGTGGATTGGCACCTTCCACGGTCTGTGTAACCGCCTGCTGCGTGCGCACTACCGCGATGCCGGCCTGCCGCAGACGTTCCAGATTCTGGATACGCAGGACCAACTCTCTGCCGTCAAGCGGCTGCTCAAGTCGCTCAATATCGACGACGAGAAGTTTCCGCCCAAGAACGTCCAATACTTCATCAACGGGGCCAAGGAGCAGGGCCAGCGCGCAGGTGATCTGGAAATTGCCAACGAGTACGATCGCCGCATGGCCGACCTCTATGCCGCCTACGACGCGCAATGCCAGCGCGAAGGCGTGGTCGACTTTGCTGAGCTACTGCTGCGCTGCTACGAACTGCTGCGCTACAACGATGCCATCCGCGCGCACTATCAGCGGCGCTTCAAGCACATCCTCGTCGACGAATTCCAGGATACGAACAAGCTGCAATACGCCTGGCTGAAGATCCTGGCCGGCTTGGGCGAGCCGGGTGTCACGCCCAATGCCATCTTTGCCGTGGGTGACGATGACCAGAGCATCTACGCGTTTCGTGGTGCGAACGTCGGCAATATGGTCGACTTCGAACGTGAATTCCGTGTCGAGCACCGTATCAAGCTGGAGCAGAACTACCGCTCGCACGGCAACATCCTCGACACGGCCAACCACCTGATCGCGCACAACTCGCGTCGCCTGGGCAAGAACCTGCGTACCGACGCCGGCCACGGTGAACCCGTGCGCGTGTACCAGGCCGCCACGGATGGTCAGGAAGCGGGCTGGATCGTCGATGAGATCCGTGACCGCATCGCCAGCGGCATGTCGCGTTCGGAAATCGCCATTCTCTATCGTAGCAACGCGCAGTCGCGGGTGATTGAACACGCGCTGTTTTCGGCGGGCATCGCCTACAAGGTGTACGGCGGCCTGCGCTTCTTCGAGCGTGCGGAAATCAAGCACGCGCTGGCGTACATCCAACTGCTGGAGAACTCGGATAACGATGCCGCGTTTGGCCGCGTGGTGAATTTCCCGGCACGCGGCGTGGGGGCGCGCTCCCTGGAGTTGCTGCAGGATGCAGCCAAGCTGTATGGCATTTCGCTGGCGGCCTCGGTGCCCTATCTGACGGGTGCCGCAGGGACCAAGCTGTCCGCCTTTGTGCGTCTGATTGAGCAGATGCGTGCCGACACGCGCCAGATGACGCTGCCGGAGATCGTTCAGCACGTCATTCATGCCAGCGGCCTGATCACGCACTACCAAGGCGAGAAGGAAGGCCAGGACCGTATCGAGAACTTGCAGGAATTGGTGACCGCCGCGCAGGCGTTCGTGGCCGAAGAGGGCTACGGCGTGGATGCCATCGCCACCGCATTGCCGGTGCGCCATGACGCGCTGATCCGCATTGAAGGCGGCGAGACCGATACTGTTTCCGAACTTGTCACCGACGAAACGCCGGCGGAAATGAGCCCGCTGGTCGCCTTCCTCACGCACGCCTCGCTAGAGGCGGGGGACAACCAGGCCCAGGCCGGCCAGGATGCCGTGCAGATGATGACCGTGCACGCAGCCAAGGGGCTGGAGTTCCACGTGGTCTTCATCACCGGGCTGGAAGAGGGTTTGTTCCCACACGAGAACAGCCAGATGGAGAAGGACGGCCTCGAAGAGGAGCGCCGTCTGATGTACGTGGCGATCACGCGGGCGCGCGAGCGGCTGTATCTCTCATTTGCGCAAAGCCGCGTGCTGCATGGCCAGATTCGTTACCACATCCGCTCAAGGTTCTTTGACGAGCTGCCGGAAGACACGCTGAAGTGGCTGACGCCACAGCACTCGGGGTATCAATCGACGCGCCGCGCGCAAGGCGAAAGCGGTGCCTGGGGCAAAGATTGGTTTAAGCGCCCCGAGCGCGGTGACGAAGACGCCTACACTGGTACGCGCCCGACCGGCGGCATGGACACCGGCAAGAACTACGCCGATGCCAAGCGTGCGGAGGCCACGGGCTTTCGCGTTGGCCAATCGGTATTCCACAACAAGTTCGGGGAAGGCGTTATCACGACGCTGGAAGGTGAGGGCGCCGAGGCGCGCGCCCACATCAAATTCAACCGTCACGGGGTGAAGATCCTGGCCCTGGGCATTGCCAAGCTGGACCCGATCAACTGAGCGTCGATCGGGTAGGCGTGAAGGTCAGGCCGTCGTGTCGGTGGTCTGACCCGCAGCTTGCGTCACGTTGAAGCAGCCGCGGTAGGTGGCGTAGAAGGAACAGTACAGCACGGCCATCACCAGAATCCGGTACGGCGTAGCGATGATCGGGGCGATGTTGTTGGCGCCGCTTGAGGCAAACGCCGCATCGATGAACAGCGGAATCGCAATCAGCAGGATTCCAACCAGTGCGCCGTACAGGATGAATGCCGCGCGATTGCGCCACACGGC
This sequence comes from Ralstonia sp. ASV6, assembly GCF_016429285.1. Lineage (GTDB taxonomy): Bacteria > Pseudomonadota > Gammaproteobacteria > Burkholderiales > Burkholderiaceae > Ralstonia > Ralstonia flaminis. The sequence continues at coordinate 40,677 of NZ_JAELUI010000040.1, forward strand.
CATCCAACTGAAGAACAGCGCCTTGCCGACCGGAATGCCGTGCCAGGCCACCAGCAGCGGTGCAAACCAGAACAGTACCGCCACCGGGATATACAGCACCGCGCCCATCACCATCGTCAGGTAGAGCTCGCGGATGGCTTCGGTGGTGGGCGGTTTGTCGCTGAATACCGCCATGAGCGTGTCGGTATCCACCATCGTCATCAGGATGCCGCTGACCACCAGCACCAGCACACCGTAGATGCCGCCGAGCTTCAGCAGACCGCGCATCGCATCCTTGCCATATGCCCGGAAGCCCGCAATGAGCGATGCTGGCCCAACGCGCTTGCCCGCCACCGTATCGCGGCAGGCCGACATGAAGCCCACGAAGATGGCCGGATTGACCAGCAGGATGGCGAACACGCCAATGGGTGCCGCCACCAGCATCAACAGGTTGACGGCAAACAGATAGATGAACAGCAGCAGCAAAAACCCGATCGGGTTCTTGCGGAACAGCCACGCACCCTGGCGCAGCCAGACGTAGCCTTGCTTGCCGGAGACTTCGATCAGTTGCATTGTTCGGGAATGTCCAGAGTCAGCCCAGCCGCATGCACTCGCTCGCGCAGCACGCGCTCGAAGTGGGTCGGGTCATGCGGCTTGAGCAGTTCGGCATCACGTGGCAGGTAGAAATCCCACAGGCGTGATACCCAGAAACGATAGGCGGCGGCGCGCAGCATGTCTTGCCAGTGCCGCGTTTCAGCATCGGTGAAAGGGCGCACTGCGTGATAGGCATGCAGCATGGCACGCGCGCGCTCGGTATCCAGCACACCGGTGGCGAGATCGATGCACCAGTCGTTGACGGTCACCGCCACGTCGAACAGCCACTTGTCGACGCCGGCGAAATAGAAATCGAAGAAGCCGCCGAGGCGCTCCGGCTGACCATCAGTCGCAGGCTCGAACAGCACGTTGTCGCGGAACAGGTCGCAATGGCACGGACCTTCGGGCAGCGCGGCGTAATCGGCACTGGCGAAGAAGTGTTGCTGGTGAGTGAGTTCGCTCTCCAGCAGTGCGCGCGTATCGCCGTGCACGAACGGCACGACATCAGGCACCACTTCATTCCACCACGGCAGACTGCGCAGATTGGGCTGATGCCGGGTGTAGTCGCGCCCGGCCAGGTGCATGCGCGCGAGCATGTCGCCCACGATGGCGCACTCGGACACCGTCGGCGCCAGGTTGGAGCGGCCCGCCAGGCGCGTCACGATGGTGGCCGGTTTGCCGTTGAGCATACGCAGGATCTCGCCGTCGCGCCCCGGAATCGGCGCCGGCACGCTGATGTCGTGCTGCGCCAGATGCTGCATCAGATACAGGTAGAACGGCAGTTGCTCAAACGTCAGGCGCTCGAACAGCGTCACCACGAATTCGTGCGTTTGCCCGTCTTTCTCCGTGGTCAGAAAGAAGTTGGAGTTTTCGATCCCGGAGGGGATGCCGCGAAATGCGCGCACGGCGCCCACATCGTATTGATCCAGCCAGAGAGCGATCTCGGCGTCGGAGACCGGGGTGAAAACAGCCATGCTTCAGAAATGGGAAACGGGTGAAAGGAGGCGGCGCGGTGAACGGATATCGCCGCGCCGGTGCGCCTCGTGGGCGCAGGAATTCAGAACTTCAGGACGTTGACCGAGGGCACGCGGTCAATATCGCCGCGCTCGCGAATGCGCGGCGAGCTGTCTTCAGGCTTGCTCAGGTTGTAGGACGTGCCCATGCCGGATTTGACATGGATGTCCGGCGCTTGGCCTTTCTGGAAACGGTATTCCTCGACCTGCGTACCGTCGTTGTCGCGGTACTCGAAGCTCGGCTTGGCGGCTTCGTTGTGGATCGCACCCTTGGTCGGCTTGGACAGCGGCTGGTTGTTGATGGCCTTGACGTCAGGCAAGTCCAGGCCGGCGCTGTCCTGCGTCACTTCAGCGTGCACAGGCAGGGCTAGGCAGAGGGCGGCACCCGCGGCCAGCCCCGCGTGGCGCATCAGGCGTGCGGAGGCAGAAAAACGACGGGCGGCAGGCGGGTGAAGCGGCGAATCCATGATGGACTCCAGCGAGTGATCCGGGACCCTACATTCTAGCAGTCCGGCCATCCCACCATCGTCCATCTGGATGGCGCTGAATGTCACACCCAAGGTCACAGATAGAACATCTCTTCCTTGGGCGGAATCGGCGAGGTGCCTTCGCGCTTTTCGTAGAACTCGTAGACGGCGTCGAGCGCATCTTTCGGTTCGTCGACGATGCGCATGATGTCGAGGTCGTGTTCGGCAATCAGGCCCATGGGCAGCAGCGTGAAGCGGAACCAGTCCAGCAGTCCCTTCCAGAAGTGGCTGCCGAACATGACCACCGGCACGCTGCGCGATTTACCGGTCTGCACGAGCGTGAGCACTTCTGCCAGTTCATCGAGCGTACCGAAACCGCCCGGCATGACGATGAACGCGTCGGAGTTCTTCACGAAGGTGACCTTGCGTGTGAAGAAATGGCGGAACCGCATCGAAATGTCCTGATACGGATTGCCTTGCTGTTCATGCGGCAATTCGATGTTCAAGCCGACGCTGGCCGACTTGCCGGCGTGCGCGCCCTTGTTGGCTGCTTCCATGATGCCGGGGCCGCCGCCGGAGATGACTGCGAAGCCCGCATCCGAGAACAGCCGGGCGATTTCGATCGTGCGTTCGTAGTACGGCGAATCCTCGCGCAGGCGCGCGCTGCCGTAGATCGAGACGGCCGGACGGATCTCCGAGAGGTACTCGGTCGCCTCGATGAACTCTGCCATAATCGTGAACATCTGCCAGGAGGCGCGCGCTTTCTTTGCGGTAGCGCGTTCTTCATCGGCAAGTGCCCGCAGGCTGGGGATCATCTTGCGGTCGGTGCGGCCTTGTGCAGCGTCGGATTTGGTGGAGGCAATCTCCACAGTACGGTCCGCACCCACCGTCACGTTGACGTCCATGTCAGCCGTGGATGCACCAGCAGCCTGCTTCGCCACGCCGCCTTCAGCGGAAGCGCCATTGTTGGAAACGCTCTCGGGCGTTCCATTCACTTTAGAGTCCATGGGAATGTCGGAAAGTCAAGAAACGCTGTTGCTCGTCGATGGCTCGAGTTATCTGTACCGTGCTTATCACGCACTGCCCGACTTGCGTAACGGAGAAGGGTTTCCTACGGGGGCCATCTACGGCATCGTGAATATGCTGCGCAAATTGCGCAGCGACTACCCGGCCAAGTATAGCGCTTGCGTTTTCGACGCCAAAGGCAAGACGTTCCGCGACGATCTGTATCCCGCCTATAAAGAGCATCGCGCGCCCATGCCGGATGATCTGCGCGCGCAGATCGAACCCATTCACGAAGCCGTGCGCGCGCTGGGCTGGCCCATCCTGGTGGTTGAGGGTGTGGAGGCCGATGATGTGATCGGCACCCTGGCTGAACGGGCGACACGGGAAGGCGTAAGAACCATCGTCTCCACCGGCGACAAGGACCTTGCGCAACTGGTGAGCGACCACGTCACGCTGGTCAACACGATGACCAACGAGACGCTTGACCCGGCCGGTGTGCAAGCCAAGTTTGGCGTGCCACCCGAGCGCATCGTCGACTATCTCTCGCTGATTGGCGACACGGTCGATAACGTGCCCGGCGTGCCCAAGGTGGGCCCGAAAACGGCGGTGAAGTGGCTGACCGAATTCGGCACGCTCGACAATGTCATGGCCCGCGCGGCTGAGATCAAAGGCGTGGTGGGCGAGAACCTGCGCAACACGCTGGAGTGGCTGCCCAAGGGCCGAGAGCTGCTGACGGTAAAGCTCGATTGCGATCTGTCCAAGGAAGTGCCGACGTTCGATGCGCTGATTGACGGCGGTGAAGACAAGAGCGAGCTGGTCGATTTCTTCTCGCGCTACGGCTTCAAGACCTGGCTGCGCGAGGCGTCTGGTGAGGCGCTGCCC
>NZ_JAELUI010000399.1 GCF_016429285.1 Ralstonia sp. ASV6
ATTTAGTTGTGACCGAGTCTTTGCGACTGCCAGAATATTAGCATCTTGAGTATCGGGAGGAGTTCACATTTTGCTATCGATAGCAGATTATTTTCGTCACGTAAATTCGGCAGGATATGTAATGGCTATTAAATCACGTCAGTATGCCGCCACAGGTGTCGAGGGTTTTGCTTCCCTTACCAATCTCAACTGCGCCAGCCGTTGAGCCTGCAATGATTGACCGCAGCGGGCTTGGGGCTTTCTTCGTGTCGGAACTCGACGATCCCTGTGCTTGAGCCGCCATATTTGCAACGGAATCGCTGGTTTGGTCAAGGCCGAGGAATCGATGATGTTTTTGGCTCGGCTCTTGTTTCGCATTGCGAGCTGGGCCGAAAAGTGGAGCGCCGGTACCGCTACAGGACGGGCATCGACCTAGACACCAA
>NZ_JAELUI010000400.1 GCF_016429285.1 Ralstonia sp. ASV6
ACTCCGGCTTGCGTTACAAAGGGTGGGTGTGCGGCAAACTTAAACGTTTTAGTTTCTGGCAAATGCTTACGGCTTGTCTCGCACAAAAGATTTTACACTTTTGATTCAGGAGTAGAAAAGATCCATGTATGTAAACCTCCCAATGAAATTGGATAATGCCCAATCACCAGTGTATATCCAATGCTAATGGACGACGACTTGCACTAGCTCGGACGGGAAGAGCATGTGAACACAACTCTCGATCTGCCGACCGCACTCCTCCCAGTCGAAGACAAGGTCTCAAGCTCGTCTGAATTTATCGACACGCTCCTTCGCCAGCTTGGCACCCGCCTCTGCAGCGCCATGGAACCGCCAGTGCCTGCGCGCCTCGACGATGCCGCCAACCCGGGTTTGAGTAATCTCTATCTTGCCATCTCCAAGGT
>NZ_JAELUI010000401.1 GCF_016429285.1 Ralstonia sp. ASV6
GTACGGAGTACACGGTGTCAATACCTCCTTTGTTGTTGATGCTTTTTGCATTGGTGTGAGTGGAATTCGTTCCGGCTCGGCTGCTGCTCAAGTTTTTTTACTTGGCTGCAGCCGATGTATCAATTCTAATCCATTACTAGCTTGGCAAGGAGAATGAAGACTGTATGTGTATCTTGGATTTTGTTTTGTCTTGGAAGAGCTGTCGGCTCATTATCCTTGGCGAGCCATGAGTGACGTCAAAGTGGCAGTGCTTTGCCGAGAGCCGTTGCTCAGCGTATATCGTATTCTTTTCTAGGCGCGATCGTGTATTGATGTGCCGAGGGTCAACATGAATACATACCTACACGCCTTCGAAATATTGTTGCAATCAGTACGAGTATAGATGTGTGACGCTTGAGCATGCAAAATACGTTGATATCAAG
>NZ_JAELUI010000402.1 GCF_016429285.1 Ralstonia sp. ASV6
GTTCTTCGGCAGTCGGATTATTCAATCGCGGCGATCAGCCGGCGGCCATCACGTATCCGATCAAAGGTACGGTCCAGATTCGCGATCTGTGGGAACACAAAGACTTGGGGAAGGTCAGCGGAAAGTACTCGGCTGAAGTTCCGCCGCATGGAGTTGGGTTGTTGAAGGTACGCTAGTCGTTTATGAAGAGACTTGCTTTGTTCGCGATCATGACCATCGCCGCCTTCGGCCAGCGGAAGCCGGTGGAGCCGCAGCCTCTGGTTGTCGATCCGGGCGCGCCGGGAAGGGCGCCGTCCGACGCGATCGCGCTGTTCGACGGCACGTCGATGTCCCACTGGACGACAAAGGAAGGCGGGCCGGCCCGTTGCGAGATCCTCGAGGGGACGCTCGCCTGCAAGTCCGGCGCGGGTGACATCTACAG
>NZ_JAELUI010000403.1 GCF_016429285.1 Ralstonia sp. ASV6
ACTGCATACAACATGCATACGCCCATCGGAAAGAGTAGGCATACATACATCACTCAACAAACTCATCATCAAAAAAGAGTCACAAGCCCCGAACCGAATCTGTCTGACCCATGGCTGCCTGATTGTACAAGTGGGGGGTGGAGAAGAGAAGACGACAAACCATCGCCGGCCGGGAGCGGGAAAGTGGAAATACTGCGGGACCCCTGCCTGCCTGCCTGCCTGCCTGCCTGCCGGGCGGGATGTGTGGGGGACGAACGAAACGAGTGTGTGCGGGCGGATTTAATACCTGTGTGTGTGTGTGTGTGTGCGTTTATGTGTTGCGACTGTCAACCCCTGCTCTGCTGAGGCAGCATCCTGGATGAGCTGTATCTTGGGTAGGTTGTATAATTTAGGAGGGCGTGATCTGGATGCCAAGCAGACC
>NZ_JAELUI010000404.1 GCF_016429285.1 Ralstonia sp. ASV6
GGCGCCATGTCTCGTGGGCTCGGAGATGTGTATAAGAGACAGCCAATAAGGAAGATTTTCAACTTACGGTTCTAATAGCTGAGCAGTCCGCACTCGCTGGTCACCAGCATCAGGGAACAGCGAAGGGTTCTGCACAATCTCTTCCGACCCATTGGCCAATATTATCTTTGTCGGAACAGTAGGATCTGTTATAATTACGTCCCGCCCATGCTCCTGTCGCAAACGATCCTGGAAAACGGAGCAGTGTAGGCTGCCGAGGAAACCCAAGCGCCAACCTGCTCCAAGAGCTTCTGAAAAGTCCTTTTGCAATGTGACGCTTCGGTCATTGAGGACAAGCTGGTTGATGCTATCAGCCAATTTGTGATAGTCTCCTTGGTCCGTAGGAAAGGCAGCAACGAAGACCATTGGCTTAGGCTCTAT
>NZ_JAELUI010000405.1 GCF_016429285.1 Ralstonia sp. ASV6
GTGCCTGCACTGGCTGTGCTGGATCCATGAAGCAGACGCCTTATTTCATGTCTCAAGGCTACGGCCAACCTGTCATAGGGTAATGGGCTGCCTGGCGTTTTCTTTCTTTCTTTTGTTGTTGCTGGCAACGTTTTGTCGCTCCTTCAACTCGACAGTCTTTCCTCGGTCTACGAACAAAAAAACATTGGGGTACAGGATTTCTTTGATTTTTACGAGGACGATTTTGTTATGCTCTTACCGGGAACGACTTTTTCTACTTTCAGATACCCACCAGACGCGAAAAAAATATCTTGTTATTCTTGCAAGACAGATTCCGGTACATTATTAGGGTTTTGTTCTTTTCGGTCACGCCCAGTGTGGTGTGGGGGGCAGCGACGCCCAGATGGCACAGTGGAGCCTCATTTCCTGCCGCACCCATAC
>NZ_JAELUI010000406.1 GCF_016429285.1 Ralstonia sp. ASV6
CAATAGCATCTTTAAGAAGCATTTCCATCATGCCAGGACCGTAATCCAGCGGATCCTTCCTTCGCCTTGCTTTCCCAAAACTGAAGATTGAGGACAGCGCTAAATTACTCGTGCCGTGCCCAATCTCCTTCCGCTGCAAAAACGCTTTTACCTGTTCGAGGCGTTTCTCGTCTTCGGATACATCAAAGTTTTCCTGAATGACAGCAATGAACATGTTTATCAGGATGAAGAAAGAAACGACGAACCATCCGATGAGGAATGCAGCGCCAATCCAAGAAGTTTTATATTCGTGTGTGTAGGATGTAACAGAATATAAAATGTCAGTCCAGTTTTCACTTGACAAAACCTGGTACATTCCAAGGAACGAATTAAATATTGTAAAGAAGGACACTCGATTGAGTTCGCCATCCTCATTATATA
>NZ_JAELUI010000407.1 GCF_016429285.1 Ralstonia sp. ASV6
GTTGCATTAGGTTTCCCGGCACAGTGGTTCCGCCGAGTATTGCGCAACCGCCGACTATGGTGTACTCGTACAACTTCCCCGGATCTCGCCTAGGAGGTGCAGCAACCTGCTCGACTCGTAACGGGCCGTTACTACACATCTACTCGTACGTGCAGTTGCTACGGTTCATCGTATTGTCGACTTCTTCACCGCTAGCGGGTTTCTCCGCTGACAGTAGTTTGAACAAGTCCGCGGCCCGCAAACGATTTCTGCACACGTAGCCAGAGCCAAGCTCGCCTTCAGCTGGCAGGCTTCAGATTGTGGCGTCAGCGATAGATTACGGCACTTCGGTCAGCCGTAAGACGGCACATTGCAGGGCAATTTTTCCCCCGGTCCGGTCCGCGGACTTCGCTGGTCTGCTGGTGAACTCCCATAGGGA
>NZ_JAELUI010000041.1 GCF_016429285.1 Ralstonia sp. ASV6
CCGAACGCGAACACGATGCGTCGTTCCTGCATCCGCTTGTAATTGTGGATCGTACTTTTGAGTAACGCAGTGTTGGACGTCACGATCTCTTCGCCCGAGAGGCTGCGGATGCGTGTGGTCTTGAGCCCCACGTGCTGCACCGTGCCGGCAATCGATTCGAAGACGATGAAGTCACCAATCTCGAACGGCTTGTCCAGCCCAATGGCGAGCGAGGCAAACAAGTCGCTCAGGATGTTCTGCACCGCCAGCGCAACGGCCACACCCCCCACACCCAGGCTGGCGACAAAGGCGGTGACGTTTACGCCCACATTGGCCAGGATGGCCAGCAACAGCATCGACCACAGTGCAAAGCGCAGCACCCACGCCATCATCGATGTGATGACCGGGTTGCGCGTGGTCTGGGTTTGCGCGGACAGCTTGTCACGCGCCCACAGCTTCACGCCCCGGTTGAGCCACAGCGCAATCTGGAACCCGATGATGACGAACCAGATGTGGTCCAGCTTGTTGGCCAGGCGTGTGGGCAACTCGATGAAGTACGAACCGGCCAGCAATGCCGCCAGCCCGATGAACAGCGGATGCGTATCGCGCAGCACGGCCGCAGTCAGCGTGTCGAAACGGTAGCCGGTGCGGTGCGCTCGCACGTCCAGCCGGTTGCCGATCAGGCGCAGCACGCTCATCAGCACCACATACGTGGCCACCACCGTGAGCGCCGCTGCAGCCCAGTCTCGCGCCGGTATGCGCAGGAAGGTATGGACGTTGAGCCACTCCATGGCCATGGACATCTCCGTGCAAAGTCACGGAGTGTCGCGTCGCACAAACTGTGCCGCATGGATTGATACGCGCATTGCAAATGCAACACAGTTGCGTTATCTTCTGTTGCAACATAGTTGCATAAAAGTGTGATCGCCGTGAATCTGCCCATGACTTCGTCCACCCGTCTGCCCGTTACCGTCCTGTCCGGTTTTCTGGGGGCGGGCAAGACGACACTGCTCAACCATGTCCTGAACAACCGCGAGGGGCGGCGTGTGGCGGTCATCGTCAACGACATGTCCGAGGTCAATATCGACGCCGCACTCGTGCGCGATGGCGGTGCGCAACTCTCGCGCACAGACGAGAAGCTCGTCGAGATGAGCAACGGCTGCATCTGCTGCACCTTGCGCGAAGATTTGCTGGTCGAGGTTCGTCGTCTGGCAGCGGAAGGGCGCTTTGACTACTTGCTGATTGAATCCACCGGCATCTCCGAACCGTTGCCGGTGGCCGAGACCTTCACCTTCGAGGGGGAAGACGGCACGGCGCTGGCAGACGTTGCGCGGCTCGACACCATGGTGACCGTGGTGGATGCGTACAACTTCCTGCGCGACTACGGGTCGCGTGACAGCCTGCAGGCACGCGGTGAATCGATGGGCGCGGAAGACCACCGCACGGTGGTGGACCTGTTGGTCGATCAGATCGAGTTCTGCGATGTGATCGTGCTCAACAAGACTGACCTGATGAGCGACGCCGATCTCACTCGCCTGGAGGGCATCCTGCACCGCCTCAATCCGCGCGCCCGCGTTGAACGCGCCATGTTTGGCCGGGTTCCGATCGATCGTGTGCTGGGCACGGGCCGGTTCGACTTTGACGAGGCCGCCAAGGCGCCAGGCTGGCTCAAGGCGCTGCGCGGCGAACATATGCCCGAATCCGATACCTACGGCATCGGCAGCTTCGTCTATCGGGCACGCCGGCCGTTTCATCCACAGCGCTTTTTCGACTGGGTACAAAGCGAGTGGCCGGGTGTGGTGCGATCCAAGGGCTTCTTCTGGCTGGCAAGCCATCCGGCGCATGCTGGGGCGTGGTCGCAGGCGGGTGCGATGGCACGGCATGACGTAGCGGGCTACTGGTGGGCGGCGGTGCCCCCTGAGCGCTGGCCAACCGAGCCTGAATCCGTTGCCACGATTCGCCAGCACTGGGACAGCAGCGTGGGCGACGCACGCCAGGAGATCGTCCTGATCGGCATCGGCATGGACGAAACCACATTGCGCGTGCGCTTTGACGCCTGCCTGCTGACCGACACCGAGATGGCTGCCGGCCCGCACGCCTGGAAGCGCTATGCCAACCCGTTTCCCGAGTGGCCTAACGCATGATCCGGCAGAACCCGCGCGGTGATCTGCCGCAGATTCATCCGAGTGCCTTTGTTGATCCGACCGCGATCGTGTGCGGGCGCGTGATCGTGTACGAGAACGTGTTCATTGGCCCCTATGCTGTGATTCGCGCAGACGAGGTGGACGAGGGCGGCCACATGGAGCCCATCGTCATTGGTGCGCATTCGAATATTCAGGACGGTGTGGTCATCCATTCCAAGTCAGGTGCCGCCGTCATCATTGGCGAACGGACATCGATTGCGCACCGTGCCATCGTGCACGGGCCCTGCGTGGTGGGCGATGGTGTGTTCATCGGCTTCAACAGCGTGCTGTTCAATTGCACGATCGGGCAGGGAGGCGTCGTGCGGCACAACGCCGTGGTGGACGGCTGCGACCTGCCGGATGGCTTCTATGTGCCGTCCACAGAGCGTATTGGGCCCGACACCGACCTGCGCAGCATCCGAAAGGTGTCCGCGCGCGAATCCGCATTTTCCGAAGACGTAGCGCGCACCAACAACCACCTTGTGCAGGGGTACAAGCGCATTCAGGCCACCTTCGAGGCCTGATGCAATGAGGCACGCCGATCTAATCGTTCGCGGCGGTACGCTCGCAACGCCGGGCGGGCTGCACGCAGGCGATGTTGTCTGCAGCGCTGGCCGCATCGTCGCATTCAATGCGCAAGGCTGGACGGCTGAGGAATCTGTCGATGCCCGGGGGCTGCACGTGCTGCCGGGCGTGATAGACAGCCAGGTGCATTTTCGCGAGCCCGGCCTCACGCACAAAGAGAACCTGGAAGCGGGCACGCGTGGTGCCGTGCTGGGCGGTGTGACGGCCGTGTTCGAAATGCCCAACACGCATCCGCTCACACTCAGCGCGCAGGATCTGCAGGACAAATGCGAGCGTGCCCGCGGCCGCGCATGGTGTGACTACGCCTTCTACATGGGCGGGGCTGCCGCCAATGCGGATCAGTTGCCCGCGCTGGAAAGGTTGCAGGCCTGCGCTGGCGTCAAGGTGTTCATGGGGAGTTCCTTCGGTGATCTGCTGGTCGACGATACGGCCGTCCTGCGCCGCATCCTGCGCCAGGGGCGGCGCCGCCTGGCGGTGCATGCCGAAGACGAGGCACGGCTGAGAGAGCGGCGAGCCCTGGTCGAGCATTCCGCCGACGTGCGTGACCACCCTGTCTGGCGCGACGCCGAGAGCGCACGCCTGGCGACGCGGCGTGTGGTGAACCTGGCGATGGAGGCGCGCCGCCGCCTGCACGTGCTGCACGTATCGACCGCCGAGGAGATGGCATTCCTGGCGCAGCACAAGGCCAGCATCAGCGTTGAAGTCACGCCGCATCATCTGAGTCTGGTGGCGCCCGAGTGTTACGAGCGTCTTGGCACGCTGGCCCAGATGAATCCGCCCGTGCGCGACGCCCGCCATCAGGCGGCGCTGTGGCAGGCTGTCCGCAACGGCGTGGTGGATGTGCTCGGCAGCGACCACGCCCCCCACACGCTGGATGAAAAGGCCCGACCGTACCCATCGTCGCCGAGTGGCATGACGGGTGTGCAGACGCTGCTGCCGGTCATGCTGGATCACGTGAACGCCGGACGGCTCAGCCTGCAGCGGTTGGTGGATCTGACCAGTGCCGGGCCCGCGCGCATCTTCGGCATTGAATCCAAGGGGCACCTGTCGATCGGGTACGACGCCGATCTCACGCTGGTCGATCTGAAAGCGCGGCGCGAGATCACGCATGCCTGGATTGCCAGCGTGTCGGGTTGGACGCCGTACGACGGCCTGCGCGTAACAGGCTGGCCCATCGCGACCGTCGTGCGCGGCAGGATCGTGATGAGGGAGGGCGCGGTCGTTGGTCAGCCGGAGGGGCAGCCGGTGCGCTTTGCTGAAACGGTGCCAGCACCAACGCCGGCCTGATATCAGGCGTCGGCGGTGGTGTGCTGCGCGCCGGGCGGCACACACACGCGGTTGCGCCCTTGTCGCTTCGCTTCCATCAGGCCGATGTCGGCATCTGCCAGCAGCTTGGCCAGATCCTGCCCTGGCCGCAGCGGCGCTGCACCCACGCTGATCGTGAGCGGACCGACCGGCGTTTCGCTGGCGCTCACGGCGGCTTTCAGCCGTTCCACGACGGCCAGCGCGTTGGTCAAGCCGCAGTTGGGCAGCAGCACGGCAAACTCGTCGCCGCCCAGCCGGCCGAACAGATCGTTCGGACGCAGTACGTCGGCCAGCGCATCGGACAATGAAACCAGCGCCTCGTCACCGGCCGCATGGCCCCATGCATCGTTGATGGCCTTGAAGTGGTCGACGTCGAGGTACAGCGCACACAGCGGCTCCGCATGGTGCTGGGCGCGCTCCACCGCAAAGCTGCCCAGCTCGAAGAAGCGCTGGCGCGCGAGCATACCGGTCAGGTGATCGGTGTTGGCGCGGTCGGCCAGATTGATCTCAGCGGCATAGTGCCGCGCCATCGCACGCAGCAGGTAGTGATGAATGACGGCTGAGGCGGCAATGCAGATCGGCAGGTACAGCACCAGGCCTAGCCAGCCGTGGTGCAACGTCGTGACCGGGTCCTGGGCGATCAGCAGCGCGACGACGGGCCCAGCCGTGCAGAGCGCCATCGCGATGCAGAAATCGCGTCGGGTCAGCCAGGCGGGGCTGGTGGCAAGCGGCATCAGGTAGAACGCCGGCAGCACCCATTCAAGCCCGGCCTGATAGCCAAACGCAATGATGGCCACCTCTTCTGCAAGCAGATGGGCGAGCGCCAACGGCCCCCATAGGCCGGTATGTCGATGCCGTTGCGCAGTCAGCACGATGACCATCAGCAGCACGAGCAACGCGAGCAGCGGCTCGGGCCGATGCAACAGTCCTACCGACCAGCCCAGCATGATCGCGAAGCCGTAGCCGAGCACGCCGCATTTGCTCAGCGCAAGAATCATCGGCACGAAATGGCGCGCCTGATAGTCGCGAGAGGGCGTGCGTGCGTCGGGCAGGGCGGAGGCGGTAGGCGGGTTCGCGCTCAAGGCTGGGCGAGTACGGCCTTCACACGCTGCTTGATGGTGCAAGCGCGGGCAGGGCCGGGTTGCGCAACAAAGCGCGCATTCTAATGGCGGCGCGTGTTGCCGTGCGCGGATTTTTAGTGGGGGGAATCCCTCAACCGGCCAGCACCTGCCACACCAGCCACAGATTGGCGACGCTGATGACGACGAATAAACCCCACGCCAGTACGGACGTTAATCGGCTGTTAACAAACACGCCCATCAGCGTGCGATCGTCGGTCATGCGAATCAGCGGAAACATCGCAAACGGCAACTGAAAACCGAGCACCACCTGGCTGATCACGAGCAGCTTGCCGATGGCGTGGTCGCCCAGCATGGCCACGCCGATGAATGCCGGGATCAGCGCCAGCGCGCGTGTGATCAGGCGCCGCTGCCAGCAGGGGATGCGCAGGTCCAGGAAACCCTCCATCAGGATCTGCCCGGCGATGGTGCCGGTGAAGGTAGAGCTTTGCCCCGCCGCCAGCAACGCGATGCCGAACAGCGCGCCGGCCACTGCCGTGCCGACGATGGGTTCGAGCAGGCGATGCGCATCCTGGATGTCGGCTACGTCCTGGTAGCCGTTGGCATGAAATGCCGCGGCGGCGAGTATCAGGATGGCGCCGTTTACCAGCAGCGCCAGCGAGAGCGAGATGATGGTGTCGAGCCGCGACAAGCCCACCGCCTCGCGCTTGGCGGTTTCCGTGCTGGCCGTCATGCGTGTCTGCACGATGGACGAATGCAGATACAGGTTGTGCGGCATGATCGTCGCGCCGAGGATGCCGATGGCAAGGTAAAGCGGCTCGCGCTCGCTCACGCTTTGCCACGACGGCATCAACCCGGCTGCCACCGACGGCCAGTGCGGTTTGATAAGTAGCAGCTCAACGAAGTAGCACAGGCCGATAGTGAGGATGAGGCCCAGCACGATGGCTTCAAGCTGGCGAAAGTTCTTCCCTTTCAGGCCCAGCACGATCAGCGTGTCCAGCGCGGTGAGTGCCACGCCGCCCAGTATCGGCACGCCCAGCAGCAGGTGGAACGCCAGCGCGCAGCCCAACACCTCTGCCAGATCGCACGCGATGATCGACAGCTCGGCCAGCAGCCATTGCACGCGCACGGCCCCAGGCTGGTAGCGGTCGCGCGAGGCGCGCGCCAGATCCTTGCCCGTGACGATGCCCAGTCGCGCCGACAGACACTGCAGCACCATCGCGGCCAAGCTGGAGAGCAGCACCACAAACAGCAGCGAATAACCGTAGCGTGAACCGGCCTCGATGTCGGTTGCCCAGTTGCCCGGGTCCATGTAGCCGACAGACACGAGCAACCCCGGCCCGGCAAAGCGCAGCAGCTTCTTCCACAATGGCAGGCCGGGCGGGACGGCCACGGTGCCGCGCACTTCGGATGGGCAGAACGGTGCCGTGGCAGTGGTGGGCAGGGCAGGCAGGCGGAACATGGCGCGGCCGGGAATGGGAGGGCGAAGAGGAAATCAATCGATGCGGCCTCATGATAGCCAAGTGCTGCCGCGCGTGCGGATATCCGCTGCTGGTGCCGCTTCAAGGTGATGTGTGAGGCATATTGCCGCGGCAGATTTAAGGCAAATCTCAGTCCGTTGGGGTAGATTTCCAGCTTTGCCGGCGCCTGTTTCTCAGGTGCCGGCTGTCCGTTTACCGTCGACCCGTCAAGACTCACTCGCATGAACGCCATCCTCCTCATCGAAGACGACCTGCCGTTGGGCACCGCACTGGCCCGCGCGCTGCGTCAGGCCGGCTATAACGCGACCTGGGTACGCCGCCTGGTTGACGCACAGAAATGGATCACCACCAACACGTTCGAGGCCATCGTGCTCGACCTCGGCCTGCCCGACGGTGAAGGCCACACCTTCCTCGAAGAACTGCGTGCCGCGCATAGCGATGTGCCGGTCATCATTGCCAGCGCGCGCGATGCGCTGTCCGAACGCCTCAAGGGCCTGGACTCCGGTGCCGACGACTTCCTCGTCAAGCCGTTCCCTGTCGATGAACTGGTCGCTCGATTGCGTGCCGTGCTGCGCCGCCATGCCGGGCAGAGCACCAACCAGTGGAGCGTCGGCGCCCTGGTGGTCGAGCCTTCGCAAAAGCGCGTGACGCAGGACGGGCAGATCATCGAACTCACCCCGCGTGAATACCAGTTGCTGCTTGAGCTCGTGCGCCGCGCCCATCGCTGGGTCCCGCGCGAAACGCTCATGGACGCCCTCTATCGTGAAGGCGACAGCGTCAGCGCCAACGCACTCGAAGTCGTCATCCACCACCTGCGCCGCAAGCTGGGTAACGACACCATCCAGACCATCCGGGGTGTCGGCTACATGATCGGAGGCAACCGTTGAAGCTGACGGTCCCAGCGATCCTGCGGGTCCGGTCGCTGTCGTTTCGCCTGTATGTGCTGATCCTGCTGGCACTGGTGCTGATGCTGCTGGTGCAACTGGTGATCGCCCATCTGGAAATCTCCCGCACCAACAGCCGTCAGGTGGTGAGCGATCTGCGCATGTCGGCGCAGGCGTATGCCGACCTCACCACGCTCAATATGGATGATGTGCCGCGCCGGGAGGAATTCCTGCGCCGCCTCACCGACATCAAGCTGGGCCTCTCGCTGCCCAACATCCTTCCTGGTGAATTCCGCTACGTGCTGTGCGATCGCGCCGGGCACGTCATCACCGCTTTCCCGGGCGCGCCCACCATGCCCTGTGGCAAGGCGCACGAGACCGTGGTCGAGATCATGCTCGAGGGCAAACCGTGGCGCAGCTATACGGTGGACAGCGTCGATGGCAAGCTCACGGCCACCGTGGCGCAGCCGCTTTCTGCCTATGAACGCGCCATTCGTGATCTCTTTCAGGAAGTGGCGATGGCGCTGGCCATTCTCGCGACCGCGCTGATGGTGATGGTGGGTTGGGCAGCACACGTCGGTCTCAAGCCGCTGCGCACGCTCACGCGTCAGGTGGAGTCGCGTGACTCGGCAGATCTGGACCCCGTGCAAAGCGTCGAGCATGCCGAGCTGAAGCCGCTGGTGGAAGCACTGAACGATCTTTTCGCGCGTGTGCGACGTGGCATCGAGGCAGATCGCCGCTTCTTTGCCGATGCCGCGCACGAATTGCGTACGCCGCTGGCGGCCATCCAGGCACAGGCGTATGTCGTCTCGCATTCCGACAGCGAGGACGATCGCTCCACCGCACTGCGCGAGTTTGACCGCGGCATTTCGCGTGCGACGCAATCGCTGGCCAAGTTGCTGGCCATCGCGCGGCTCGATGCACGCCGTGTGGAAGCCCAACTGGCGCAAGGTGCGCTGTCCGATCTGGCCGGTTGCGCGCGCAGCGGCGTGATTCAGCAGGCATCACGCGCGGAGCGTCGCAACGTCACGCTGTCGTACGAAGGTGCCAATCAGGCGTGGGTGTCGGTGTCACACGAAGACGCCGCCACGCTGGTTGAAAACGTGCTCGACAATGCTGTGCGCGAAACGCCCAAGGGCGGTGAGGTGCGCGTGGTGGTCAAGCGAGTTGAGCAAGGCGGGGCGGGTGCGACTGCAGGTACAGCCGTGCCGATGATCGAGCTACGCGTTGAAGATACCGGCCCGGGTATTCCGCCCGATGAGCGTGAACGTGTGTTCGAGCGCTTCTACCGCCCACGCGGCAGTCAGTCGCAAGGCAGCGGCCTGGGTTTGGCGATCGTGCGGCGCATTGTCGAACTCGGCAATGGCTCGGTCTCCATTGAGGATGGCCCGGGTGGAAAGGGCTGTGCCGTGGTGATCCGTCTTCCGGCACTGGACAGCGCCCCCGAGCCGATCGAGCCAGATGACGCGCCACCCGGCATGGCTGATACGCCCAGCCACTGACTGGCGCAGATCAAGGCTGATCGCCCTGGCACTGGTGGTGCTGGGGCATCTGGCACTGCTGGCGTGGTGGCGGGAGCATCCGCCACCCGTCGAACGCGATGAGCCGCTGCTGCAAGGGCGGTTGCTCAGCGTCGAGATTTCACCGACCCCCATGCCTTTGCCGCCAGCAAAAGCAGCGGCCCGCAGTTCGCGGGCTGCGTTACCGGCGCCAACGCAACGCACCGAGGCCGCCGAATCGGCCTCCGCGGCGCCGGCCACGGTCGACACCGTCGAGGCCCGCACGCTCGACCTCAGCGCATCGATAACACCATCTCCGCGCACACGGTCTCAGGCAGAAAACAATCTTGCGGCAAGCACAGCACGCGGTGCCGGCCACGCGTTCGGGCCGGACGCCGCATCCACGCCGCGCGTTGCCGGGCCGGTTCAGGAATCGCGCGGCACCGCTGGCCGCTGGCAAGCACGTGTTGAGGTGGGCGGTAGCGCCTACTGCCTGAACGCGCAAGACCCAAGCCTGCGCCGCGACCCCTTTGAGAAGGCGCTGGCGGTGCCGTCCACCTGCCGTTGATCAGTAGCCGATCGTGAAGCGCTGGCGCGGGTGCGCCGGCTTTTCCGCCTCGTCGAGGAAGCCGATGGCGTAGTCCTCCATCGACACCCAGGGCTTGCCGTTGGCATCCACCAGCAGCGTGTCCTTGCCGACACGGAAGTGGCCTGTGCGCTCGCCCGGTTCGAAGATTGCCGACGGCGACACGAACGTCCAGTTCAGCTCGGTTTCCGTGCGCAGCGCGTTGAGGAAGTCACGGCCTGCCGAGGCTTCGGCAAAGTACTCCTTCGGGAGTTGCGGCGTGTCGATCAGTGCCACGCCCGGCGCCACTTCCAGGCTGCCGGCGCCACCCACCACCAGCAAGCGCGGCACACCCGCCTTCTTCACCGCACCAACGATCTGGTCCGCATTGGCCTGCAGGAAGCGCACGGTGCTGAAGGCCACATCGTTGCCCGCCAGCGCAGCAACCAACGCGGCCTGGTCTGCCACATCCACGTCCTTGGCGGTCAAGCCTGCGCGTGCCGGCAATTTGGATGCGGTACGCGCAATAGCCGTCACCTGATGGCCGCGGCGCAGGGCTTCGTCGATCAGGCGGGTGCCTACGCGCCCGGTGGCGCCAATGATTGCAATCTTCATGGTTCAACTCCTTGTTAAGCGGTTATGAGGTGATATGTAATTAACGTAGTTACATATGGCGGTAAAAAAAACGCCAAGACGCTAGGCTCGGCGACGACGCTTCTGTGCGTGTCCGACTTCTTCCAGCATGCCCGCGATGGTCTGCGCGGCCAGCTCGGCTTCCATGGCGGCTTGCGCGCGTTCGGTCACGCGCTCCAGCACCCCGGTGATCTCGCGGCCCACATCACACGCCGGGTTGGGTGCGTTGGGCGGCAGCGCGATCAGAACGGAGGATTCCACCACACGAAACACATCGAGCAGGGTGATGCGATCTGCCGGCTGCGCCAGCGTTGCGCCGCCCGTTGCGCCCATCTGCGAGCTGACGAAACCAGCTTCGGCCAACTGCGCCACCAGGCGGCGGATCAACGCCGGATTGGTACCCACGCTACCCGCAATGAGCGACGATGGCACCGGCCCTTCTGCACTGGCAAGCAGGGTCAGAATATGCACGGCGACGGCGAAGCGGCTGCTGGTGGACATGGCGGTCAGATAAAGTGTAACCAGTGTAGATACACTTACGCGTGCAGTCAACCCTGTCCGCCGCTTGCGACTCAGAAGGCAGTCGCCAGTGCCGATGCCCTTGTTCTGGCGCATCGCTTAACCGCATGCCCATGGAGCTGGACGACTGGGTGAAGATGGTATTGCCCGGAAATGGAACGGATTCGCGCCGGATAGGTCGATTCCGAGTGACATCCGTGCGTTCTGCCGGAAGTTATGTGCAGATGCAGCAATTTTCCTGCTAGTATTCGGGGCCCATGTTTGTGACAAATCTTCGCCTCGCCTTGCCGACGATGCCTCGCGCTAACGCGCGTGGCGTGTTGTCGCGCGCGCGCGGCGTACGTTGGGTCGTCACGATCTGGTGTCTGCTGTTTACCGTTACGGTGTTCTCGGCCACGCATTTCCCCGATGGGCAAGCCGCTGACGATGCGCTGGAAGCCATCGAGGCCGTTGTTGACGATGCGCTGGACGACGTGCAGCCGGTTGCCCAGCCCAGCAAGGGCTTCGAGCGCGCCATCAAGGTGGCGCTCGGCAAGCTGGTCAAGCAGCCCGGCCAGTGCTTCAGCGTGGAGCACTGGGTGGCGCAGGCGCACACCGCGCCCGATGCCCCCTCCAGCAATGCCGCTGCCCCCGATCACCCCAGCGACGCGCCCGAACTCTGGCTGCCGCCGCCTCCTATGACGCTTGCGCCCGGCCTGCGTGTCGCGCGCGTCCGCGTTGCACTCCCGCCATTCCAGGCCGGCCCTGTGCCGGCACCCATGCTGCGCCCGCCCGCGCACGTCTGATCTCCTCCGGCGCTTGCCGGAAGCCACTCCCTTGAGTTCGTAGTGCGGCACCTGCCTTGTTCTTGACAGGCGGGGTGCCCGCGCTTGGCTGTTCTTCTTTTTCAGGATGATCCGGATGTTGTCCAACCAGGACGCGGCCCGACCGTGCCCCGCTGCGGGCGCGCGTGCGTCGCAACGCTTGCTTATTGCCGCCGTGCTGACGCTGTTGTCGGCATCGGCGGTTTCCGCCCCCGCTGCCTCCGCTGCACCCCCGCAGGCCAAGGTGCCTGTAACCACTCCCACCGCGCCACGTGATGAGGCGCTTCCGCTGCCGCGCTATACGCTGCCGCAATTGCTGGAACTGGCGCGCGCCAATCACCCGGCGCTCGCCGCATCGCAGGCCCAGGTGCGTGCCGCGCAGGCCGGCATGACCACCGCGCGCGCTTGGCCCAACCCCGAAGTTGAGGCGATGACCGGCCGCCAGCGCGCCCGCATGCCCGGTGCGGCTGAAGGCCGCACCAACAGCGTGTCGATCACGCAGAAGCTCGACTTGCCGTGGCAGCGTGCTGCCCGCACGCAGGCTGCGGATGCCGCCTACGAAGGCTCACAGGCCACCGCACGATCGCAAGCGCGCGACGTGGATGCCCAGCTCAAGCTGCGCTTTTATGACGTCGTACGCCGCGAGGCCGAGCAACGCAATGCGCGCGAAGACGTGACCCTGGTCGAGCAGATTCGCCGCCGTGTTGCCGTGCGTGTGGAAACCGGCGAGGCTCCGCGCTACGAATTGATCCGTGGCGATGCTGAGCTGCTCAACGCACAACGCACCGAGCAGGCTGCCGCATTGCGTGTGCAGCAGGCGTTGGCCGAACTGCGCCGCGCTGTTGGCACCGATCTCCCGCAGGCCTTTGACGTGGATGCCGGCGCCGATGCACCGCCCGTGGCCCATCTGCCGCCGCTGGCCGATCTTGTCAGCATGGTGGTGGCAACACACCCCGATCTCGAAGCCGATCGCGCCGCCGTGCGCGAAGGTGAGGCACGCCTGGCGCACGAGCGCAGCCAGCGCTGGCCGTCGCTCGCACTGCGCGGCACGGTGGATCGCGCCCCCGATTTGCAGGACAACCGCGTGGGCGTGGTGATGTCGATTCCGCTGTTCGACCGGCGCGACGGCCCGGTAGGCGAAGCGGTGGCGGCGCTTGAGCGCGCCCGCGCCGTGCTGCGTGACCGTGAGCTGCAGACCCGCCAGGCGGTGGAATCCGCTTATCGCCAGTACGAGATTGCAGAGTCGCAAGTCAGCGCGCTGGAGTCTGGCGTGGTCAAGCAGGCTGAATCTGCCTTGCGCGTAGCCGAGGCCGCCTACCGCCACGGCGAGCGCGGCATCCTCGATTTTCTCGACGCCCAGCGCGTCTTCCGCCAGGCACGCAACGACCTGATTGCCGCGCGTGCCGACTTGCGCACCGCCGCTGTTGAACTCGACCGCCTGCGCCCGGAGGCTCAATGAGCCAGCACTCCGCTTACCGAACCCAAGAATCCAGCCTGACCATGAACCCACGTTCTTCTCTCTCTTCTTCGATCCGGCTGGCCGGTGTGGCCGTGGCGGCCATGCTGTTGCTCGGCGCTTGCGGCAAGGATGCCGCGAGCGACGCCAAGTCGGCGCAACAGGCCGCCGACCCGAATTTGGTGGTGGCTCAACCCACGCTGGTGCAACGCCTGAAGGTGGCGCAGGTTGGCAAGCAGCCGATCTCTGAACGCCTGCGCGTGCCGGGTCAGATTGCCTTTGACGAACAGCGCGTTGCGCGCATCGGTGCCACCGTGACGGGCCGTGTAACGGAGCTTGTCGCCACACCGGGCCAAAGCGTCAAGGCGGGCGACATCCTCGCGCAACTGCACAGCACCGAGTTGGGGGCCGCGCAGTTGGCCTATCAGAAGGCCGCTGCGCAGCGTGACTTGCAGGCGCGTGCGCTGGAACGCGCCAAGCTGCTGCTGGCCGCTGACGTGATCGGCTCCGCAGAGCTGCAGAAGCGCCAGAGCGAATTGGCGATGGCCGACGCCGAGGTGCGCGCGGCGGTGGACCAGTTGCGCGTCATGGGCGTATCACCCGCCACGCTGGCGAAGATGCGCACGGGCGGCATGTCGTCGATTTCCCCGGTGGTGGCGAGCATCAGTGGCACGGTAGTCGAGCGCAAGGTCACGCGCGGCCAAGTGGTACAGCCTGCCGACGAGTTGTTCACCGTGGCCGACTTGTCGCGCGTGTGGGTAGTGGGCGAGGTGCCCGAGAACGCTGCTGCAGGCGTGCGTGCCGGTCAATCGGTGGAGATCGACACCGGTGCAGGTGAACGCATGGTGGGCAAGCTGATCTGGGTGTCCGATATCGTTGATCCGCAATCGCGCACGGTCACGGTGCGCACGGAAGTCGACAACGCCGAGCGCACGCTCAAGCCATCGATGCTGGCAACGCTGCTGATCCAGTCGCGCCCCGAAGAGCGCGTGGTCGTGCCGACTTCCGCCGTGGTGCGCGAAGACAACCGCGACTACGTGTTCGTGCGCGCCAGCGATTCCGACTACCGTCTCACGCCGGTCAAGCTGGGCGATGAATCCAACGGTGTGCGTCCGGTGCTCTCTGGCGTGCAAGCCGGCCAGCCCATCGTGGTTGAAGGCGGCTTCCATCTGAACAATGAGCGCAAGCGCGCTGAGATGGAGGGTGCATGATCGACGCATTGATTCGCGGCGCGCTCAAGCAGCGGCTCGTGGTGGCCGTGCTGGCCGCCGTGCTGCTGTTCTTCGGGCTGGATGCCGCACGCAAGCTGTCGCTGGACGCGTTTCCAGACGTGACCAATGTGCAAGTGCAGATCGCAACGGAAGCGCCCGGCCGATCTCCGGAAGAGGTCGAGCGCTTCGTGACCGTGCCGGTGGAAATGGCCATGACGGGTCTGCCGGCGCTCACCGAGATGCGCTCGCTCAACAAGCCGGGGCTGTCGCTCATCACGCTTGTCTTTACCGACGAGACGGACGTGTACTTCGCGCGCCAGCTCGTGATGGAGCGGTTGATCGAGGTGCAGTCGCGCATGCCGACGGGCGTGACACCGGTGCTGGGGCCTGTGTCCACGGGTTTGGGCGAGGTGTATCAGTACACGCTCGACAGGCCGGATGACGGCGACAAGGAGCTCTCCGTCGAGGAGCTCACCCAGCGCCGCATTGCGCAGGACTGGGTGGTACGTCCGCTGCTGCGCTCCATTCCGGGCGTGGCGGAAATCAACTCGCAGGGCGGTTACGAGAAGCAGTACCAGGTACTGGTCAACCCCGAGCGGCTGCGCCACCACAACGTGACAGTCAAGCAGGTGTTCGAGGCGCTGGCCGCCAACAACGCCAACTCGGGCGGCGGTGTGCTGCCGCACTTTGCGGAGCAGTACCTGATCCGCGGTGTGGGTCTGGTGCGTGATACCAACGACATTGGCGCCATCGTGCTCAAGGAGGTCAACGGTACGCCGCTCAATATCCGCGATGTGGCGGAGGTGAAGATCGGCACGGCAGTGCGTGCGGGGGCGGTGGTCAAGAACGGCGTGACGGAATCCGTCGGCGGCGTGGTGATGATGATGCGCGGCGGCAACGCCAAGGAAGTCGTCGCCCGCATCCAGGATCGCGTCAAGGCCATCAACGACAACGGCATGCTGCCCGGCGGCCTGAAGATCGTGCCGTACTACGAGCGTTCGGACCTGGTTGATTCGGCACTCAAGACCGTCATCAAGGTGCTGGCCGAAGGTGTGGTTCTGGTGGTGATCGTGCTGCTGCTGTTCCTGGGGGACATCCGCTCGTCGTTGATCGTCGTTGGCACGCTGATCCTGACGCCGCTGCTGACGTTCATCGCAATGAACAAGCTCGGTATCTCGGCCAACCTGATGTCGTTGGGTGGGCTGGCGATTGCCATTGGCTTGATGGTGGATGGCTCGGTGGTGGTGGTGGAGAACGCCTTTGCGCACCTTGCGAAGCCGCGTGACCCGAATGAAAGCCGCGCACGCATCATCCTGCATGCGGTGACGGAGGTGGCGACGCCCGTGATCTTTGGCGTGGGCATCATCATCCTGGTGTTCCTGCCGCTGATGACGCTGGAGGGCATGGAAGGCAAGATGTTTGCGCCGCTGGCCTTCACGATTGCGATTGCGCTGTTCTTCTCGCTGGTGCTGTCGCTCACGCTCACGCCGGTGCTGTCTTCGTATCTGTTGAAGCCCAAGGCGCACAAGCACGTGGAAGGCGAGCATAGCGATGACCCGCACGCGGAGCACGATGCGCATGACACGTGGCTGATCCGCAAGATGAAGAAGCCGTATCTGCGCATGCTGGAGTTCAGCCTGAACAACGGTCGAAAGACTGTCGCGGTGGCGGTGGCGGTGTTCCTGGCTACCGGCGCGCTGATGCCGTTCCTGGGCACGGCGTTCATCCCCGAGATGAAGGAAGGTTCGGTGGTGCCCGGCATCAACCGCGCGCCGAACATCTCGCTGGAAGAGTCGATCCGCATGGAGATGGAAGCCATGCGCCTGGTGATGCAGGTGCCGGGTGTGAAGTCGGCCGTGTCCGGCGTGGGCCGTGGCGAATCCCCGGCCGACCCGCAGGGCCAGAACGAATCGACCCCGATCGTATCGCTCAAGCCGCGTGACGAGTGGCCGAAGGGCTGGAACCAGGACGACATTGCCGAGGCCATGCGCCGCGCGTTGCAAGTGCTGCCCGGCGTGCAGATCGTCATGGCCCAGCCCATCTCTGACCGCGTGGACGAGATGGTGACGGGCGTGCGTTCGGACGTGGCCATCAAGGTGTTTGGCGATGATCTGAACGTGCTGCGCGAGAAGGCTGAGGCAATTGCCAAGGTGGCGCAGGGCATTCAGGGCGCGCAGGACATGCGTGTGGAGCGCATCACCGGCCAGCAGTACCTGCAGATTGCCATTGACCGTCAGGCCATTGCGCGCCATGGCCTGAACGCGGCCGACGTGCACAACGTGATCGAAACCGCCATCGGCGGCAAAGAGGCCACGGAAATCTTCGAAGGCGAGCGCCGCTTCAGCGCAGTGGTGCGCCTGCCGGAGACGTATCGCGGCAGTGTGGAGGCCATCCGCAACCTGATCGTGGCGGCACCCAACGGCGCGCAGGTGCCGATGGAGAGCATCGCCCGCATCGAGGTGACCGACGGCCCCGCACAGATCAGCCGCGAACTGGGCAAGCGCCGCGTGGTGGTGGGCGTAAACGTGCGTGACCGCGATCTGGGCGGCTTCGTGGCCGAGCTGCAAGGTGCCGTGGCGCAGAAGGTGAAGCTGCCCGAGGGCTACTACCTGGAGTGGGGTGGCCAGTTCCAGAACATGGAACGTGCCATGGGCCACCTGAAGGTGATCGTGCCGATTACGGTGGCAGCCATCTTCTTCCTGCTATTCCTGCTGTTCAACTCCGTGCGCTACGCCACGCTGATCATCCTGGTGCTGCCGTTTGCCTCTGTGGGCGGGATCATCGGGTTGTTCGTCACCGGGGAGTATCTGTCGGTGCCAGCCTCGGTGGGCTTTGTCGCGCTATGGGGCATTGCGGTGCTCAACGGCGTGGTGCTGGTCAGCACGATCCGCAGCCTGCGCGAGCAGGGCATGTCGGTGGAGGAATCTGTGCGGTTGGGTTCGCGCATGCGCTTCCGCCCGGTGATGATGACGGCCACCGTGGCCATGCTGGGGTTGATTCCGTTCCTGTTTGCCACGGGCCCGGGTTCGGAAGTGCAACGGCCGCTGGCCATCGTGGTGATCGGCGGTCTGCTGACCTGCACGCTGCTCACGCTGGTGATGCTGCCCACCCTGTACAAATGGTTTGATGAGGAGAGCAAGGCATGAAGGAAATCCGCATCGTAGTGCGCCCGCAATTGCTGGAGCGCTTGCATGAGGCGCTGCGCGGTTGCCCGGGGTTTCCGGGCATGACGGTGGGTGAGGTGAACGGCTACCCGCCGGTGGCTTCGCAGGCCGGTGCACATTCCATCAAGGAAGACCTGACGGAGTTCGTGCCGCGCGTGCGGATCGAGTTGGTCGTGTCGGATGCGCTGGCCAGCATGTTGTTCGATGCCGCCGTCAAGGTGCTCGAACACGGGCAGACCGGTGAGAGCGCGATCTGGATGACCGACGTCGTGCAGGCCACGTTTCTGCATCGCACGGGGTGATGATGGTGTGATGCGCGCATGAAAAACGGCGGACTGTGTCCGCCGAAAATCAGGAGACAACGTTGCAGCGGGCCGCTTTCCAGAGCACACGGAAAGCGGCCCGTTTGCCTTGGCGCTTACCGCTTCAGGTCGGTCAGGTGCTTCATGACGCCCTCGTAGCGGAACTTGTGGATTGGGCGATCCATCGACTGCATCTCCTGCAGCTGCACCGCTTGCGGACGCAGCGAGCCGGTCGGCTTCACTGCCTGCGTGGCCAGCGTGGCCACAGCAGGCTGGAAGTTCTTGATGCCGACGATCTGGTCGTACTGCGCCTTGGTGATGAGCTGCGCGTTGTACAGCTGCGTGGCATCGCCCGCGATGTTGGTCTTGGTGGCGTCGGTGGTAATGGCACCGGCCTGCGCCAGCAGGTTGCTCCACAGCGTCGGGCTGTAGTTGGTCACGTAGTAGTCCAGGCCCGACGGGTTGGCCAGCACGGCCGAGCACGTCGGCAGCGTGACCTGCGCAGTCTGCTGATCCAGCACGATGGTCTGCGTCTGGCCGAAGTTGTCACCATACGCCAGCGTGAGCGGCACATTCCACTGGTAGCCGGAGTAGACGTTCTTGTTCGGGAACGCCTTTTGCGTGATGGTCAGCACGTTCTGGTTGGTGGCCGGATTGCACTGCGCATCAATGGTGACGAGCGGCAGGCCCGTCTGACGCACAAAGCTGTCGCCCACCTTGCCCACCGGCTTGCCGCTGGCGGCTTCCAGTTCTGCCCACAGGCGCGGCGGCGTACCGTTGCCGAACTTGTACTTGTTCAGGTAGCTCTGCAAGCCCTTGCGCATGGCATCTTTGCCGACGTAGTTCTCGATCATCTGCAGAACGTGGCCGCCCTTGTTGTAGGCAAAGCTGTCGAGGAAATCCATCGAGCCGGCGTCGCTCAGGTTGTGCTGCACCGGCACGGCCGTCGGCTGCAGGTCCAGCGTGATCACGCGCTGCTTGACCGCCGCATAATTGGCCCACGTGTTGCCCGGGAACTCCGGATGGATGGTGATCTTCGTGACGTTCTCGAACCAGTTGGCGAAGGATTCGTTCAGCCAGATGTCATCCCACCAGTCCAGCGTGACCAGATCGCCAAACCATTGGTGCGCCAGCTCATGCGATACCACTACGAACGAGCGCGCCTTGCCCATCGAGTGAACGGTCGTGGGTGCGCCATCGGGCGGTACCAGCACCTGGTCGGCAAATTCGAAGATGGCGCCCCAGTTCTCCATGCCGCCAAAGCCGGCATTCTTGTTGTTGTAGCTGTCGTTGGCGACGATGGTGTCCATCTTGTCGAACGGCAGCGGGATCTGGAAGTAGTTGTAGTAGTGGTTCAGCGCTTCCTTCGTGAACTGCATGCCGGCCACCGCCGAGTGTGCCTCGCCAGGCGGCACCCACCAGCGCAGGCGCATGCTGCTGCCATCGAGCGGGTTGGTGAACTTGTCTTCCAGGATGTCGAACTTGCCGCCGCCGAAGAACAGCAGGTACGCCGGCATCGAAGGCGTCTTGGCAAACGAGACCTGCTGGTAGCCGTCCGGCAGCTTGGTCGCGCCGGTCTGGCGGCCGTTGGCCACGGCCTTCCAGTCGCCCGGGATTTCTGCCGTCACCTCAAAGGTGTTGCGGAAGGCGGGCTCATCCCAGCTCGGGAACCATTCACGCGCAAAGTTGGATTCGCCCTGCGTGACGATGGCGTCGGAACTTTCCCCCGTTGCTGCCTGCAGGCCCAGCTTGAAGATGCCCTCGGCCTTGGTGAAGTTGATCGTGCCCGTCCACTCCATGTGCAGCACGTAGTTGCCGGGCTTGATGTCGCCGGTCGGGTCACGCAGGTCGTAGAAGGCGCCCTGCGACTGCGGAATCGGCACCAGCACGCGCGATGCGCCGCTGCCGGAAGTGGGGGTAAGCGTCAGGCGCGAGGCGTCGAGCTTCAGGTCACGGACGGCCAGCGTGACAGCGCCGGTCTGCTTGGTGACCTTGATCTCCACGTCGGCGCGGCCCGAGAAGCTGTTGAGGTCTGCGCTCGGACGGAACCACAGCTTGTAGTTGACGGGTTTGATGTAGTCCGGCAATTCCACGGGCGGCACGGATGCATCGACGGCAGGTGCCGGTGCATTGGTGTTGCCGGTATTGGCATTGCCCTGCTGCTCCGAACCGTTGGCGCCAAGCTTGCCGCCCGCCGGGCTGAGCGTGTCGTCGCCGCCGCCGCCGCAAGCCGCCAGAATCATCATCGCCGCCGTAGCCTGGGCTACCAGGGCAAGCTTGAACGCGCGGCGCGTGTGACGGTTGCCTGCGCTGCCGGTTGCTGCGCCATTGGCATATGTCGCGGCCGTACGACGGGTGGTGGTCGAATCCCGCATTGCCTTTCTCCTCAGATGGAAACGAATCGGCAGCCCAGGGCTCGAAAAGATTGGGGGGGAAGGACCGCCGAATCAGGACAGGAATAACCCCGCAGTCGCAGGACATAAAACGACGACATGGCGTGACAGTGTCGTCACAGCCCTGCTCAGGGATGCACGCATTCTGGAGGAAAAGTTCTCTGAATCGAGACGAAGTTTTTTAATTCACACGCGGCAAAGAATTGCCCGGTTTCTTGTAGATTTTGACCCGGAAAGACTCGCGCCGGTGGCTCAAACCGGGTGCTGCGCGTGAGTTTTGCAAAGCGCATTGAAAAATAGAAATGCAGCACGCGATTCTTGAATGTTTCGTAAAAATTCGGGGGCGATTTATTACAACATTAGATAAAGAAAAACTGTACACGCAGCGCCCGTCGATAATGCGGAATAAAAACGCGCTGAATATAGTCTGACGATTTGCTGACGACGGTTGGCGGCCGGAGCCGAGGCAGGGGTAATTCTTCCGGATGAGGCAAGCATTGCGCGCGACAGTGTGCAAAGCCTGTACGCTCGCAACGTTGGTTAACTTGTTCTCTCGTTGAGCGTTTCATGCAATCCGCGTCCGATAGCGTCAGCAGCCCGGCTGCCGTCGGGGTCGACCTGATCGACTTCTTCGATGTCACTCCCACCTCGCTCTGGCTGGAGGATTACAGCGATCTCCATCGCTTGTTCGCCAAGTGGCGAGAAGCCGGGGTGACCGACCTGCAGCGCTTTCTGGAAGAGGACGTATCGCGCGTGGCGGCGTGTTCTGCCTGTATCAAGGTGCTGCGTGTGAACCAGCGCACGCTGTCGATGTACGCCGCCCCGGACGCCGCGACCCTGACCGCCCGTTTGGCCGACGTCCTGCGCGACGACATGCTTGAGGCCCACGTGGGTGAACTGGTGCAGATGTGGTCTGGCGAGCGATCGTTCGAGAGCCGCAGCGTCAACTACACGCTGGACGGCCGTCGCCTCGATATCCTGCTCAAGGGCGTGCTGCTGCCCGACCACGACCAGCCGTGGGACCGCGTGCTCGTGGCCGTAGACGACATCACCGAGCTGGAAGAGGCCCGCCGCCGCGTCGCCGCCAGCCAGCTCTATGCGCAGGGCGTGTTCGAGCACGCCCCTGTTTCGCTCTGGGTTGAGAACTTCAGCACCATCAAGACCCTGCTGGATGACGTGCGCATGCAGGGCATCACGGATTTCCGCACCTTTACCGACGTGCACCCCGAGTTTGTCGAGCGCTGCATGCAGGAGATTCAGGTGCTGGACGTCAACGGCTTCACGCTGGAGATGTTCAAGGCGCGCAACCGCAACGATTTGCTCAGTCGCTTGCCCGAAGTGTTTCGCGACGACATGCGCCCGCACTTTCGCGAGCAGTTGATCGACCTGTGGGAGGGCAAGCTCTTCCAGCAGCGCGAGGTGGTCAACTACGCGTTGGACGGCAACCCCCTGAACATCCACCTGCAGTTTTCCGTGTTTCCGGGGCGCGAGCAGGATTGGAACAAGGTGCTGCTGGCGCTGACCGACATCACCGCCCGCAAGAAAGCCGAGTCCTACCTGGAATACCTCGGCAAGCACGACGTTCTGACCAAGCTGAAGAATCGCTCGTTCTACGTGGACGAGGTCAACCGGCTGGAGCGCAAGGGGCCGTTCCCCGTGACGGTCATCATGATCGACCTGAACGATCTGAAGACTGTGAACGACCAACTCGGCCACGCCGCGGGTGATGCACTGCTGCGCCGCGCCGGCGAGGTGCTCGGCAAGGCCGTTGACAAGCCGTCATATGCCGCACGAATCGGCGGCGACGAGTTTGCCGTGCTCATGCCCGGTGCGGACACCCATGCCGGCCTGACGTTGATGGAAAGCCTGCGCAAGCTGGTCGAACTCAACAACCAGTTCTATTCAGGCTCGGCGCTGGGCTTCTCGATGGGCTGCGCGACATGTCACGAGGCGGGCCGCCTGGAAGACGCCCTGCGCGAGGCCGATGCCGCCATGTACGAAGACAAGCGCGTTCAGCACGAGGGCGGCCGGCCGGCGTAGGGCGCGCGTCAGAAACTCCAGGCGATGCCTGCGCGCAACGTGCGCGGCTCGGCGGGGTGGATGTGGTGGTCCTGGATGCCGGTCGGTACGCCGTCGGCATCAACGGGTGAGGGCTCCCCCTTCAGGCGCGATGCATAGTAGTAGTCGATGTCGTTCGCGCGCTTGTTGAACACGTTGAGCACTTCCACGAACACGCGCACGTCTTTGCGAATGCGATAACCCGCCTTCAGGTTGACCAGGAACGACGACGCCGAGCGCACGCTGTTGTCTTCAATGAGCGGGCGCGGGCCGAAGTAGCGCAGCCGCGTTCCCAGCGTCCAGCGGCCAACCGCCCAGGACACGCCTGCCGATGCCGTAGTTTGAATGGCTTCGGGAATGTAGTCCCCCACGGCTTCATGGTCCCGGTACCGGGCGCGCGAGAACGCCGCATCGGCATCGATGATGAGATCAGGCCGGGGTGTGTAGTACGCGGCCAGTTCAATGCCCGTGCGCCGGCTCGGGCGGCTGGGCTCGGTGGTGCCGCTGTCGCCCGAAAAGACCAGCTCCGAGCCGATATCCAGCCGCCATAGCGACGCCGAAAGCTGCAGGCCCGGCAGCACGTTGCGCGTGCGCACGCCGGCCTCATACCCCACTGCAGGCACCAGTACGCTCACCTTCTGCACTGGGCCACCCGTGCTCGGGTCGACTGTGGTGGTGGCGCCGCGCACGTCGTTGCTGTGGTATCCGCGTCCCCAGTTGAAGAACACGTCGGTCTGCGTGGTGGGCGACAGGATGACGCTCAGCTTGGGGCTGAGGATGTGATCGTTACCGCGTCCGGAGTTGCTGGCATTGCTGCTGCCTACGTCGTACCAGAACTGGTCGGCACGCAGGCCGGCCACGGTGCGCAGCCAGGGAGTCCACTGCGTGCTGTTGCGCGCGTAGAGTGCTGCGCTGGTTTCGTTCACGGTGTCGCTGCGCACCAGCGCATACGGCGTGCGTGCTTCAGTCTGCGACAGGCTGATCGGGTCCAGCCGGTCATAGCGGACTTGCGTACCGATCTCGGTTTCGCTATCGCGCCCGGCCAGGGTGCCGAACCATGTGCGTGCGGCGTTGGCACCGGCCGTAGTGCGGTTCTCGAACTGCATGAACTGGTCGCCGCGTTCCGGGTTGTTCAGCGCGTAGGTGAAGTTGGAGAACAGCGTGAGCCGGCTCTTGATGACGTAGGCGTTGGCGGTGACGGACCCATCGCCCAGCGGCCGCAACCAATCGGCCGATAGGCTGTAGCGCGATGCTGCACCGCCGTCCGTCGGGTCAATGGCGCCAAAGCGGGAGATCAGCCCCTGGTCGATCGCGCGCTGCGGCACCTGGTCGGTGGATTGCCACGCGTTCTTGTAGGCCATGCCGGTCAAGCGCAAGCGCTCGCCGCCGCCCAGCGGTACGGCGTAGCGCAGCACGCCGTTGAGCTTGTGCACGCCTTCGGGTACCACCCACGGGCCGTTCTCGGTCAGCCATTCCAAGCCGTAGAGCAGGCTGCCCGTTGGCAAATCCGTCGACCCAGCCAGCAGCCCGCGCTTGTAGCCGTGCTCGCCAAGTTCTGCCTGCGCAATGCCGTGCTGCCCATCAGGAAAGCGGTCGATGTAGTCCATGCGTACCGAACCTGCCGCTGAGAAATCGCCTTCCTCCGCAAAGTACGGCCCCTTGCGGTACGCAATACCGTTCAGCAGCTCCGGGATGACGAAGTTCAAATCGGTATAGCCCTGCCCATGCGCGTGCGTGCGCATGTTGACGGGCATGCCCGCCACGGTGGTCGACAGATCCGTGCCGTGGTCCAGGTTGAAGCCGCGCAGGAAGTACTGGTTGGCTTTGCCATCGCCGCTGTGCTGCGTGACGATCAGGCCGGGCACCGTTTCCAGCAGCTCGCCGGGGCGCAGCAGCGGGCGGCTCTCCAGCTGCGCGCGCGACACGTAACCTGTATTGGCCGTGTCGACATCGGTGCGCGTGCCGCTTTGTGGTGCATGTACGACGGTGGCATCCAGCGCCAGGTCGTTCTGCTGTGTGCCGCCCGCCATCACGGCCAGCGGTTGCAGAAGGGCGGTGCCCAACAAGGTGTGCAGCAGGCGCGGCGATCGCAGCCGTGCCGAAAACGTGATTCCCATGCGCCGCATGTCGCGCAGTCTCCCCGGGTGTTGGGTTGTGATGGTTGAAGCGGGTGCCGGGTATGCAAGGCATATGCCGGTCCGCTGTGCTTGTCTGAGGGGTGGCTTATGTGGATACCAGAAGGCGTATCAGAGGTATAGGAACGGTGGCGGCACCGGAAGTGGGGTAGAGCGGAGTCAGAATTCTCAACATAATGGCGCCCGCGCCGGCCGAGTGAAAGGTCTTGACTTGGGCAGGCGCTGCCGTAGGACCGTTTGGCAAGCGGCGCCCACGTGTTCCAACCATGCCGGTGCGGGCGGCGACTTGTGCAGACCGCGCACAAATCCTGTCGCCCAGGTGGTCTGGTCCTGAGCGACGCACGCTGACAGACTGCGCTCCTGACTTTCTCCTCAGGAGCCGCCATGAACTTCCGCCTCTTCCATTTCATCAAAACGCTCGCCACCGGCATGTCGCTCACGGCTGCCGTGGTTGCCAACGCTTCTGCCGCGCAACCCAACCCGCATCCGACCATCCGCGCCATGGCGGGCGTGGGCACGCTGGATCATCTGGACCCGAAGACGACGGCGCTGATCGTGATCGACTTCCAGAAGGAATACTCAACCGGCAAGATGCCGATTCCGGACGGGGCCAAGGCCGCTGAAAATGCCAAGAAGCTGATTGCCTTTGCCGACCAGAACAAGATGCCGGTGTTCCAGGTGCAGCACGTCACCCCCGCCGGCTCTGCCGTGTTTGCCGCGGACGGCGACACCGTGAAGTTCCAGCCCGGCATGGAGCCGCGCGCGAACGACATCCTGGTCAAGAAGGACACCGTGAGCGTGTTTGCCAGCTCCGATATCGACAAGCAGCTGAAGGCTCGCGGCATCAAGACCCTTGTGATTGCCGGCCTGATGACCCACGCTTGCGTGGCCGGAGCCGCGCGTGACGCAGCGCCGCTGGGCTACAACGTCGTGGTAGCATCCGACGCCTCCGCCACGCGCGACATCACCCGTGCGAATGGCGACAAGATCAACAAGGATGACCTCCACCGCGCTGCACTGACTGAAGTCGAAGACACGTTCGGCTATGTCATGAAGACGGCGGAGATCGAGCGTCTGCCGCTGCGCTAATCCACTTTCTTGATGCACAAAGCGGGCGCAGGCCCGCTTGCTGCATTCGCGCCTATGGACCAGTTGCTTGCAATGCGCGTGTTTTGCGCCATCGTCGAGGCACAAGGGTTTTCCGCCGCAGCGGAGCGCCTCGACAGCACGCATTCCTCCGTCTCACGGCAACTGAAGAATCTTGAAGCTGCGCTGGGCGTGCAATTGCTCAACCGTACAACGCGGCGCTTTTCGCTGACCGCCGCGGGGCAGCGCTACTACGAAGCCTGCATCGACATCCTCGCGCGTGTGGAGGCCGCCACGCAGGCCATGGCACATGAGCACCAGCGTGTGGCCGGCACATTGCGCGTGAGCGTGCCGCTGGCCATCGGCACCCTGGAGCTTGACGATTGGCTGCCGGCCTTCCAGACGCGTTACCCCGACATCCGCCTCGATTTGTCGTGCAGCGACGAGATGGTCGACCTCGTTGCCGACGGCTTTGACCTTGCGCTGCGGATCAGCCAACCCTTGGGCGACAGCAGCCTCGTCGCGAGAACCCTGGTCGAATCCGATATCGTGTTGGTCGCCTCACCGGTCTATCTGGCCCGGCATGGGTTGCCGGCCACGCCGCACGCACTCGCACAGCACGAGCTGATCGCCTTTTCCGGCTCGCAGACAGCCACCGAGTGGGTGATCGAACCCGCGCGGGGCGAGGCAGTCCACCTCCCACTGGAAGGGCGCCTCATGACCGATGCCATTACCGCCGCCTATTCGGCCACGCTGGCGGGCGTCGGCATTGCCGCTTTTACGTGGAATACCGTACGACCGGCGCTGGCGCGTGGGCACTTGGTCCATGTTCTGCCGGGCTGCACGCTCGGCAAGCGCTTCTATTACGCGCTCTATCCACACACGCGTCATGTGGCCCCCAAGGTGCGGGCCTTTGTCGACTACATGAGCGAGCACTACCGCGCACGCTAGCCGGCACCCGGCTCGCCGCAACCATGCGGAATCAGACCTTTCCGATTCGCCCAGCCACAGCCGGTCGGTACATTCGCACGCGTGTCGAACTGTGACGCGGGGCCGGCCACGGTCGCGGGCGCAACCTGATGCTCCGTTTCGATGCTTCTGCATGTGAAGACGCCGTGCGGTTTGTCCGCCTTGCCAGGCGAATGACGGCCACCGTCCGATTGCCATCCTCGTCGTGATACGAAGGATGAACCCGCGTGCGTTGCGCGGCGCGCACCTTGCGGCCAGAGGGCTGAATCCTGGGGGCACCGTGGCCAAGACGGCGAGCAACACCAGCTAACTCCCATCCCACCCATGAAAATTCCCGCCCGCGCCATCCTGTTACTGGCCTGGCTTGCATTGAGCCTGGCGGGCATGGCGCTGATCATCTCGCGCGCCGCTTCAGAGGCATACAACCGCTTTTTCCAGGACTCCAGCATCGCCATCCGGCAACTCGGCCAGCGGGCCGCGCAACACGAGGCGATCCTGGCGACGCTGGGGGCGACACCGCTTTCGGCACCTCCGAGAAACATGTTGGACAGCCTGCGCGAGCGCATGCCACAAGTCACAGCCATCGCCCATTGGACCCCCGGTGCAGGATGGAAAGGGGTGGGCGGCGTCATGCCGACGGCCGCGCCCGCCCATGCCAGCAATGGGAAGTTCGCGCTGGAATTTGATGGTTTGCAGGCGTACTGGGTCGTCGCTGAGCGTGGCTGGGCGGTGCGTGTCGAGCCGTCGCAGATGCTTGACGCGGGTGACTGGCCGGATTCGGTGTCGTCCGCCGCGCTGCGTTTGCGAGATCACACATTCAGGTTGTTGCAACGTGCCCGTTCAGAGGCACAGCCGGGCTGGACGCTCCACCTCGAAAAGCACCTCCCCACGCAACCGCAGGCCTTCGTGCTGGATACCACACGCACCCTGACGCTTGCCGATCTGCCGTGGCTCCCGATCGCGCTCTGGAATGCCGTTGCGGTGCTGATCGCGCTGGGCGCAGCGGGCATGTGGCGGCTGCGGGAAGTCCATCGACGCGAGCACGCGCGGGCCCGTATTGATCGCTTTGGCCGACTGGATACGTTTGGCGAGATGGCCGCTGGCCTCGCGCACGAACTCAACCAACCGTTGACTGCCATCATCACGCACACCCGCGCTGCCGAACGCATGCTCGACATGCCGGCCGAGCGGGACAGCGTGCGCCGGGCGCTGCAGACCAGTGTCGCGCAGGCCAAGCGGGCGGCAGCCATTCTGGATCGGCTGCGCGCTGGCGTCGCATCCACGCAGGCGGGAAAACGCAGCGCCATCGACACCGATACGTTGATGGGCACGCTGCTGTTCCTGTTTCGCGATGAACTGGCGCGCGACAACATCCACCTCGTGTGGAACAACACCGCACCGCGCGCGCAACCACTCGGCGAGCAGGTCGCCGTGGAGCAGATTCTGTACAACCTGATCCGCAATGCGCGCGATGCCCTTGCGGCCACGGTGCGCAATGGCACGCGCGGCGAGATTCGCGTCAGTGGCGGCGCTGTCGGGCAGCGTTACCGCTTCAGCGTTGTCGACAACGGCCCGGGTGTGCCCGCGGATGTGGCACCGCGCCTGTTCGAACCCTTCTTCACGACCCGCTCCGGCGGGCTGGGCCTTGGCCTGCCGCTGTGCGACACGCTTGCGCAGCGCCTGGACGGCGCCCTGACCCTGCAGAACTTGCCATCCGGCGGTGCCGAGGCGGTACTGACACTTCCACTCGCAGAGGCGTCCGCATGAAAGCCACCCCCAACACGCAGATCGAGACATCCGTCGTCGCCATCGTTGACGACGACGCGGCCGTGCGTGAAGGCCTTGCACTGCTGCTGCGCACGGTCGGCCTGCAGACCCGTTGCTACCTTGATGCCAACGCCTTCCTGGCGGATGCGGGCGATAGCGTGCTCGGCTGCGCGCTGTTCGACATTCGCATGCCGGGCATGAGCGGTCTCGATCTGCTGGATCAAGTGAGCGGCCGCTACGACTTGCCGATCATCGTCATGAGCGGCCACGGCAACATCGATTCTTGCCGCCGCGCATTCAAAGGCGGCGCGCTCGATTTTTTGCGCAAGCCTGTTGATGACGACGAATTGATCGGCGTGGTCCAGCAGGCGATCCGCACGCGACGCCGGCAAAGCGATAGCCACGACGCCCAGCAGGTACGGGCCGAGCGCATTGCGACATTGAGCATGCGCGAGAGAGAGGTATTCAACGGCATCGTGAATGGCCTGAGCAACAAGGAGATTGCCCGTCATCTTGGCGGCCTGTCGCCACGCACCGTGGAGACCTATCGTGCCAATGTGTTCGACAAGCTGCAGACGCGTTCCGTGGTTGAGCTTGTGCGTACCTACGCCATGGGGCAGGACGCGGCCGCTGCACGGTAAGGGCCAGCGTCGTCCTCGCGCGACCACCAGGTTGCAGGAAGGCACACAGTTCTCAATGCAAATTAGGCCGATTCCGATGGCCTGTTACCCCCGTCGTTCCTAACATGCGCCAACACGTCAGGCAGTGTGCTGACAGCGTCCAGATATCAGACAAATCTCATTCGCTATGAGGGCTGTCATCAATAAGCTTGTGTCTGTTGATCGCTGCCTATCACACAGTTTGTCGTGGGGCTGTGAACACAGGTCTCATCGCGTTGATGAGTAAACATGTTTATTTATAAGTAGGAAATCATTCTCATGAAGAGCATCAAGTTTGCTTCCGCCATCGCACTGGCCGCAGGCGTTCTGGTGATGGGTAACGCTCAAGCTCAAGCTGCCAACGGCGGCACGATCCGTGTCACCGGTTCCGTGACCGACGCAACCTGCACGATCACCGGCGGTCCTGGCACCGACGGTGGCACGGGTAACGTTGGCGTGGCGCTGGATCCGGTTGCTGCAACCGCCCTGCAAAACCCTGGCGACCACGCCAACCACAAGCCATTCACCCTGATCATCGGCGGCCCGGGCCAAGGCTCGTGCGTCAACGGCAAGGTTGCCAAGCTGTCGTTCAACGTTGCCAGCCCGCGTATCGACGCCGCTACCGGCACGCTGACCAACGCACTGGCGGATCAGGCTACCAACACCAACATCCAGATGACGAACGGCACCGCTGCTGGTGTGCTCAATCTGGCCAGCCCGGCGACTGTGGTCGATAGCCCGGCAATCGCCAACAACACGTCCGAAATCAAGCTGGGCGCTCAGTACTACGCCACGGGCGCAGCAACGCCTGGTCTGGTTGACACCAGCGTGCAATACGGCGTGACTTACAACTAAGTCGCCGCTGTAAAGGTACCGGTGTTGCATGCAACACCGGTGCTGTTATCAACGAATCGAGGTACCAAAGATGAACAATGTGTTGCGTAATGTTGTAGCCAGTGTGGCGGTTGTGGCTGGGTTGTTCGCGGCGCGCGCTGACGCTACCGTTGTCATTGGTGGTACGCGCATCGTCTACCCTGCCGATGAAAAAGAAGTCACGGTCAAACTGAGCAACGAGGCCAAGATCCCCGCACTGGTTCAGGTTTGGCTGGATGACGGCGACGAAAAATCAACACCTGATTCGGCCAAGGTTCCATTTACGGTGACACCGCCCATCTTCCGCATGGACGGAGGAAAAGGGCAGGCTGTGCGCCTGGTGTACACCGGAGAACCACTGCCGACAGATAAGGAATCGCTGTTTTGGGTGAACGTATTGGAAGTTCCGCCCAAGGCAGATAACAAGGACGGACGCAACAGGCTGCAGTTTGCATTCCGTACGCGTATCAAGCTGTTTTTCCGCCCTGTCAAGCTGGCAGGTGACGTTGACCAGGCTGCAGACAAGCTCAGCTGGAAGCTGATGCCCGCTGAGGCAGGTAAAGAACTGGCGCTGCAGGTGACCAATCCCACGCCATACCATGTCAACTTTGCGCGGGTTGGCATTGATGCCGACGGTAAAACCATGGAGGGCGACGGCGGCATGGTGGCGCCTGGGCAGAGCACGGTGCTTCCGCTCAAGGGCGTAACGCATACCCCATCCGGCGAAATCAAGGCCGATTTCACGGTCATTACTGACTACGGCTCGCTGGTCCAGAAGCAAGCACCGCTCACACGCTGATCGTTTCTCGGTAGTCATCGAGGGGGCCGCTTCTGACGAGGCGGTTACGCCGGTAGCTGTTTCCGCGTGTCGGGCAGCAACAAACGCCGGCAATTCCCCCAACATTTCCCCCAAAGTTTTATGGCTCAAGCCGCCTCTGATGAGGCGGTAAGGCCGCCTGCTGCTTTTTATCTGGAGAAGGTAAGAATGTTGTCTCGTGACGCCATGACAAAACATGCGCGAGCGTTGGGCCTGCCGCGTGGCTACGTGCTGTCTGCGATGATCGCTGCGGCACTGGCACCGAAGGCCTATGCCGAGCCAACAGAGACCGACGCGGCTCCCGCAGCCTCGGGCACCGTGACGTTCGACCCTGACTTCTTTCCAAAGGGGACAACCAGCCAGGTCGACATCTCTCGCTTCGAGAAGAGCGGCTACATCACGCCCGGTACCTATCGTGCCGACGTGGTCCTGAATCAGCAATGGCGCGCCCGTGAAGACGTGACGTTTGCAACGGAGCCCGGATCGCAGGAAACGCAGCTGTGCCTCGACGCGCAATCGCTGTCGCGTTACGGCGTAGACGTCTGGAAAGTCGCAATGGCGGCGGCAGAAGGTAAGGCCGAGCGGCTGCCGGAAGGGCGTTTTTGCGCACCCCTGAGTCGCTATATTCCCGATGCGACAGTGAGCTTCGATATGGGCAGTCAGGAGTTGACGCTCACGGTTCCCCAGATCTACGAGCAACGCAATGCCCGCGGCTATGTCGACCCATCGCAATGGGATGCCGGCACGACGGCCGCAACCGTCAGCTACAACGCAAACGCCTACACGAACAATGGCGGCACCAACTATTCCAGCGGGTACCTGGGGCTCAATGCCGCCCTGCACAAAGGGTCTTGGCATGTCTATCACCAGGGCGCGCTGAATGTATCGTCTCAAGGTGGGTCCGGCTACCAATCCGCCGCGACTTACCTTCAACACGACCTGCCGGCATGGCGAGAGCAGCTCACGGCTGGTGACCTGTTTACCTCCGGAGAACTGTTTGACAGCGTGCGCGTGCGTGGCGTGCGCCTGGCGACGGAAGACCGCATGCTGCCGCAGTCGCAGCGTGGCTTTGCCCCGGTTGTGCGCGGCGTTGCCGAGACCAACGCGCGCGTGGTGGTTCGCCAGAATGGGTATCTGATCTACGAGACCAATGCGGCCCCGGGGCCGTTCGTGATTGACGACCTGTACCCCACCGGGTACGGCGGTGATTTTCATGTAGAAGTGATCGAGGCCGATGGGCGCGTCAAGCGCTTCGTCGTCCCGTTCTCAACGGTTACCCAGTTGCTCCGTCCGGGCATCGACCGGTGGAGCGCCACCGTCGGTAAAGTCAACGGGTTGAACCTGCAGGACGCGCCCAATATTCTGCAGGGTACGTACCAGCGCGGCCTCTCGAACATCCTGACGGCCTACGGTGGTGTCACGTTGGCCTCGGGTTATCGTTCGGTGCTCGCGGGTAGTGCCGTGAACACCGATGTTGGTGCGTTCTCGCTGGACGTCACGCAGGCGCATCAGTCGGTATCGGGGCAGCCTTCGTCCGATGGCGTCTCGGTGCGCGTGGGTTACAACAAGAACATTGTCAATACCGGCACGAACCTGGCAGTCGCGGCCTATCGCTATTCCACCAGCGGATTCGTGGGGTTGAGCGATATGGTCGCCGTTCGTGACGCAGCGGCACGTGGCTTGCCGACGGATACCGTGCTGCGTCAGCGCAGCCGTGTCGACTTGAACCTCGCCCAGTCTCTGGGCGATAAGGCGGGCTCGCTCAACGTGTCGGCCTCCATGCGCAACTACTGGGCGGGTGGCGGCAGTCAGTTGGACTACACCATTGGATATTCAAACCGGTGGCGTAACCTGACCTACAGCATTACCGCGCAACGTACGCGTGAGTCGATTGCCAACGTGGGGCGTTGGGGCGATTTCAACCAGATTCCCGGTGCGATTGACTCGCCCTCGCCAACGATCGATTCCCGCTGGGATACGCGGCTCTTCTTTACCGTGAGCATCCCGCTCGGCTCCAAGCCGACTTCGCCAACACTCTCGGGCACCTACAACCAGTCGCATCGAGACGGCAACAGCAGCCAGGTCAGCCTGTCTGGCAACGCCGGTGAAGACCAGCGCATCGGCTACGGTTTGACCGCGGGCCGCAACGACGGCAGCTCGGCATTGAGCGCCAATACCCGATACAACGGCGCCTACGGCCAGGTCGGGGCCAACTACAGCCAAGGCAACGGGTATCGCCAGGTTGGCGTTGGTGCGTCGGGTGGTCTCGTTGTCCACGGTGGTGGCGTGACGTTCGCCCCGACGCTGGGTGACACCATTGGTTTGGTGTATGCCCCCGATGCTGCCGGGGCGCGTGTGCAAAACGGCCAGGGCGCCGTTGTCGACCGTAAAGGCTACGCCGTTGTCTCGAACCTGAATCCGTACGAGCTCAATACGATCACGCTTGACCCCAAGGGGATGGCCGCTGGTGCGGAATTGAAGTCAACCACGGTGAGCGTCGCGCCGCGCGCGGGCTCGGTGGTCAAGCTGACGTATGAGACCAAGGCCGGACGTGCCGTGATTATCGACAGCCAGAAGCCAGACGGGCAGCCGCTGCCTTTCGGTGCGGAAGTGGTGGACGATCAAGGTACGAACGTTGGCGTGGTCGGGCAGGCCAGTCGCGTGATCGCCACAGGCTTGCTGGCTTCGGGGGCACTGACGGTGCGTTGGGGCGAAGGGGCGGAAAACAGCTGTCGAATCAACGTGACACTGCCAGACAAGCCGGCAGCGAGCGGGTTTGAGCGCTTTGATGCGGTTTGCGAGCCTGCTGCTCCCGTGGTGCAGCCAGTGAATCTTTCCAAGGCCTTCAGTCAGGCACCGCAGCCCCATGGCGCGATGCTGACAAAGGCACGTTTCTCTTCCATGCGGTCGACGCCGTCACCGCGCACTGAAATGCAGGGCTAACCATGCGACAAAGCTATTCGTCGATCCGTACGTTGTGGCTCCGATTGGCGGTGTTGGCGCTGTGCGGCGGCGCGTCTTCGGCCGCCTTGGCGCAGTCCGCCGTGAGTGTGACCGGGAGTTTGACTGCGGGAACGTGCCAATGGGGCATCGATGGTCCCGACCACGCTGTCCTCTTGGATCCGATCAACGTTTCCCAACTCAGGCAGGGGCAGGTGGCCGGGCTCAAGACCTTCAGCCTTTCTCTAACCAACTGCGCCGTCCGGATGGTCAGCGCAACGTTCACCTTTTCAGGAACGCCCGACGCCACCGATAGATTGCGCTACCACAACCTTGGTAATGCACCCGGCGTGGCCATCGAGCTGCAATCGAGCGATGGCAGAACGATCGGTGCCGATGGCACCAACAACCAACGGACAGCCACCGTCACAGGCGATCAGATAACGCTCCCCCTGCGGGCGGGTTATTGGCAGGTTGGAGAGCGCGCTTCAAGTGGCTCCGTCGAATCCAATATCACATTTGCGATCCAGTACAACTAGGAAGGGCGGCTAGGGAAGCACGCGTGCGGGCGATTTGTGTCGCCCCTTCGTTTCAGCGGTT
Source organism: Ralstonia sp. ASV6 (assembly GCF_016429285.1). Lineage (GTDB taxonomy): Bacteria > Pseudomonadota > Gammaproteobacteria > Burkholderiales > Burkholderiaceae > Ralstonia > Ralstonia flaminis. The sequence continues at coordinate 33,946 of NZ_JAELUI010000041.1, forward strand.
CGGATGCGCCGGCGTTGGCCTTCAACGCCGGCGCTTTTCTTTTTGGGTGCGCCTTGTGCTTCCGATCATGGTGTGGCGCGTCGTGGCGCTACACAGGCGCTACACAGGCGCTACACAGGCGCTACACAGGCGCTACACAGGCGCTACACAGGCGCTACACAGGCGCTACACAGGCGCAACCCGCTGGCATCTGCGCAGCGGGTTGCTTGCTTTAGGCTCACGTAAGATAGCGCGCAATATCTCGCGCCGCTAAAGGGTCGCCACGCCATGCCTAACGCCCAATCGTCCACCGTGCTCTCGGCCATGCGCCGCTTTCGGCGTTCTGCGCTGTTTGGCGGCGGCATCGTCCTCACTGTCATGGCGCTGCTCACGTTCGGCATTGCGGTGGCGTCCATCATTCGTGCACACATTGACGGCGAACGTCGCAACTTGCAGGTCGAGGGCGAGCGCATGGCCAGTGAGGTCATGAAGGCAGAGGCCATTGTGCGCAGCACGGTCTACCTGGCTGAGCTGGTGTGGAACCAGCGTGCAACCACCTCAACCGATGAAGCTGCACGTTTTCGTGCCGGCGGGGGGCAGTTGGTGCAGCAACACAGCGGTGGGCTGCATGCTGTTTTGTTCGCCAGCATCACGCCGCAAACGCCTGTGCCCGAGCTTGACCGACTGATCGCCATGACAAACGGCGTGTCGCGCACACTGGCCGCCACCGCCAGCATTCAGGGCTACCGGCTCAGCACCTACTTCTATACGCCGTCGAACGACTTCATTGCGGTGTCGCCGTTTCCCTGGCCGGATCAGGCAAGGCTCGACACGGCAACGGCAAACCGCCAGGCACTCTTTGGGGCGCTGACGCAAGACGCCGATGGGCCGATCGCGCCCGCCACCTTGCACGACCCCGGCACCGGCCTGCACACCGTGCGCTGGCTCACGCCGTATCGCAACCCGCTGACAGGGGTAATGTCGACCCGCATGTCGATCTATGGGTTGGATGATCGTGGCAAGCCCTTTGCCGTGTTTGTGTGCGAGATCCCGACATCTGCCGTGCTGGGCCGGCTTTCGACGCAGCGATTCCACGGCACGTTCGTGGTGCTCAGCCGCAACGGAACCCCCATCACGACCAGCAACGGCGACGATCCACGCCCGGATGTACTGGCCGCCGTGCGCGAGACCGCTGCCGCGAAAGCGATGACCTTGCAGCGCGCAAGCAACGGCATCTTCACGATCAGCTCACCGCCTGGGCTGGCGGGAGGCCGGATCGTGTATGCCATTACCCTGCAGGATGTGTTGGCCGGCATCTGGCCGCAGATCCGCGCCACGACCCTGCTCACGGCGGGGTTGATCGCCGCGCTGTGGGGCCTGCTGTGGTGGTTCAACCGCCGTGTGTTCGTGCCGATGCTTGAACGCTCCGAGAGCGTGGTTGAAACCGAGCGCCTGAACCGGATGCTGGTTGAGTTGGCGCCGATCGGCCTGGGTGTGATCGACGCCCGTACCGGCGAGCCCATGCTGAGCAGCCCCGTCATGGACGAGGTGGCCAGCAAGACCATCGCCCACGCACCCTCCCTGTCCGCGGAGATTGCACAGCGCTATGCCCAGCGTGGCGGCGCGGGCGTGGTGCGAGACGACGACCTGGCCTTCACCACAACAGATGGTGGCCACGTCGACCTGGCCGTCAGCCTGGCGCCCGCGCGCTATCGCAACACCAACGTGCTGGTGACCGCCTTTACCGACGTCACCGACAAGAAGCGCACCGAGCTGGCATTGCGAGAGGCCAAGCAGGCGGCGGACAACGCCAACCGCGCCAAGTCCGTTTTCCTGGCAACGATGAGCCACGAAATCCGCACGCCACTCAACGCGATTCTCGGCAACCTGGAACTGGTTGGCCGCATGCCATTGCAGCCCGCCGTGAGCGACCGGCTGCAGACCGTCGCCGCGTCGTCGAACGCGCTGCTGGGCATCATCAACGACGTGCTGGATTTCTCGAAGATCGAAGCCGGGCAGTTGTCGATTGAGTCCATCCCGTTTGACCCGGTGGCAGTGGTGCGCGAGGTTGCGGCCATCTTCGCGCCCATTGCGCAGGAAAAGGGCCTGCAGTTCGACTGCGTGATTGACGACAGCGTCACGCCCGCGTACCTGGGCGACCCGACGCGCGTGCGCCAGATTGCCTCCAACCTGCTCAGCAACGCCATCAAGTTCACTGACAAGGGCGCGGTGCGGATCGAGCTGCGCGCCAATGACAAAGCCGCAGGCAAGACCGGTATCACCATTGGCGTGATCGACAGCGGCATCGGCATCAACGCCGAGCAGCAAGCGCGCCTGTTCGAGCCCTTCGTGCAAGCGGATTCCACCATCACGCGCCGGTTTGGTGGCAGCGGCCTCGGGCTTGCGCTGTGCCGCCGGTTGGTGGATGCGATGGGCGGCACCATTGCGCTGGAAAGCACGCCCGGAGTGGGCAGCCGGTTTGCCGTCACCCTGCCGTTTGCCACTACCGCCACTGCCGCCACCGCTGCTGACGCCGGTGCCGAAGCCGGCAACGACGCAGCGCCCGCGGCAAGCACCGACAGCCTGCCGGCCAACGTACGGGTATTGGCCGTTGACGACCAGGCTGCCAACCGTGAACTGATCCGCATGCAGATGGAAGCGCTCGGCTACCGCGTTGACATGGCCGATAGCGGTGGCCATGCATTGCGCCGCTTTGTCGAGCAGCCCTATGACATCGTGGTGACCGACCTCAACATGCCCGGCATGGACGGCTACGGGCTGGCGCGTTGTCTGCGTGCGCAGGGCGCGAAGATACCGATCATCGCCCTGACCGCCCATGCTGAAGTGGAAGAGCACCGCCGCTGCATGCGAGAGGGTATCGATGCTGTGCTCGTCAAGCCGGTGCTGCTCAACACGCTTGACGCCACGCTGCGCCGCATGCTGCGCACCAGGGCGGTCGCGGCTCAGGCGCCCAAGACAGCACCGCGTGCCGGCATTGGTGAAGGGCGCTTGCCGGACGCCGTCCTCACCGCGCTCACCCGGTCAACGCAGGAGCAACTCACCGCCCTGCGCGTGGCGCTTTCGGCCGACGATCGCAACGCCGTGCTGCGTGACCTGCACGCCATGAAAGGCACGTACGCGATGATTCACGAACCGGCGGTTTCCGATGCCTGCGCAGAGATGGAGCAGCAGGCCCAGCGCGGTGACGACCTGATCGCCCTCCAGCCCGCACTGGAAAAGCTCGCCGCGCTGACACAAGACGTACTCACAATGCGCAGCGTATAAGCACGGCTGGGTGGGGGTGGCTCAAACGTTGGCGGGCGAGGGCGGCAGCGCCGCGCGGCCCGCTTCCCTCGCTTCCCCGCCCGCTTGATGCATGCGACGCGCCGTTACGAATCGCCCAAAGGCCCGTCGACTGAGCCGCGCGATACCGCCGGAATGATCCCCGTCTCCATGCCATAACGCACCAGATCCACATCGCGCGCGATATTGAGCTTGCGCATGGCCGTGTTCTTCTGCGTGCTGACCGTCTTCTTGCTGCGATGCAGCTGTGCGGCAATCTCGGTGACTGTCAGCCCCGACACAAACAGCCGCACCACTTCCAGCTCGCGCCCCGACAGCGTTGCCGCATCGCACGTACCGCGCCGGGGCGGCTTGATGGTGCGCAAGAGCTTCTCGATGGCGGGCGAGGCATAGCGGCCGTTGACAAACGCCGCATGCACTGCCAGCGACAAGTGGCTCATCAAGTCAGACTTGCTCACGATGCAGCGCACCTCCGCCATGAGCGACTGCAGGATCGCGGGGTTTTCAAGCATCGTCAGCACCACGATGCGCACATGCGGATAGCGCTGCCGGATCAACGTGAGCAGCGCCATACCGTCGCCATAGCGGCCACCGGGCATGGCGTAGTCACACACCAGCACGTCGATGGGGGCGCGGTCGAGCAGGTCGATCAGACCCGTCGAATCGCGCGCCAGGCCATCGACCGAAATCGCCATGCTGGCTGCAAATTCATGTTTGACGCCGAAGAGAATGGCCGAATGGTCATCCGCCACCGCAACACGTATCAGGACAGGATTCATGAGGCAGATCGCCAATTGTCGGATCGCCGCAGCGCGTGCGAAGGGACGGGCCTTGAGGAGGGAGCCTCGACTCTATGGCGTGGGGCAGGGCGTGCCTAGCGGAAGCGTCTGAAAACCATGTCAAACGTGGTGCACAAAAAAAGGGCCCCGGTTGCCCGGAGCCCTTCCCTCATGTGAACGTCCACCCGCCGCGCCGGCCTCCCCTCTGGAGGCGGAACATGAACAAGCCCGGAGGCCAGCGCGGTTTCTGTGCGTTCTAGAGCTGGTTGTGCGGCTTACCAGTAGAAGCCACCACCCACCACCGCGCCAACTTCACCGCGGCTGCTGGTGTTCACCGCACCCTTGACAACCCACTTGCCGTCCTTGGTCATGTAAGACGCACCGATGGCCGTGCCGTACTCACTGCCGTACGTGCTGCCCGAGATGGCCATGAACGTGCGGCCCGGCATGGACGACTGCGGCAAGCCTGCCACCGCCATCGCGGCAGCCACACCACCCATTGCATCCTGGCGTGCGCTGTACACGGCGTTGTTCATCTGGCGCACGTTCACCGCATCGGTCGGGGCCGTACCGGCCGCAACGTTGGTGATCTGACGCTCAGCACCGGCAGAACCCACCGACACCGAGTTGTCGCGATCCGTGGTCGAGCCTGCACCCAATGCCACCGAGTTGTTGTGCGTTGCAGACGAACCCTGGCCGATAGCCGTGCCGCTCGAACCCGAAGCGCTGGAACCTTGGCCGATAGCCGTGCCGCCCGAACCCGAAGCGCTCGAACCCTGACCAACGGCGCTGCTGTTGCTACCCGAAGCAGTTGAACCGTTGCCGATGGCCGAGCTGTTGCTGCCCGACGCATCTGCGCCCGCGCCCAGCTGCGTGCTGCCCGTGCCCGAGCCGCTGGAGTCACCGGGGCCCTTACCGCCGCCGCCGGAGCCGCCATCAGCGCCACCGGCTTCGATGGCACCCACGCGGCCGTCCAGGCTGGAGTAATAGCCTTCGAGCTTCTGGTCCAGATCGAACAACTGGCTACCGTTGACTGCCTGCATGCTGCCCGCAGCGATCAGACCCGGTGCAACGTTGTTCAGGTACGTACCGCCTGTGCCGCCCAACGTCACGTTCTTCAGGTCGATGCCGTCATACACCACCGCAGCCAGCGCACGGCCATCGTTCGGGTCGAACAGGCCCATGGCCCTGAGCTGTGCGATCGAGGCCGCATCGTTGTCGGCCGTGCCGTTGGCAACGCCAGTCAGCCTGCGGTCGCCCGCCGTGCCAGCAAAGTTCACGACGGTGCCATCGGTGTTCTTGCCCACCGTCAGTTCAGCGCCTGCGCCCGCTTGCTGCACCAGCCCGATCGACCCGCTGTTCATGTCGTTGCGGATGTTGGTGATGTCGCCTTCGTTGGTCGTCACGCGGTCATTGAGGTTCGCCACCGCACCGCCCACGGTGCCGACGGTGGTCGTGCCGCCGTGGCCATCACCCACGGTAAAGCTCGGGGCCGAGATCGAACCATCGGGGTTGACTGTCGAGCCCGAGCCGATGACCGAAGCCACGCTGTCAGACACGGTACGCAGTTGCGAACCATTGATCGCTTCCTTGCTGATGGTCGACACCGCACCATCGGCCACGCCGATCAGCTTGCGCTGTTCGCCCGCGTTGTTGGTGAGGTCGACGGCTGCGCCATCGGTGTTCTTGCCCACCGTCAGGTTTGCACCGGCACCTGCTTGCTGCACCAGCCCGATCGAGCCGCTGCTCATTTCGTTGCGGATGTCCGTGATGGACGTTTCGTTGCCCGTCACGCGGTCATTGAGGTTCGCCACCGCACCGCCCACGGTGCCGACGGTGGTCGTGCCGCCGTGGCCATCACCCACGGTAAATCCCGGGGTCGAGATCGAACCATCGGGGTTGACCGTTGTGCCTGGGCCAATGATCGAAGCCACGCTGTCCGACACGGTACGCAGTTGCGAACCATTGATCGCTTCCTTGCTGATGGTCGAGACCGCACCATCGGCCACGTTGATCAGCTTGCGGGCGCCTGCCGTGCCGGCAAAGTCGACGGCTGCGCCATCGGTGTTCTTGCCCACCGTCAGGTTTGCACCTGGGGCGGCTTGCTGCACCAGACCAATCGAGCCGCTGTCCATGTCGTTGCGGATGTTGGTGATGTCAGCCGTGTTGCGTGCGATGTTGCCGTTGGCCGTGGTCAACGCACCATCGAGCGCATTCAGCGCACCGTCCACGGTGGTTTGCGTACCGCCGTTGGCGAGCGTGTAGGTCGGGCCGGTTACCGAGCCATCCGGGTTGATGGTGGCGCCGCCGCCCAGTGCCGCCACCACAGGCGAGAGCTGGCTCACGTTCACGGCATCGGTGTCTTGCGTACCGGCGGCCATGTTGACGATCTGCCGGGTGAAGGTGTTCCCATCACGGTTGTTGACCGCACCTACGGACACCGTATTGTCGCGATCAGCGAGGCTGTTGGCGCCCAAGGCGACGGAGTTGCGACCTCGCGCTTCACTCACCACGCCAATGGCGACGCTATTGGCTCCGTTGGCAAAAGCACCACGCCCACCGTTTGCGTCGGAACCTAGCGCACCGCCGATTGCGATGGAGTAATTACCTGTGGCGCGCGTGTTGGCGCCGAGAGCAGTAGAGGCGGCGGCAGTTGCCGATGCGTACGCACCGCCGGCAAATGTGCTGTCGGCAGAGGCCTTTGTGCTCATCCCCACCCCAGTGGAACTGGCTCCCGAGGCTACTGAACCCGTACCCAGTGCCGTTGCGTAGCTTTTTGTATTGCCCGTTTCCGCACCGGCTTTAGCGCTAGCCCCGATCGCCACACCATAGGAGTTCCCAACGGATGCGTCGGGGCCAATTGCAATAGATCCGCTACCAACGGCGTCGGCCGCTCTAACAGGGGGGGTGATGAGATTATTCACCTTGATGAGGGTGTCATCCAGCGCGGCTGCGGTGCCGATCGATTGTGTGCCGATCGATTGGGTCCCCATCGATTGCATGCCAGTCGTACCAGGGCTCTGCACTTGACGCAGGCTCACGGTCGCCTGGGTCCTTTCTTCCTCTTCGGTGGCGTCCACTTCCGTAGCAAACGCGCCGCTCATCGAAGCACCGCCCAGCACCAGGGCTGCCACGGCAGTACGCGCAACGCGCGCCGAGCCCTTCGAGCGCGACTTGGCCGTTTCGGCCGCCGCTGCCCACGTATTGGTGGTGGCGTTCCAGACGCTGCGATAAACCTTGTTCATATCCCTGTTCCTTTGAGGTTGGTGTAGGTGACAAGGTCATGCTAGGGAGCGGGCGGGTTTGGCAGAATGAGAATTGTCTTAAAACTTGTGCATGTGCACATTCGGGCGGCTGGTTTTGCGTTACGCGCAACGCACCGATAGGCACGGGCCCAAAGCAATAGCCCTCGCGCTGGGGCGAGGGCCTTGGGGTGCCAATGCGGCGCTAGTGCAGTGCCGGCGCTGCGTTACAGGGCTGCGGCCTCTTCCTTCTTCACCGCGCGGCTGCTAAAGCGCACCGATAGGGCTTTACGCGCGGTATCCAGCGCTTCACCCTTGCCCGCCACCTTCAGCAGGGCGTAGCCCTCCAGCGCGGCGCTCATCACATCGCTGCCGAGTGCGAGCTGCGAGTCGCGCATCTTTTCGTAGAGCTTTTCAAAGCGGACCATGCGCGGGCGCAGCGTATCGAAGCCTGCCAGGTCACGCCGCATTTCTGCCACGTTGAAGTTGGGCGGCAGCACGTTGGGGTTGGCGGCAAGCACTTCGACCGCTTTGCGGCAGAAGGCTTCGGACTTGTCGCCCATCTTGACGAGCGCGCCGCGCTGCTCGGTCGACAGATCAATCAGGCTGACGAACTTGTCTTCCAGCGTTTTGAGCGCGCCGTCAATGGCGGCGAGGTCTGCGGTGCTGGGCGCAAATGAGATCAGGTTTTGTGGCATTGGATTCCTTGGTGAAATGCAGATACGCCATGCCAACCGGCATGACCGCGCGAGAGTGGCGGGCAACGCGGCGTATCGCAAGGCCTGGGGCCGGTTTCGGGCGCATTTTCCGAAAACTCCTATGCCGGTGGCGCCCGAGGGCGCGCCTGCGGAGGTCAGAGGTCCGGCGACGCAGCGCAAAGCTCTGGTGATGGAGTCCAAGAGGTCCGGCGCTCCACCTAAAAGGTGCATGCGCGCAGGTTGAAGGTCCGGCGCCGGGGGTTAAAGGTCCGACGCCGGAGGTCTGAACGTCCGCCTTCGCACCTAAAAGGTGTGTGCACGGAGGTCAGAGGTCCGACGCTGGAGCTAAAAGGTCCGACGCTGGAGCTAAAAGGTCCGACGCCGGAGGTGCGGAGGTCCGGCTGCGGAGGTTTTAGGTGCGGCATTGGAGGTTGGAGGTCCAGCGCCGGAGGGTGGCGGGGCGACGTCGGGCCGCGTCCGTGTGGCATCGAAGAATCGGAATCCGAGCGGCGCGTGCATCGCTATAATTGCGATCGCTGCCGCACCAACGGTAGCCGGGCGTGGAAACCCGACCATACTCAAGGCGGACAGTTGCTGTCCGAGAACGCTCACGCGCGTCTTCTTTACGGCGGGCCGGGCGGAGCAGCCTTCGGGCTGGCTGGGCCTGTCAGTAATTTCGTGTTCAAGGCATAACATGCCCTCAAGGAGGGTTTATGCCTCGCGAACCGAAGACCAAGCCGGTCGAGCTGCCGGCGATTCCAGCCAAGCTGCTTGAGCAGTTCGGCAA
>NZ_JAELUI010000408.1 GCF_016429285.1 Ralstonia sp. ASV6
GGATGTGGCCATGACGGCTTGCTTTTTAGCGTTGGCTCAGAGTCGATATATAACTGGGCAGAAGATTGTAGTCGATGGAGGAGTTACTTCCTCCACCGGCAAGTAAAACTTGCCTACAGTTGGGGCTGTTCAACGCGTATAGACGAAATATACTTGTTTTATTCATATTACAAACCCGAATCGGTTCCCAGGTGCTCTATAAACGGGTTACTATCAAATGCAATAGACATTACCATGTCATAGTCATCACTTGTCTCAAACGGTCCAAAGTAAGCGCCCCCATTCAACGTTTCTGCTTCACTGCTGGCCATCAACTGTTCAACCGCGTCTCCGCCGTATTGAATGCTTGCGTCTTGCTGTACTTCTGTCTCCAGAACCCCAGCACCATTCGTATCAGGCTGACTCGTTATGTACCGT
>NZ_JAELUI010000409.1 GCF_016429285.1 Ralstonia sp. ASV6
CTCGTATACCTATCCTTCTGCCAGCTCAGGTAACTAAGTGGATGCAGTCGGTGGCCGTTGAGAGTGGGCCAATTTGTCTACTAAGGTGCTTTCCTTTAGTACCTGTAGGTACCACTCTCGCACTCGCCTGTACCCGCATCACTTGCAGTAGGTACCGTACGAATACTACGTAAACTGGAGCACTGTAACTCGCAGCTCTGCTCCTCCAACAGAGGCAACAAGACAAATTGTCACAAATGTAGAAAAAAGAAAAGCAACAATCTAGCAAGAACAAAGAAAACAGCTAGTACAGGCAGGACTGCAGCGACCGCCAATTATACTGTACTGTACTATACTCCGTACGTAAGTGCACATTGTGACGGGGACGGCTGAGACACGGCACAGAGGGGTGACAAGCCTGGCGCCAGGGTCGTTTT
>NZ_JAELUI010000410.1 GCF_016429285.1 Ralstonia sp. ASV6
TGACAAAGCCCTTGACGGCCCAAGCGGCGGCCTCGGGTTCCTTGAACTTGACCCAGCCAAAGCCCTTGCACTTTCCGGTGTCTTCAAAGGTCGCAATCTTGGCCCATTCAATCTCTCCGCACTTTTCAAAGTTTCTCGTGACGTCGTCTTGTGTGGTCTTGAAGCCCAGATTGCCGACAAAAATCTTGCGGCTTGCATTGGGGTCGACGTTGACACCGCCCGGGCCACTGCGGGCATCTCCGTTGGTGGTAGCAGTGCCTCCGACTGCTTCCGGCTCTTCCTTTTCCTTTACAGGACGTCCCTCGTAAGACTCGGAGTCCTTGATGAGAAGTTTGCGGCCATTGAGTTCTGTTTCCGTCATGGCAATAGCAGCCACTTTGGTAGAAATGTCTGAGAAATCGACATACGCAAAGCCC
>NZ_JAELUI010000411.1 GCF_016429285.1 Ralstonia sp. ASV6
TTGCAGACCTCGCCCGTCCAGAAAGACACAACAAGGCTATCGCGGCGCAGGCCTTTATGCATGTGCTGTCCCTTGCTACGAACGGCGCAATCTCAGTAACACAAGACACGGAGGAGGACATGCAGCCAGTCGGAGCGATTCGAATCGGGGTAGACGTTTCTTCTGCTGGGGGTCAAGATATCGAAATGGATTGAAAGCGGGAGATTTATTTTTAAAACTGGTGATTGATTTTGCTTTCGGACTCAATAGTTCCATGGTTTCGGTTCATGGGTGACATTTGGGATATATGGCCTTGGGCGTTTATTTTCGTTGCTTTTTTGTTTCGTTATTACTTCAAGGATTGCGGATCTACCCACGCACACACACATGGTCAAAAACGGGACTTTTACACTGGGAGATTATGGACAGTTGAACAC
>NZ_JAELUI010000412.1 GCF_016429285.1 Ralstonia sp. ASV6
TCGAAAAGTTGCAAAATAGACCATTTCCCTTATTTTCTACGAGTAACCGCTAGCCATCATCTCACAGAAAAACTTCACAATGGTACGAGTGAATAGCTTCCGTTAGCGTCTTTGTCGATGTTGCAGGGATGCCCGACGCCACCTATCCGTTCCCGGTAATTTGCTACCTCACGCGAAGTGGAGTGATGCTCGTGGCGGTGCCGCTGGCAGTGGGAGATGCCCCCAAATGCAATGAAACGCAGGCGTCATTTCCAGGCAGATGGCGCGCTGATGGCCATCTGCAAGCTCTACAAGCCGCCCCAAGGCTCCGCTAAAATGTGCTGCTAGCGGCGGCACAGAGGGAACTCTGTACTTCCAGTTGGGTATTAGCTTCAGCGCTGGGTCTCGCTGTTGCCGTGCCATTGCGTCAACAT
>NZ_JAELUI010000413.1 GCF_016429285.1 Ralstonia sp. ASV6
GTGTATCCCCTTTTTTTTCATTTTCCGTCGCAAGGATGAGGCGCGCCAAGCACTTAGGAGCGAGGATCTGGACCCTCCTCAACAAGACCCAGCCCTCGTGGTTGAAAACCCCCGTCATCTCGAATACCGTACTCCTTCGAACGCACGCTGTGTTGCGGATGAGGGCCAAGACACTGGTCTCGGCATGTTCTGCACAGGGAACATGGTCCAGCTGGCGTTTCGGCGTACAGAAGGCATCACCCGCTCCGGCATACACCCTCTCAAGGGCGTCATTGAATCTAGGGGAAAGTTGAGTGTAGTTTTCTCCCGGCAAAGGCGGGATCCCCTAGCAATTTTCTCGTAGAACCATTTGCAACTTGTTTGTTTACGGTAAAACACATTGCACCATCAGACATCATATTGCAGCTACCCCC
>NZ_JAELUI010000414.1 GCF_016429285.1 Ralstonia sp. ASV6
GTTGGAATGCGACGGCATGTGCCCTCTCATGCCAGCTGCCGAGCCAGATCGGGACATGGATATTCCCGGGTTTGCCAAAAGGGCGTCGGCACGGTCAAAAACATTTCCATGGAACGCCGACGCAAACGATGCGCTCTGCGGTGTGCTCGACATCGTGGCCTGCATCGCTGGGCCCAAGGCAGCACTCTGTGGTGTGATCGGCATCATCGGCGACAAGACCTCAGCCCTCGCGCTAGTGTTCGTGACCAGCTGGTGCCAGGGGGACTGGTAGATTGCTGTTGTTGTTTCCTTCATACTGTGGTGAATGGGCTTTAGTCGAGCCCGTGCATCTGGTGGCAAGGGTACCTTATTTCGCAATGTAGTAAGCTTGGAAATCAGCTGCTCCCATGAGGCGATGAAGCTGATACATGGG
>NZ_JAELUI010000415.1 GCF_016429285.1 Ralstonia sp. ASV6
TCGCATCACGAACCCGCTAACCAGAATTTAGTACGAGCTGGTCGATCCCAGCAGCCACAAGACGGAAGAAACCATGGAAGCACTGGCCGAGTTGGTTCCACAGTCCAAGACGCAGAATGAGAACGACAAGAAGCGCAGATCCAAGGCTAGAATAGTGGTGGAACACTTGGACATAATTAAAGATGATTTCTGGAGCAGACGGCCATGGATCCTGTCAAATAAGCCGGGCAAAGTTCCAAAGGAGATTTGAGCCAAAAATATTACATTCCGGGTATCATGCATCGCTTTCTATATAAGTATATTATCCCAAACGCCAGTTAGATGCAACATGCCGCTGTGATGAGGTACAATCCGTCATTTACTGTTGGCCTTTATTTAGTTTGTCTTTCCTTAATTTCTTTCTCTTTCCGAC
>NZ_JAELUI010000416.1 GCF_016429285.1 Ralstonia sp. ASV6
TCCTTGTCTGGGTGCATCATGCCCTGAACGCCAATGGGGCACATGAGGACGGGCGAGTCTGAACAGAAGGTGGTGAGTACATAGTCCATTAAAACGATATAGTAGCGACATACCATATTTCTTGCCAAACAATGTAATACTCATATCCCTGGTCGTGGGTCGGAGAACGCGTGGCACAATCTTCCACTGACGAAAGGCCAGGCGGTTCGCTTCCATGGTGGCCGATTCTCCCGCACCGCCACGGATATATGCAAAGCCGGTTGGATCCATGGTCTTCCTAGCCTGTTCTTCAAGCAGGTTGGGATTTGTCGTTACTTTGGGAAGCTGGCCCATGATAACGCCCTGCTCAAACACCTTGCGGATATGGGCGATATAAGGCTCAGGGCCTTCTTCGTTGCCATCATTGTTTGCC
>NZ_JAELUI010000042.1 GCF_016429285.1 Ralstonia sp. ASV6
TCACGGCTCATCATCAAGCACGAGAGCGAATGGGCCAACCCGGACAAGTGGAAGCAACTGACCGGCGCCATCGAGGAGAAAACCGGCCCGAAAGCCCAGCATAACGCCGAGCAGCAGCGGATTGAGAAGCTTGTGTGGTGGGAGGCGGTGAAGGCCAAGCTGCCCAGCCTGCCGGACTCGGATGTGTTTCATATTCAGCCGGGGGCGTTGGTGGGGAATTTTCTCAAACCGAATACTCATCCTGTCATTCTTATCAATGGAGAGAAAGTTGAACTTGAATTTCTGATCAGAAAAAACAAGGAAACTATTGATGAGAACGACTACATTGCAGCAGCGCAGGAACTCAACTGCGAAGTCGCTGCCATTAAAGCTGTAGCCGCCTCGGAAACCGGCTCATCTGGAAGCTACTATCATTTCCCTGAGTGGGACGACGTCCCAGCAATTCTGTACGAGCGGCACTATTTTCACCAATTGACTTCCGGAGCATATGACAACTCAAACCCAGACATTTCCAACGCCTCTTCTGGTGGTTACGGCATTTACTCCGCTCAGTACGGTAAATTGTTACGCGCCTATCGTTTAAATAAGAGCGCAGCCCTTAAATCTGCATCTTGGGGGAAATTTCAAATCATGGGCAGAAATCATGGCGCTGCCGGCTACGAAAGCGTTGAAAATTTCGTTGCGGCCATGAGTCAGTCAGAAAAGAACCATCTCATGGCATTCGTTAGCTTCATCAAAGCAGACCCTTTTTTATTAACGGCAATCAGAGCAAAGAACTGGCACAATTTTGCCGTAAGATACAACGGCTCGGCACAATCCGGCTACGACACAAAAATGTCTCAAAACTACAATGCCATCAGCAGCCAAAACTAATATCTTCCTGGCAATTATTACAATAATCGCCATCTCCACCACCAGCGCTCATGCGAGCAACTCCCTTTGCAAGGATGAAGATGAGGTATATTTTTCTTGCAGCACGAAATCAAAAAAACTCATATCACTCTGCAAATCAACATCACAACCTGACTCGACAGAGATCATATCCTATAAATTTGGAACAAAAAGAAGAGTCGAGCTTGAATTCAGCACAACTCAAGAACAATTAAAAGATAGATTTTCACGAAACCACTATTTCCGTTACCTAACGGAATATTTGCGAGTAAATTTCACAAACAATAACTACCAATACAGCTTATTCAAAGATTACGATCAATCTATAGACAAAGCACCTCGTTTCGGAGTTATCGTTTCGAACTTGTCCGATCCATCCGTTGAGCACGAAATATCATGCGCCTCTGTTACTGTTGACAAGCTGCAGGAGTTCGCCAAGCCCCTCCCCTGCAATCCTGACAGCGCCCTTGGTTGTGCGGCGCTCTGACCCGAGGCGTGAGAAGAAGTGGGGCTAAATCGTGGAGGCCAACGCCTTTCTTCAGCAAGGTCGCAATTGGATTCGCAACAACTGCGCCAACACCAATGCCTGGAAACAGCTTGGGCTGCCCAGCGATCCCACCATCCTGCGCGATGGCAAAGGCACCAAGCTCTATGTGGCGCCCTTTCAAGAGGGGCAGGATGCACCGTGCACCGATGTCACCCTGATCGAAACTTTCTCCGAACTGGCCAAACACCCGGAAAACTGCCACACCGAAACTGCACTAGGCGTCGACGGCCAAAAGCGGAACTGGTGGAAAGTGGACGGCGCCGACATGCCGCACACCGACATCAGCGGCTGGGTACGAGAACAGAACCTCGCCGGTGGCCGCGTCACTCGCGAGTTCGCCCAATCGTGGATCGACTTCGATACCGTGGAAGACGAACGCGGCCCCACGCACGCGATGTTCGCCACTACCGAGGCATACGTCGACTACCGAACGGGAGCGGACGTGCCCGAGCCCGCAGCGCTGGCCAAGATCTACCGCACCGCCTTCCCGACCGGCGATGGCCGCCAAGCCACCGATCAACTGCGTGACATCACCGGCGACCCGTGGCGCGCCTTTGCCCTATCACGCCAGATCATCCAGCACGAAAGCGAATGGGCCAACCCCGGGCAAGGGGACAAAGCTGATCCAAGCCATCGAAGAGAAAACCGGCGCAAAGGCCGAACACGAGGCCGAGCAGCAGCGGATTGAGAGGCTTGTGTGGTGGGAGGCGATGAAGGGGTTAAAAAAGTCACCCATCCAATAAATAGTGGATACAAAGGCCTCGCCGAGCGCCAGCAATTTAAAATAGAAATATCAACAATTTTCAATAAATATTTTTCATCCGGCTGCACAAATTATTAACAAAACCCTAGCCTTACTAGCCATTGCCGCCTATCACTCTGCGCAAGCTGAATTCGCTTGCAATGACATCCGCGGCGCACAAAGTCACCAACCACTATCAACGGCAGGAGGAATTATTTGCTTTGTAAAGCAGCACGTATTGGAAAAAAATAACGGCAACCCAGTCGGCACCGATGAGATCAGCTTGTATTTTATACAAAATGGACAAAAGCCAAGGAGAGCGGAAGGCAGAGGACTTCTCTATGAAGAATCCCCAGGCGAAATAGTTGATGCCTTTACTATTCATATCAACCAGGATAACGAAGATAAGATCATCATTATCCAATCCATAGAAATCCGTAACTCTCTTGTTGAGCCAAATTCCTCCGGAAAATTTTATTCCGTCTCTATATTCGATCAATCAGACTCTACCTTGCGCAGGAATGAGAAAATTTCCGAGTGGTTTGGGGATGACTACAGTTGGCTGATCGGTGGAAATAGAACTTACAAGCACCCCTACACAACGCGAAATCTAGTTCCAGAAGCAAAAAAATCACTATTTTCCCCACTAATGAATCAGGAGGCATCCATTCCCGTATCAGTTAAGTACAAAAGTTATTTATACAACAACCCCAACGCTCAAGAAATAACTAAAAAATATCTAGCAAATGAAGATCGCGCCACTGTCGACAAAGCCACTGGCGAGTGGTGCCGAATAAATTACAAAAGTGAGAAACGACCCTTAAAAATGTGGATGACATGTGATGCCATCGACGCAGAAAATCTCAACTAAAATCAGCCCCATCCTCAAAAAAACACTGACATCACCGCTAGCGCCCCAATGATCTCAAAAACTATTTAATTAAAAAATAATAATCAATAGCGTAACTTGACAACGAAAGGCATCATCAATCTACTGGCGATCACCATCCTAACAATCCTCAGCGCGCCGACCCTAGGCGCAGGCGACATCAAAGCATACAGAGGAGACCACGGGATAGCACTAATGATCGAATCCAATGATCATAGAACTTTCATTATCTTTGGCGGAGCGATACCAAACGGCAGCGCCACAGCCGCCGGCTGTCTTGCAAAAATAAAACTAACAAAACACGAAACACCGAATTATTTTGAAGGAAACCTATCCCCGACAAACAACAAAATATCCAACACAGATGAATCAGATATCAAAAACAAGTTAGGCGGACTATACATTCTCAAAAACAAAATCCAGGTCGGAGGCATCGATACATCAGGAATTTGCGCAGACGGCATTGATTTTCACGGAAACTACAACGAACTCAAGACAGAAGACAAGCAATACACCAATACATTTACTTATTTTCTCGATTTAATCAACCAAGACGCTATCAATTCAGCCAAAGAACAAAGAAAGAGCAAGGCAATTGAAGAACTCGAACCATTCATCTTGAACAAACCGAAAAATTGCGACGACGATGCGCAATGCAAAGAAATTTTTGGGTCGGCGAAGAGGAACTACATGGAATTGATCAATTCCCAGAAATAACGCGCCCCACCTCGAACCCAAAGCCCGGCACTCAGACGCGCGAGCTCCGCGAGTCAACGCGGCACAAACCCAATCGACCGACGCTCCCGCAACTCCGGCTTGATGGAATGCTCTTGCCGCAGCTGCGCGAGAAACGCCTCCGGCTCCAGCGCCTCGCCCAACAGTAGCGACTGCTGCTTGACCACCGCAAAATCCCCCGGCGTGAGCATATCGAGCGAGGCCAGAATCTCGCGCCACACCGGCTTGAGCGCATCCGCATTGCCACCCAGCGCCTCGGCAATGAACATCTGCTCGCGCTGTGCCCGCATCAGCGGCCTGAAGCGGATCTTGAACGCAAAGCGCCGCAGCGCCGCCTCATCCAGCCGATCAAACAGGTTGGTCGTGCAGATGAAGATGCCGTCAAAGCGCTCCATGCCCTGCAGCATCTCGTTGACTTCTGACACCTCGTAGTTGCGCACAGCAGCCTGGCGGCTCTGCATGAAGCTGTCGGCTTCGTCGAGCAACAGGAGCGCACGCTCTTCTTCGGCGCGCGAGAACATGGCGGCAATCTGCTGCTCTGTCTCGCCCACGTACTTGCTCATCAGGTCTGACGCACGACGGATCATCAGTGGCACGTCGAGCTGGCTAGCGATGTGCTCGGCCAGTACGGTCTTGCCCGTGCCCGGCGGCCCGAAGAAACACAGCGTGCCGCGCTTACGTGCGCGCAGCGCTTCGATCACGCGCTCCACGGGAAACCGTGTCTCCAGGTTCAGATAGTCGAGCTTGTATTCGGTCACGACACGGTGCGCCGGCACTTCGGGGCGCAAGCCCATGGCCTGATCCGCATGATCGAGCTGGCGCACGATCAACGATTCCGCCGACTCCTCCATCGTCGGCTGCGTCAGACGTGCGAAGCGCGCCGCGGAATCGATCTGCGCAGGCGTGAGTGTCTTGCGCGCGGCCAGCTTGGCCATGAAGGCATCCGACACCTCCAGCCCTTCCAGGTGCTTGCGGATGATGCTCTCGCGCACCGTGGGCGGCGGCACCTTCAGTTCCAGATGGAACTGGAAGCGGCGCAAGTACGCCGGGTCAATCTGCCGAATCGAGTTCGACACCCAGATCACTGGCACCGGGTTCTGCTCCAGTGTCTGGTTGACCCACGCCTTGCCGTTGACGGAGCCGCGCGGCTCTTCATGCCCGAACAGGCTCATCAGCTCGCGCGTCGGGCCGGGGAACACGTCTTCCACTTCGTCAAACAACAGCACAGCGCCAGGCCGCCCCCGCAGGAAGGCCTGCGAGACCTGCAACGAGCGGTAGCGGTCTTTGCCGGAGAGGCTGTTGCCATCTTTGTCGAGGCAATCCACCTCATACAACTCGCAGCCGGCATCGCGCGCCAGCACGCGCGCCAGTTCGGTCTTACCGGTGCCAGGCGCACCGTACAGCAAGATGTTCACGCCCACAGCACGCGTCTGCGAAGCGTTCTCCAGCAAGGCGCTCAGGTAACGGGCATCGGTCTCGACGTGTGGATAGTCGGTTTGCGCCAGCGTGGTCGGCGGCGCGGGGCGCGTGAAGACGGCCATCATCTCCGCCTCGCTCGCGTAATCACCCAGCAGCACATGCAGCAGACGATCGGAGATGCGCATCAAGTCGCCCAGATCGGTCACGCTGTTCTCGGGCAACGGCGGCTCGATCAGGCCAAGTGTTTCCAGCCGCGAACCAGGGCGCAGGGAGCCAGCCACTTCGGCGATGCTCGCGCCTGCCAAACCCGCCAGCAACTGGAAGGCCTCCTGGCTGTGAGCGACCTTGCAATCGACCATCACCGCCCGCAGGTCACGCTTGTACTTCACCAGCGACGCGAACAACAGCAACGCACGCTCATGCGGCGGCAGGCCCAGCACGCGCGCCAGCATGTCGATGTTGCCGACCAGCAGCACGCGCTCGCTGGATAGTCGTTCACCCAGTGCATCGCATGAAGCACCAAACACGGTGAACATGTCCTTGGCGTGATGCTTGACGTACTCGTCGAGGTAGTAGAACAGCGAGCTTTCATCAAAAGCGCTGCTCCACTGGCCATGGCGGTCCATGAAGGTAGGCAGATCCAGCTTGCCGACGGCGCGCCAGCCCGGCATATCAGCACAACGCGCTGCCAGGAAGCGCTGCAAGCGCTGGATGACCGTCACGGGCCAGATCAGCTCCGGGGCGCAGACCGTGAGGATGTCATTGATGTTGGTGCGCAGATTGAAGCGCAGACCCATCGCGCACACGGTACGCAGCGCAAATTGCGCGCACATGGAGTCCAGTGACGACAACAGCGACTGAGGCTGCCTGCCGCCCGTGGGGACGAACGTACCATCGTCGGCGTCGTCCAGGCTGAGGTTGGCTTCATCCATGGTCGCCCCCTATTCACCGCTTCCCCGTTCACGGTTGGCCGGCCGGTCACCGTGTTTGAATGCTTTTTATCCTAGCGTGTTTGCGCTCACTGCGTACCCGGGTCGACCCCCAATGGCCGCAAGTTGCGGGCCCGCAGAGCCCATGGGACCAAAGCGCCTGGGCAGGCAGTTCTCCGCTATCCGTCATCTGGATGTGCAGCCCACCCCACGAAAGACGCGGAAGGAAGTATGGGATTCCTCGCAAATAGGAATCATTATCGTTTATACTTTTTCCTATAGCTGCAATAGGCTGAAACAAAGTCGCACCCCGACTGTCGCAACACTGTTGCATGTTGCGGGCCTAAAATACCTGTCATGCCGTCGGCGACCCCGCCGGCACCAACGCTAGGCACCATGGAACTGCTCCTGAGTCTGCTCATCAGCATCGGGGTTTCGCTGATCGTCTTCGGCAAGCGCTGAAGCCGAGCCTTGTTGAACGGTTGCCCTCCCAACACCCATTGCCGCGCTCCGCCCTACTTTTTCCGCTCTCGATTCCCGGTCGTTGATGATTCACCCTCGTACTCTCAAGATTCTGGTGGTCGTGCTGTTGCTGCACGCGGGCGTGCTGATGCTGATTCAGCTTGGCCTGATCCAGTCGCCACTGAGCAAGGAGGAGCCGCCTGAGCTGCAGGTCAACCTCATCCCCGCCACGCCGCAACCCATCAAGCAGCCGGAGCCGCCCAAGCAGCAGCCGGTCAAGCAGGAGGCGCCCAAGCAGGTGAACATCGTCAAGCCGGTGGCGCAACCCAAGCCAACACCGATGCCGACGCCCAACCTGCCACCGTCAGACAACGCGCCCGTAGCACCAGCCACGCCGCCTGCGCCGCCGGCTCCACCCGCTGAACCTGCGCCCGCGCCTGCTGCCGCACCCAGCGGCCCGATCAGCGTCGGGATCAACGACATCCAGTGCAGCGATCCGCAGCCGGTGTATCCGTCGATGTCGCAAAAGATGGGCGAGGAAGGCCGTGCTATGGTCAAACTCTCCATCGGCACGGCGGGTGAAGTCACCAATGTGGCGCTCACGTCGTCTTCCGGTTCACCGCGTCTGGACCGCGCGGCCACCGAGGCTGCCCGCTCCATCAAGTGCACCCCGTACAAGCAAAACGGCCATGCCGTGCCCGTCGTGGCAAGCAAGCCGTATGTCTTCAAGCTCGATAATTAATCCATTCCGACTCTCGCTTCATCAGGACAACTCAGGAAACCCATCATGCAGGAACTCGGTCTTTCCCATCTCTGGACACAAGGCGATATCGTCGCGCGCGGCACGGCCATTCTGCTGCTGATCATGTCGCTCGCCTCGTGGATCGTCATCCTCACCAAGGCGTGGGACATCGTGCGCCTCAAGTCGATGGCGCAAGGCGCTGAAAAGCGCTTCTGGCACTCCGACGACTTCGATCACGCCATGCAGACGCTCGGCAGCCCCAAGGACAATCCGTTCTACGCACTCGCGCAAACCGGCCGTGAAGCCGCGCAGCACCACCGCGCCAGCCAGCCGCAACTGCATGATGTGATGGACATCTCCGACTGGCTCACGCGCTCGCTCAAGAGCGCGATCGACGAGTCGGTCGGCCAGATGCAATCGGGCCTGGCCGTGCTGGCCTCGGTGGGCTCGACGGCACCGTTCGTCGGCCTGTTCGGTACGGTATGGGGCATCTATCACGCCCTGCTGGGTATCGGCGCATCGGGCGTGCCGGCCATCGACAAGGTCGCCGGCCCCGTGGGCGAATCGCTCATCATGACGGCCTTCGGTCTGGCCGTGGCCATTCCGGCAGTGCTGGGCTACAACGCGCTTACGCGTGGCAACAAGTCCATCATCGCCAAGCTCAACCGCTTCGCGCATGACCTGCACGCCTACTTCGTGACCGGCGCGCGCCTGCGTCCGGGCACCTCGCGTGACGATGCCAGCGTCCGCCTGGCCGCGGTCAAGCAGCAATAATTCAGCCGAATCAGGGAGCCCCCATGGCCTTCGGTACCTTCGACAACGATGACGAGGTGATGAACGAGATCAACATGACGCCGCTGGTCGACGTCATGCTGGTGCTGCTCATCATCTTCATCATCACCATTCCCGTGATCAACCACGCGGTGAAGATCGATCTGCCACGCGCATCGAACAAACCCGACGACGCCAAGCCGCAAAGCGTGAATGTCGAGATTGACGCGCAGGGTCAGGCGTTCTGGAACAACCAGCCGGTGGATGAAGCCACGCTGCAAGCCAACATTGCCCAGGCCGCGCAACAGCAACCGCAGCCGGAGATGCACCTGCGTGCCGATCGCAACGTCCGCTACGAGCGCGTCGCTCAGGTGATGGCGGCCATCCAGCGCGGAGGCCTGGCGCGCATCGGCTTCGTGACAGAGCCTGAGCGCAACTAGGACAGTTGACGCAACATCCGCTACATCGCCTCGAACCCCCGTCCTTGCACGGGGGTTTGTCATTTCTGGCACCCTCCATTTGCATTGGAGCGGCGCTGGCGGTACTTTTGCGGCCATCCCCGCAATCAGAAGGATCCTACATGGCCAGTTCTCCCGCCCCTTCCGACATCGCGCCGCCGCGCACCACCCTCGTTCCACAGGTCGTTGTGCCATCGCTGGTCGTGCTGGTCCTGCTGCTCGTGCTGTGCACCGTACAGCCCGAGCTGGCTGACCGCGCCTTCGGCATCGCACAACGCTGGGTCACGGGGCACTTCGACTGGTTCTACATGCTGGCGGTCACGGGCTTCCTCGTGTTTCTGATCGTCGTGGCGGCCAGCCGCTTCGGCGACATCCGCCTGGGCCCCGATGAGGCCGAACCGGAATTCAGCTTCGTCTCCTGGACGGCGATGCTCTTCGCGGCCGGCATGGGCATCGGGCTGATGTACTTCGGCGTGGGCGAGCCGATGCAGCACTACCTGCAACCGCCGACCGTCGCACCGCAAACCGCCCTTGCCGCGCGCGAAGCGATGCTCTCCACCTTCTTCCACTGGGGCCTGCACGCATGGGCCATCTACGGTGTGATGGGCCTGGCGCTGGCGTACTTCGCTTTCCGCTACAACCTGCCGCTCACCATGCGCTCGGGCCTGTATCCGATCCTGCGTGAGCGCATCAACGGTGTGCTGGGCCACGGGGTGGATGCCTTCGCCCTGATCGGCACGATTGCCGGCATTGCAACCACGCTCGGCTACGGCGTGCTGCAACTCGGCGCGGGCCTGCATCAGGTAGCGGGCTGGCAAACCGATTCCGACACCTTCCGCGTGGGCCTCATTTGCGTGGTGGTGGTACTGGCCGGTGCGTCGGCCGCATCGGGGCTCGGCAACGGCGTGCGCCGGCTCTCGGAGCTGAACCTGACGCTGGCCTTCCTGCTGCTGGCCTTCGTCATCATCGCTGGCCCCACCATCTTCCTGCTGCGGGCCTTTAGCGAGAACGTCGGCAACTACCTGTCGAACCTGGTCAACCTGTCCTTCCGCACCTTTGCCTACACGCCTCCCAACTCGTCCGGCTGGTTCAGCGGCTGGACGATTCTCTACTGGGCATGGTGGGTATCGTGGTCGCCGTTCGTCGGCATGTTCATTGCGCGCATCTCGCGCGGGCGCACGGTGCGGCAATTCGTGATCGGCGTGCTGATCGTGCCGACCGCGTTCAACCTGCTGTGGATGACAGCCTTCGGCAACAGCGCCATCTGGCTCGACACACATCAGGCGGCCGGCGACCTCGCTCGCACCGCTGGCAATGTCGATGCCCTGCTCTTCCACTTCTTCGATTACTTTCCCGGCACTACGGCACTGTCGTGGTTGGCCATCGTGCTGATCGCCGTGTTCTTCGTGACCTCGGCCGATTCCGGCGCGTTCGTGATCGACACGATTGCTTCGCGCGGCGCAGAGCGCTCACCCGTATGGCAGCGACTGTTCTGGGCGGTGGTGCTCGGGGCGACCGCCGCCATCCTGATGTTGGCGGGCGGCCTCAAGGCCTTGCAAGCGATGACACTGGTCGCAGCCCTGCCGGTGGCGATCATCATGGCGCTGCTCTGTTACGGCCTGTGGCGCGGCATGTCGGCTGACCGCGCGCACTACTCGCGCGAACTGGCCCCCGCCACATCCTTCTGGAGCGGTCAGCGCTGGCGCCAGCGTCTTGCGCAGATGGTGAACCCATCCACCGACGCCGATGTGCGCACGTTCCTCGCCAAGCAAGTGCTGCCGGCCATGAACGATGTGGTGAAAGAACTGAGCCGGCGCGGCATCGAGGCGCACGTGCTTGAAGCCGAAGACAGCGTGCGCCTGGTCATTCCCGACCCGTCGGACCGCGATTTCGTCTACGGCGTGCGCAGCGCGAGCAAGGCGCTCCCCGTCGCGACACCAAGCCAGGCAGCGGCCCCCGACCACGCACTCACCCACGAGCCCGTCACCTTCTTCGAAGACGGTCGCGAGGGCTACGACATCGAGTACCTGCGCGGTGAAGAGATCATCGCCGACATCCTGCGCCACTACGAGCGCTACCGCGTCCAACGCACAGACGAGCGCACGACCCTCCTGCGCGAAGCGCCAGGACATACCTGATCCGACACACAACCGGGCCGTGCGCCCGGTTTCTTTTTTAAGGGCTGGCGGGCAGCCATCAGCACATCCTCAGATGCCACTTGTAATGATAACGATTCTCATTTAGACTGCCTGGCATTCGCTGGAACCCTTGCCAGCCAACGCTTTTCCGCCAGCCAGGACCTTCACCATGAATGCTGCCGAACACCAAGATGCAGGACGCACCGTGACCCGTCGTCGCCACGTCATCGTGGCCCGTCAGCGCCCGGCGAGCCTCAATGCCGCACCGGCCACCGCGCCTGCAGCAGCACCAGCCGTTGAAGCCCCCACCGCGACTATCGGTGATACGCGGATCATGACCTCCGAACAATTGTTTGCTGGCCAGGGCGCTGTCGCCATCCGCCACAACGGGGCGATCTACACGCTGCGCGTGACACGCTTCGGCAAGCTGATCCTGACCAAGTAACACGCAACACGTACCGACTTTTGTGGGGACGTCTCTCTCAGGAGACATTCGGCACTAGCCAGCCATCGTCATTTCGCGTTGGCAGACATCAGACCCGTCTGCCGGACGACCGCCAGCCAAGCCGTTCTTTCCCGCCGGCGCCCATCCGGGCGAGCACGCAAAGCAAAAGGGCGCGACCTGCGCCGCGCCCCTCTCCTTCGATTCGCGTCTTCGCGATCGGCAACTCAGCAGATCACGTGCACCGCGGCAATGCCCGCCTTGGCGATCTGCACGTCTTCCGACGACTTCACGCCCGACACACCGACTGCACCGGCGCATACGCCTTCCACCAGCACGGGCACACCGCCTTCGAGCATGCCTTGCAGATGCGGCGCCGACAGGAACGAGATGCGGCCGTTGTTGATGATGTCTTCGTAGACCTTCGATTCACGGCGGCCCAGTGCAGCCGTACGAGCCTTCTCCGGTGCGATGTACGACGAGATGGTCGCGCAGCCGTCCATACGGCGCAGGCCCATCAGGTGGCCGCCATCGTCAACCACGGCAATCGTCACGGCCCACTGGTGCGCGCGTGCTTCCTTCTCGGCGGCATCCAGGATCTTGGTGACATCGTCCTGGCACAGGCAGGGCTTGGTTTTCATGACTCGTTCTCCTTGGTTGTGTTGAAGCAAGTGCGCGAAGGCTGCGTCGAGCGCGCATAGGGCGAAAGTATGCCACTGGCCTGCGTCGCTGCTACAGCGCAATCCTGACTACCTGACGCAAATGAGCCGATACATCTAGTGCCTCCAGTATCGTCGCGTATGCGCCGCGCGCCAGTTCTTCGTGCCGACCTTAGCATGCGCTGCACACACGGAAGATGTGCAAAGAAAAAGCCAGGGAATAGCCCGGGCTTGATGTTGCGATGCGACAGAAGATCCCACCATCTCATTACGGTTCATGATTGCCATAGAGGCACGCGTGAACGGATCCATTGCGCATGCGCAAAGAAAAAGGCTCCCGAAGGAGCCTTCCTGTATCCCGCAGCCTCATTAACGCCAACGCCCCCAGTGACGGCCGTCATACCACCGATAACGCGGCCCCCAACGGTACCAACCTGACACACCGACCACAACTGCCGGAGGCGGGCCATAGTATGCGGGTGCAGGAGCGTAGTACACCGGCCCGGGAGGCGGCGCGTAGTAACCCGGCGGCGGAGGCGGCGGATAATAAACCGGAGCGGGTGCGACATACACCGGTGCCACCGGCACACCAATCCCAATGCCGACGCTTACGTGCGCCGACGCCATCTGCGGCACTGCCAGCACAGCCAGTGCGGCCGCACCTGCAATCAACAGCCCATTACGTCGATCCATTGTCTTCACCTGCTGCTTAAGGCACCGGGTAGAACCGCACCAGCGCCGATTACGGTATCTGTATTGTATTCAGGGCCTTAGACACAGGTGATACGGTGCTAACGATTTGGTAACAGAACGTAACGCCACATGGCTGCGGTAATCCGCGCGACTCAGTTCCACGCAGGGCTGCAGTCGAACTGCCCCGCGGCGATCATTGCTTCTGCATAGGCCCGCGCGGCTTCAAGTGCAGTGCCTGCATTCGAATAGGTATTGACCGACTCGCGCACAGTGGTACGCGGCAACAGGATTTCTCCGTCGCTCACGCGCAGGATGCTCACTTCTGCGCGCCAGGCGTTGGGGGAAATTTCATAGGCGGAGACTTCGATCTTGCAATCGCCTCGGAAGGTCATACGTCCTCCGGTTCGCGTTGAGTTATCGGGTCGCGCGCATCAATGCACGAACAACCACATCAGCAGCAACACGAACGCGGGAAGGCCCAGGAACCATGCAACCAGGTAGGGCACAACCACCTCCTTCATGTTGATGGACATGTAGGAAGTGTAGAGATCGGCGCTTGGCGCGCGTATCGAAGCCTGCCCGCAACGCCCTGTAGGACTGCGCCGAAATCCATGTCGGCCCACTGCCGACGAACCTCCCCCGTGTGGAGGAGCACTCAATGTGCGGTATCGCGCTTGTCGACAACGCCACTTGCTTCGGATACAGCCACCTCTGCCGCTTCTGCGGCAGCGACCTCCAGCCCGACAGATGCCTTGAGAAACTTCACGGCCGCCTCAGCGCCCGGCGGCGCAGCGTCGGCCAAGTTTTCTGCGACGAAGCCCCATTGACGACGCACCTCATCACCATGACGCTGCAGCGCGCGAGTGATGCCGTTCTGCGTCTGCACACCGATCTCGATGAAGTTGCGTGTGTAGCCGGAAACACGCTCTCCGGCGGGTTGCAGAAACCGCGCCTGCGCACCGAACCACTGCCCGGCATCCTGCGCACCTGCCGCCTCGTGCAGACACTGTTCCGTCTCTCCAAAGCCGGCCTTGAGCGCCTGGAGATTGAGCCCAATCAGGCGGTTGACGCCGTCAACCGCTTCTTCCGTAACGGCCAGCCACGCCTCGATTTGCGATCGATGCAGGATGCCGAGTTGCTCCAGAGTCATCATGTCGATTTCTCCCTTGGGGATCGTGAGAATGGTGGATGAATGGATCCGGCGCGTGCCGATATGGCCGGGCGTTTCAGTGTAGCCATCGTGCAAGCCTATTTCTGTGACATCCCCGTTTGTCCTACAGGTCTTTCGGACAACGTCACCTGGGCACGAAAACCACACGCTGTAAGCTGCAACGGTGGCATCGCGCCACTCGTCAATGCCGGTGGGCGACCCCCTGCACCGGCCGACCAACAGAGGGATCGACACCATGAATAAAGACCAAGTGAAGGGCCGTCTGCAAGAAGCGAAAGGCAAGATCAAGGAAGTGGCCGGCAAGGTGACCGGCGATGAAAAGACGCAGGTCAAGGGCAATATCGAAAAGAACATCGGCAAGGCACGCGCCACCATGGGCGATGTTCGTGAAGATGTGAAGAAGACGCTGGACCGTTAGCAACGCGCAAGAATGGGGCGGAACTTCCGCGCCAGCATCCGCGTTCAATGTGTGGGAATCGGCTGACACGGTTTTCAGGCATCGGCCCCTGCACATCATGGCCTGCACGGCCTTTAATGCAGGCATACGAACGATAAAAGGAGTGTGCTATGCGTGCCTTCGTATCCTTGTTACTGGCGGCCGCGTTGGCATCCGTCAGCGGATGCGCGGACATGACGCCCAAGCAGCGCAATACCGCGTTGGGCGCGGCCGCAGGTGGTGTCGCCGGGGCGGCCATCTGGGGCGGCCCGGGCGCAACGCTGGGTGGCGCGGCGCTGGGTGGCGTGATCGGTAACGCCGCCACCAGGTAATCCGCCACATTCGCAGCGGTCGTGCGCTGCAAGGCAGGGGCCAGACAGTGTTGTCTGGCCCTTTTTGCTGCCTGAGCGCAACCAGACCATCGCACATTCCCCTCATACGCATATGCCTACGCAAGCGCATAATCAGCGTTTTGCAACGGAGGCGATGTGCGATACGAGCAACAGGGCTTTGGCGTGAGCAGCACACCGATCCTGAGCGTCGAAGGCTTGCGCAAGCGCTATGGCGATCAAACCGTCGTCGACAACCTGAGCTTTTCCGTACGGCGCGGCCAGTGCTTTGGCTTGCTGGGGCCCAACGGTGCTGGCAAGACCACCACGCTGCGCATGCTGCTCGGCATGACGATGCCCGATGCGGGTGCGCTTCAACTGTGCGGTGAGGCGGTTCCCGAATTTGCGCACCGTGCACGCATGCGCGTGGGTGTGGTGCCGCAGTTCGACAACCTCGACCCCGATTTCACCGTCTCGGAAAACCTGCGCATCTTCGGGCGCTACTTCGGCTTGTCCTCCGCGGCCATCCGCGAGCGCATCCCTGCCCTGCTGGAATTCGCGCGGCTCGAACAGAAGGCCGATGCACCGGTACGCGCGCTTTCCGGCGGCATGAAGCGCCGGCTGACCGTGGCGCGCGCAC
The DNA here is from genome assembly GCF_016429285.1 of Ralstonia sp. ASV6. Taxonomy (GTDB): domain Bacteria; phylum Pseudomonadota; class Gammaproteobacteria; order Burkholderiales; family Burkholderiaceae; genus Ralstonia; species Ralstonia flaminis. The sequence goes on from NZ_JAELUI010000042.1 coordinate 15,094, forward strand.
TCATCAACGACCCAGACATCCTCGTGATGGATGAGCCCACGACCGGGCTCGATCCGCAAGCCCGCCACCTGATCTGGGAGCGCCTGCGTTCACTGCTGGCCGGTGGCAAGACCATCCTGCTGACCACGCACTTCATGGAAGAGGCCGAGCGCCTGTGCGATGAGCTGTGCGTGATCGACAACGGCCGCAAGATCGCGCAAGGCAAACCGCACGAACTCATCGCACGCGAGATCGGCTGCGATGTGGTGGAAGTCTACGGCGACGATCTCTCCGCCCTGCGCACGTTGCTCGAACCCCTTGCCGAGCGCGTGGAAACCAGCGGCGAGACCCTCTTCTGCTACGCACGCGATCCACAACCACTGGTAGCCGCCCTGCGCGCGCAGACCGAAACGCACACCATGCCCGGCCTGCGCTACCTGCACCGCCCCGCCAACCTTGAAGACGTGTTCCTGCGTCTGACGGGCCGCGAGATGCGTGATTGATGCGGCGTGACAAATGCGACGCGATTGAACGAGCCGACCCATGTCCAACGAAGCCACCCTGATCGCAGCCCCACGACAGGCGTATCCGCAATCGCTGCGGCCGCTCAATTTCCGGAACTGGCAGACCATCTGGCTGCGTAACTTCATGGTCTGGCGCAAGCTCGCCATCCCCTCGCTCGCCGGCAATCTGGCCGATCCGATGATCTACCTGTTCGGTCTCGGGCTCGGCCTGGGCCTGCTGGTCGGGCATATCGACGGAGTGTCGTACATCGCGTTCCTGGCCGCCGGCACGGTGGCTTCCAGCACGATGATGTCGGCGAGCTTCGAGGCGATGTACTCGGCGTTCTCGCGCATGCACGTGCAGCGTACGTGGGAGGCCATCCTTTATGCGCCGCTCACCCTGGGTGACGTGGTGCTCGGTGAGCTGATCTGGGCGGCCAGCAAGTCCGTGCTCTCGGGTCTGGCGATCATGCTGGTGGCGGGCGTTCTCGGCTATGCATCGATGCCGCAGGCGTTGCTCGCGTTGCCGGTCATCGTGCTCACGGGTTTTACGTTCGCCTGCCTGGCGATGAACATGACGGCGCTCGCGCCCAACTACGATTTCTTCATGTTCTACCAGACGCTGGTGATCACGCCGATGATGCTGCTCTCGGGCGTGTTCTTTCCGCTGTCGCAACTGCCGGCGCCCGTACGCGCGATCACGAACGTGCTGCCGCTGCCGCACGCGGTCGAGCTGATCCGCCCGCTGATGCTGGGCCGCACACCTGACAACGTTCTGCTGCACCTGGGTGTACTGCTGCTCTATGCCGCTGTCGCACTCGTGCTGTGCCTGTGGCTGCTGCGCCGTCGCATGCTCAAGTGACGCGGTCAACCAAGCGCCCAGCAAAAGAAAAGCCCGTCTCAAAGACGGGCTTTTCTTTTGCTGCGGGTGTTGCTGATCCGCTTACTCGTTCACTGCCGAACGCTGCAGATGCAATTGCGTGCGCGGATCGTCGTTCTGCGCATTCTCGCGATCCGCAATGGCGGCCGAACTGTTACGTGCGGTCTCAAGCCGATCGAGATACGCCTCGTCGATGTCGCCCGTCACGTACTTGCCGTCAAAGCACGACGCGTCGAAATCCTTGAGCGCCGGGTTGACGTCGCGCACGGCACGCTTCATGTCCTCCACGTCCTGGTACACGAGTTGGTCTGCACCGATGATCTTGGCGATCTCTTCGTGCGTGCGGCCGTAGGCCACCAATTCGCCGCGCGTCGGCATGTCGATGCCATACACGTTCGGGAACTTCACCGGCGGCGCAGCCGAAGCAAAGATCACCTTCTTCGCGCCCGCGTCACGTGCCATCTGCACGATCTCCGACGACGTCGTGCCGCGCACGATGGAGTCGTCGACGATCAGCACGTTCTTGCCCTTGAACTCGATCGCCATGGCGTTGAGCTTCTGGCGCACCGACTTCTTGCGCACCGCCTGACCCGGCATGATGAAGGTGCGGCCCACGTAGCGGTTCTTGAAAAAGCCCTCGCGGTACGGCACGCCCAGGTGGTTGGCGACCTGCATGGCGGCCGGGCGCGACGAATCCGGAATCGGCATCACCACGTCAATCTTGTCGGTCACTTCGCGCTTGATCTTCTCGGCCAGGTAGTCGCCCATGCGCAGGCGTGCGTCGTACACCGACACGCCATCCATGCGCGAGTCCGGACGCGCCAGATACACGTATTCGAAGATGCACGGCGAGAGCACCGGGTTCTCGGCACATTGCTTGGTGTGCAGCTTGCCTTCGAGGTCGATGAAGATGGCTTCGCCGGGCGCCACGTCGCGCTCGAACTTGAAGCCGATGCCTTCCAGCGCCACGGATTCGGAGGCGACCATGTATTCGATCTTGCCGTCCGGCGTTTCCTGGCTACCCAATGCCAGCGGGCGGATGCCGAACGGGTCTCGCACCGCCAGGACGCCATAGCCGGAGATCTCCGCGGCGATGGCGTACGAGCCGCGCACGCGGCGATGCAAGCCTTCCACGGCCGTAAAGATGGAATCGCGGTCCAGCGGAATGTCGTTGCTGGCGCGCTGCAGTTCATCAGCCAGTACGTTCAGCAGCACTTCGGAGTCGGACTGCGTGTTGATGTGACGGCGATCGCGCCGGAACATCTCTTCACGCAACTGATCGGAGTTCGTCAGGTTGCCGTTGTGTGCCAGCACGATGCCGAACGGCGCGTTGACGTAGAACGGCTGGGCCTCTTCCTCGCTGGACGAGCCAGCGGTCGGATAACGCACCTGGCCGATGCCGCTCGTGCCCGGCAGACCACGCATGTTGCGCGTGCGGAACACGTCACGCACCATGCCATTGGCCTTGTGCATATGGAAGGTGTTGCCAGCCGCAGTGGCAATGCCAGCCGCGTCCTGCCCCCGGTGTTGCAGAAGCAGCAGACTGTCATAGATCAGCTGATTGACGGGCGTGGAGGAAACCACGCCAACGATACCGCACATGTCGATCTCCAGCGAGAGCGTATTGGTGGCGCCTGCACCCGTTGCCGGCGCCGAAAAAGCTTCCCAGATCGTCTAGCTGGTGGCCAGACGCTCCGGATCAATAGTGAACATACTTCGCGACGTCAGGCGGCAACAGTGGCTTGGCTGCCCGCGCAGCTTCCTCCGCATACGGCCGGCTGATCGCGTCGCGCCAGAACGGTTGCTCAGGCAGGCTGGTAAAGCCTGCCACCGTCATCAGCACGAGGATGATCACGCCACCGCGTGCCAGCCCGAAGACCATCCCCAGGCCGCGATCCGCCGGCTTGAGCCCGGCGCTCGCCAGTGCCGCCGAGAGCAGCGCCCCCACCAACGACGTCGCAATCACCGTCACGATAAACAGTAGGACGAAACCGAGAATGGTGCGCGCCACCGGTCCACCCGGCAGCGACTCTGGCATCCAGCCTGCGGCCACACCCGAAAACGTATACGCCACCCACGCGGCAAACAGCCATCCAAGCAACGCCAGCACTTCGCGAATCAGCCCGCGAAACAACCCGATCAGCGCAGACGTGACGACGATAAACAGCACGCCATAGTCAAAGAAAGTCGGTTGCATCGGACAGCGGCTTGGATTGACTTGGACTACAGGTGGTGTGGCAGGTCAGTGAATCTGGCGAGTGCACGTAATCCAGCATCGTTATTGCTGAACGAGCTTGGGGGTCAGGCCGATCTGCTCGGCGCGCTTCTGCGCGGCTTCCGCTGCAGCACGATCGCTGAATGGGCCTGCACGCAGCAGCGCCAGATCCCCTTTTTCAGGCACCTTCTTGTGTTCGATGTAGCCGGGAATCTTCTCGGCCTTGAGCTTGCTCAGCCAATTGCGCGCGCGGTCTTCAGAGGCAAACGCACCAATCAGCAGGACGAACTTGTTGCCGCTGGCATCCGTGCTGGGCGCGGTGGCTTGTGGCACAGGCTGGGCCGGTTTGGCAGCCGGCTTGGAATCGGGGGGCGGCGTCAGGCTGGCGACCGTCTTGGGCGGTGTCGGCTTGGCCGACGGCGTGTTCTGCACAGGTGCCGGCGTGGGCGGGTTGACTGTCGGTGTATCAGCAGAAGCAACCACCTCTTCGCCCTGATCCAACGCTTGCGGTTGGTCTGCCGACGAGCCCGGTGCACGCGGTGCAGAACGACGGCTCGCTACCTTGGGTTCATCGGTAGACGCCTTGGCGCCCCGGTCGATCGGTTGATCCTGAATCTGCACAGCCACTGCATCGGTCACAGGGCGCGGCTTGGCGTCAAACACCAGCGGCAATACCACCACAGCGGCCCCCACCAGCACCACCGCGCCGATCAATCGGCGACGGGCGCGCTGCTTTTGCGGGAGTTCGGGGTCGAGACCATCGTCGTCATCGTCCATACGGCGAGAGGCGCGGCTACGGGAATTCGACGATGCGCGGGACGAGGTGCGCGATTCATGGACCGCATCGCGGGCCACATCGGCGGCACTGCCAGCGGCGCCGCGTGAGCGTTCGCCTTCAGCGTTCTTGCGGGAGGAGAAGATGGAAAACAGTCCCATGGATTGCGCTCGGTTTGGCTCTCAGACGATGCATGCGAGGGCAGCGCCGACGCCCGGGTCGTCCTGTGACCCGGCGCTGCCCAATGTTGGCAATGCGCTTGACTAGTGCGCGCGGTTCTTGCGCTCCGCAAGCACACCAGCAACGGTGAAGAACGATCCGAAGACCACGATTCTATCATCCTCAGTCGCACGCTCCATGGCGTTGCGATAGGCTGTGGCGGGATCGCTGAATGTGCTCACGCTCGACTCCTTGCCTGCTTGGAAGCCGGCATCCGTCAGTGCCTGCTCCAGGCGCGCGGCGCTGGCTGCACGCGGCGTCGGCAGATCGGTCAAGCACCAATGATCGACCTTATCGAGCATGTGGCCGAGTACCCCGGCGATGTCCTTGTCCTGCATGGCGCCGAACACCGCGTAGGTGTAGCGGAAGAAACCCATGTTTTCGAGGTTCTGGCCGAGCGCCGCCGCTGCGTGCGGGTTATGCGCCACATCCAGGATCACTGCTGGGCGACCAGCCATGACCTGGAAACGACCGGGCAATGCCACCTGCGACAGCCCCAAACGCACGTCCTGCGCGGAGATAGGCAACCGGTCGCGCACCGACTCCAGCGCAGCCAGCGCCGCCGAGGCATTCAGCAACTGATTCGCACCGCGCAGCGCCGGATAGCCCAGGCTCGGCCAGCGCCGCCCGCGCCCGCTGAAACCCCACTGCTGCTTGTCGCCCTGGAAGTTGAAATCGCGGCCAATCAGCCAGAGGTCTGTGCCAATGGCCTCGGCTTGCTTGACCAGGGAGATGGGCGGCACCGGATCGGAGCAGATCGCCGGCTTGCCCGGGCGGAAGATCCCGGCCTTCTCAAAGCCGATCGCCTCGCGCGTGTCACCCAGGTAGGCCATGTGGTCCAGGTCGACGCTGGTGATGATGGCGCAATCCGTGTCGATGATATTGACCGCGTCCAGCCGCCCACCCAGGCCAACTTCGAGAATGACCGCATCGAGCCCTGCGTTGGCAAACAAATGCATGATCGCCAGCGTGGTGAACTCGAAGTACGTCAGGCTGACCGGCTCGCCGCGGTCGTCACTCAGGCTGCAGCGCGCGCGCTCAACCGCTTCGAAATGCGGCAGCAGCATCGCGTCGGTGGCGATCTCGCCGTTCACGCGGGCACGTTCATTAAAGTCGATCAGGTGCGGCGACGTGTGGCAACCAACCTTGTAACCGGCGGCCAGTAGAATCGCCTCCAGCATCGAGCAGGTCGAGCCTTTGCCATTGGTCCCGCCAACCGTGAAGACGACGGATTTGAACTCCAGACCCAACGCGTCACGCACGCGGCTGACGCGGGCGAGGCCCATGTCGATGCCGACCGGGTGTGCAGTTTCCAGGTGGGCGAGCCAATCGGGAAGGTTGTCGAATGTAGGCATGCGAACGGTGTGTGGCACGGCTTTGTGGAAACCTGCCGCGCAAAAACAAGAAGCGCGGACTCTCGCCCGCGCCTCGGTTCAACAGATGTGGTGCATCAGGCCAGTGCGTCGACCGGTTGCTTTTGCAAGAGCGCCAAAAGTTCGGCGATCTCGCGGCGCATGTTGCGGCGGTCGACGATCATGTCGATGGCACCCTTCTGCAACAGGAACTCGGCACGCTGGAAGCCTTCCGGCAGCTTTTCGCGCACGGTCTGCTCGATCACGCGCGGGCCGGCAAAGCCAATCATCGCTTTGGGCTCGGCAATCACCACATCACCCATGAAGGCGAAGCTGGCGGACACACCACCCGTGGTCGGATCGGTCAGCACACTGATGAACGGCAGCTTGGCCTCGGCCAGCTTCTGGATCATCGCAGTGGTCTTGGCCATCTGCATCAGCGACAGCAGGCTCTCCTGCATGCGCGCGCCGCCCGAAGCCGTCACGCAAATGAACGGCACCTTCTGCTCCAGCGCCATCTGCGCACCACGCGCGAAGCGCTCACCCACTACCGAGCCCATCGAGCCGGTCATGAACTCGAACTCGAAGCAGGCCACCACCACCGGCAACGCATGAATGGCACCGCCCAGCACGACCATTGCATCGGTCTCGCCGGAGTTTTCCATGGCGGCCTTGATGCGGTCGGGGTATTTCTTGCTGTCCTTGAACTTGAGCGGATCGACCGGGAGGATCTCCTGGCCCAACTCAAAACGACCTTCGGCGTCCAGCAGTGCATCCAGGCGGGCACGTGCGCCGATGCGCATGTGGTGATCGCACTTCGGGCAGACGTGCAGATTGGCTTCGACGTCGGTACGGTACAGCACCGACTCGCAGGCCGGGCATTTGACCCACAGGCCTTCCGGAATGCCCTTGCGTTGCGACGGGTCGGTCTGTTGGATCTTGGGCGGAAGCAGTTTGTCCAGCCAGCTCATGCGTGCTCCTTGAATGCGCTCGCGCGAAGAATGTGACTCAGGCATCCAGCGCCTGGCGAATCTCCGCGATGAAATCAGTCAAGTATTGTACCGCTTGTTCGCGGGGTGCCTCTTCAAGCAATTGCACAATGCGGGATCCAATGACCACCGCGTCGGCCACACCGCTGATTGCACGTGCCGTTTCCGCATCACGGATGCCAAAACCGACCCCTACCGGCAGCCGCGCGTGCTGGCGAATCTGCGGGATGCGCGCCGCCACGGCGTCCAGATCGATGGTGGCCGCGCCGGTCACGCCCTTGAGAGAGACATAGTAGATGTAGCCGCTGGCCACGCGGGCGATTTGCGCAATGCGCGCCTCGGTGGACGTGGGTGCCAGCAGGAAGATCGGATCGATACCGGCTTGGCGCATGGTCTTGGCAAAACCCTCGCACTCCTCGGGCGGGTAATCGACCACCAGCACGCCATCCACACCGGCCTCGGATGCGGCCTTTGCGAAGGCGTCAACACCCATGCGCTCGATGGGGTTGGCGTAGCCCATCAGCACCACGGGCGTGGTCGTGTCGGTGGTGCGGAATGCACGCACGTACTCCAGCACGGTGCGCAGGCCGACCTTCTTCGCCAATGCGCGTTCAGAGGCGCGTTGGATGACCGGGCCATCGGCCATCGGGTCGGAAAACGGCACGCCGAGTTCGATGACGTTGGCGCCGCCCTTGACCAGGGCGTGCATCAGGTCGACGGTCATCTCGGGGTACGGATCGCCCGCCGTGATGAACGGAATCAGGCCCTTGCGGCCCTGCGCGGACAGTTGCGAAAAGGTTTGAGCGATGCGGGACATAGGGGGATCAGTGTGTCAGGCGACCTTGATGATGTCGGGCGCCTCGGATTCAGTCGATTGGGCAGAAGGCGCTGCCGCGTGCACGGCAGCCACGCGTTCGCGCGCGACGTGGCAATAGTCGGCATTGATCTCGAAGCCGGCAAAACGGCGGCCAAGTCTTGCACATGCCGCAGCTGTGGTGCCACTGCCCAGGAACGGGTCCAGCACGAGGCCGCCCGGCGGGCAGCTCGCCAGGATCATGCGCTCGACCAATTCCAGCGGCTTCTGCGTCGGGTGTTCGGCGCGCTCGGGGTCTTGCCGGTGCAGACGCGACACACTCCACACGTCCTTCGGGTTGTAGCCGACTTCCAGCCACTTCTTACCCTCGAAACGCTTGCGGCTGCGCGCTTTCTTGGTCTCCGCATCGTACGGAATGCGTACGGCGTCGACGTCGAAGTAGTAGTCGCGCGAAGCAGCAAAGAAGCCGATGTTGTCGTGCACCGACGAGAACTTGCGCGTGCTGCCGCCCATGCTGGGCACGCGGCGATCCCAGATGATCTCGTTGATCATCATGAGTCGCTGCTTGAGCATCACGAACAGTTCCGGCGCGTATTGCCACGTGCAGAACACGTACAGCGAACCGTTGCGCGCCAGCTTCGGCACCAGCGCGTCGATCCAGCGTTCCGACCAGGCCAGGTAGGCATCGCCCGACAGCTTGTCGGAGTCGTTGCCGTAGTCCTTGCCCAGCCCGTATGGCGGATCAGCGATGACGAGGTCCACGCTGCCGTCAGCCAGATGCCCGACCCCGGTGATGCAGTCCTCGTTGAAGATGCCGTCGATGGCGCGCTCGGTCATGCGGGTGCCAGTGCCTTTAGAGTTTGATGCCGGAGAATTCGGCGACGGTATGCATGTCCTTGTCGCCACGACCCGACAGGTTCACCAGCAGGATCTTGTCCTTGGGCAGCGTCGGTGCCAGCTTGCAGGCATACGCCAGCGCGTGGCTCGATTCCAGCGCCGGGATGATGCCCTCCATGCGGCACAGGTCGTGGAAGGACTGCAGCGCTTCCTTGTCGGTGATACCGACGTACTCCGCGCGGCCGGCGTCCTTCAGCCAGGAGTGCTCAGGTCCAACGCCCGGGTAATCCAAACCCGCCGAGATCGAATGCGTCTCGATGATCTGGCCGTCGTCATCCTGCAGCAGGTACGTGCGGTTACCGTGCAGCACACCCGGCGAACCACCCGTGAGCGACGCCGCATGGCGGCCCGTCTCGATGCCCTCACCCGCTGCTTCCACGCCGATCAGCTTCACGTCGGCATGGTCGATGTACGGATAGAAAATGCCCATGGCGTTGGAACCGCCGCCCACGCAGGCGATCACGGCGTCCGGCTGACGGCCGATCATCTCGGGCATCTGCACCTTGCATTCCTCGCCGATCACGGCCTGGAAGTCGCGCACCATCATCGGATAGGGGTGCGGGCCCGCCACCGTGCCGATGATGTAGAAGGTGTCGGCCACGTTGGTGACCCAGTCGCGCATCGCCTCGTTCAGCGCGTCCTTGAGCGTGCGGGAGCCGGACTCTACCGGCACCACCGTCGCGCCCAGCAGCTTCATGCGATAGACGTTGGCGGCTTGGCGGCGCACGTCTTCGCTGCCCATGTAGACGACGCACTCCATGCCGTAACGCGCAGCGATGGTGGCCGTGGCCACGCCATGCTGGCCAGCGCCTGTTTCGGCAATCACGCGCGGCTTGCCCATGCGGCGTGCCAGCAGCGCCTGGCCGATGACGTTATTCACCTTGTGCGCGCCGGTGTGGTTCAGGTCTTCACGCTTGAGGTAGATCTGCGCGCCGCCGCAGTGCTCGGTCAGGCGGCGGGCATGGTAGATGGGCGACGGACGGCCGACGAAGTGCTTCAGCTCGTACTCGTATTCCTTGATGAATTCGGGATCGTGCTGGTAGCGCGCATAGGCGTCGCGCAACTCATCCAGCGCGTGGGACAGCGTTTCCGCAACGAAGGTGCCGCCGTAAGGGCCGAAATGGCCGTGGGCGTCGGGCAGGTTGTACATGGCAATCTCTCGAGGCATCCGCCAGGTCGGTCGGGAGACCCATTGGCGGAGAAAGTCAGGAAGGTGCGAACCGCAAGGTAGCCAGCAAGCCCTACCGGCCAGATTGGCTCAGGCTTGCACCGATGCGCCCAGGGCAGCATCGGCCTCGCGGACCGCACGCACGAATGCGGTCATGCGGGCGTGATCTTTCACGCCCCGTGCGGCCTCGATCCCGCTGCTGACATCCACAGCGTAGGGCCGCACGCGCTCAATCGCGCCAGCGACGTTTTGCGCGCTCAACCCACCACTCAAAACGAGCCGAGGAGCGGCGCTTGTTGGCAGCACGGATGGCGATTGCGGGAGCCATTGTGGGGGAATCAGGGTCCAGTCGAAGACGTGGCCGCCACCGCCATATCCCTCAACAAATGCGTCGAGCAGCAGGCCTTGGGCAGCGGCAAACCGATCGGCGAATTCTACCAAATCGGCCCCCGGCTGAACACGCAGAGCGCGCAACCACGGCAGCCCTACCTTCCCGGCGATCTCGGCACATTGCTCGGGGGTTTCGTCACCATGGAACTGAAGTAGCGTAAGCGGCACCTGGTCGAGCACACGGGCAATGTCGTCCGCGCTGGCGTTGACGAACAGTCCCGTCACGGTGACAAAGGGACCGGCACGACGGGCCAACTCGGCGGCATGCTCCGTCGCAACGTAACGCGGGCTGGGCGGGTAGAACACCAGCCCGATGGCATCAGCCCCCAGCGCGACAGCATGATCAACGTCGGCCGACTGGGTCAGGCCACAGAGCTTGATGCGGGTTCGGTGCAGCGACATGGCAAGAATGGGATTCACAGGCCGGCGTGCTCGTCGAACACGCCTCGGAACAGGCTGGCCGTAGTGGGAGACGCCGGCAACGAGAAGGCGTCAGGATAGCCGACCTCAGCCAGATACAGGCCATCAGGCATGAACGTGGGCGCAGCTGCCAAGCGGCTACGGGCAGCCAGTACATCAGCCATCCACAATGCAGGCTGGCGGCCCCGGCCGATCGCCACCAGGCAGCCCATGATGTTACGCACCATGTGATGCAGGAAGGCGCTCCCTCGAATGCGCACGAACACCCACTCGCCCTCGCCGCGCACCTCCATCGAATACATCGTCTTGACCGGTGACTTGGCCTGGCATTCCGCGGCACGGAAGGAGGAAAAATCGTGCTCGCCGACCAGTACCTGCGCGGCTTCGTGCATGGCAGCGACATCAAGCGACTTGCCAGGCGGCAGCATGACGTAGCCAGCCTTGCTGTCGAGCAGCGGTGCCCGTGTCGGCCCGAAGGTCAACGCGTAGTAGTACGTGCGGCGATGAGCGGAAAAGCGGGCGTGGAAGTCTTCCGGCATCTCCTGCGCCCAGCGCACAGCCACGCTCGATGGCAGGAAGGCGTTGGTGCCACGCACCCACGAGAACGGATCGCGTACGAGGTCGGTGTCGAGGTGCACAACCTGCCCCAGCGCGTGCACGCCAGCGTCGGTGCGGCCAGCGACGGTTGTCTGCAGTGGCACGCCGGCAAACTGGCGCAATGCTGCCTCCAGCATGTCTTGCACAGTGTTGCCGTGTGGCTGCGATTGCCACCCCGAAAACGCGGCACCGTCGTACTGGATGCCGAGCGCGATACGCGTCATGCCTTGTGAATCCTCGTGCGGAAAGAAAAACGCCGGCAGGATACCACCCTGCCGGCGCTGATGAAGCTTGAGCTTGACTACGTTATGTCGACTGGCGATCAGCCGATCTGACGCATCAGGGCCTGTGCCTCGGCGTGGAACGAGGGATCGCCCAGGTCCAGCACCTCCTGCAGCAGCTCGCGCGCACCTTCCTTGTCGCCGATCTCGATGTAGGCCTTGGCCAGATCAAACTTGATCTGCAGATCGCGCACGCCATCGGCCCCATGCTCACCGGACAGCGTGTGCGGCAGGTTGGTGTCCAGGCGGATGGCCGATTGCGGCTCATCGTTGGCGACATGTTCGTGCTCGGCGTGATGCGGCTCGGCATCGAAGTGCATCGGCGCCTGCGACAGATCCGTCGGCTGGGCCCAGGCCGGCAGGCTTTCTTCAGCCATGGCAGCCGGAGCAACCGGTGCGGCCTCGGTTGCCGGCGGCGTCGGATTCAGATCCAGCGACAGGTCCGACAGGTCCATGTGCATCGGCGGCGCAGCCACCGGTTGGTAGGCCTCACCAGCATGTGCGTTGAACTGCGGCAGATCGGCCTCCGGCTCAGCGTGCGGCTTGAACACCTCAGCAGCCTCAGCCGATGCAGTGATCGGGTCACCAGCGGCCGGCGCCGGGAACGACTCCAGCGGCAAGTCCAGATCCGCCAGTTGCGGAGCCTTGGTCGACGGCGCGGAGGGGTCCAGATCCGGGGACAGCGTGGTCCAGTCGTCGCCGCGGCGCGTGGTTTCACCCGTCACGGTCGGCTTGAAGGCTTCCGCAGCAGCTACCGCACCCACGCCGGCCAGGGCGGCAGCTGCGGCACCTCCGTGGCTGTGTTCAGCGTGCACCTCAGCCGTCGGATGCGGCGTATCACCCTGCACCGTCAGGTATAGCGGATTAGCGGGATCAAACTTGCGGCCCATCGCAGCTGCCTCAGCCCATTCCGGCGAAGCAGCGCCGACTTGTGCCAGCATCTCTTCTGCAATGGTCTGAAAGCCGTGTGCGTCCTGACGATTTGCGTAAATTTCCATCAACTTCAAACGAATAGCTTGGCGATCCGGATGTTGTTCCAGCGCCTCGCGCAAAATTTCCTCGGCCTGCACATCGCGGCCGTAAGCGATATAGACATCCGCTTCAGCAATCGGATCGACTTCGTTGCTCTCGTTGCTGCCGCCAATGCGGAAATCCGCACCGAACACGCTGTGCTGCGAGGTATCAACGCTTTGGCCGCCGGCCGCACCGAACAGCGAGTTAGCGCCCGCCATCACGGTACTTTCCTGCGACAACAGGCTGTCCTGGAAGCCATGCGCCTGCTCAGGCTTCTGCTGGCGACGGCGATACACTGCCAAACCGCCCAGCAGAGCCACCACCACCGCACCCAGGCCCAGGGCCATCGGGTTGCCCAATACGGACGAGAGGAACGATTCTTCTGCGATCGGTGCCGGCGGTGCCACCACGACCGGTGCCTTTTTCGGTGCAGCAGCCGGAGCCGATGCAGCGGCAACCGGTGCGCTGGCCGCTGCCTGCGGACCCGAAGCCGCAGCCACCGGTGCAGACGCTGCCTCCGGAGCAGATGCGGCTGCGGCTGTTGCCGAGGCAGCCGGTGTTGCAGGTGCGGCCTCTGCTGGAGCGGCAGCAGCCGGTTGGGCGGCTTGTTGAGCCGGTGTCGGCGAGGACGCTGCCGCCGCCGGAGCCGGTGCGTTGGCAGCCGCTACAGCAGGTGCCGCCGTTGCCGGCGCAGCGCCCGCAGCCGGCTTGGCCGCACTGGCAGCCTTTGCCAGTTCGGCGTTCTTCAGTTCCACCAGGCGTTGCATGTCGGAGAGGTTCTTCTCCAGCTGGGCAACGCGCGATTCCATGTCCTTGAGCGCACGCTCCTTGGCGACGAGTTCTTCGTCACGCGCAGCAGCGTTGGCTTTGCCGGTGCGATCGGCCTTAGAAAGGCGCAGCTCATCACGACCGCCGGCAGCCGGCGTCGCCTGGTCCTGCACGCGTGCCGATACGCTGCCGCTTTGCTGGCGGGCGGAATCGGTATCAGTGGCGGCGTTGGCTTCAGCGGCGGTTGCCAGGCGATTGCGATAGCCGGCAAAACCGGAAGTCTGTGCGACTACCTCGCGACGGGCTTCACGCGGGGAAACCTTCTGTGCCTCCGCCTGCGACGGCACCTTCAGCACCGAACCGGTACGCAGACGGTTGATGTTGCCGCCGATGAACGCGTTGGGATTGTTGCGGTACATCGCCAACAGCATCTGGTCGAGCGACACAGCGTCTTGGCCTTGCGAGGCGGTTGAGGCAATGTCGTAGAGGCTGTCGCCACGCTGCACGGTATACGAACCGCCCGGCGTAGCATCCGGCGCCGAAGCGGCGGGCGCGGCCTGCTGCTGGCGCGCAGCCTGGCGAGTTGCGGTGCGCGGCTGACGCGCTGGGGCCGTTGACGCAGGCGCTGGGGCTGCAGCTTGCGGCTGAGCGGTGGACGCCGCCGCAGGCTCAACGGCGCCTGGCGTCGTGGCCTGCACCACCGGCGTCGGAGCAAAATTCTGTGCGGTATTGCTGGAGCCCACCGGGTCCAGCAGGAAAGTATAGGCGCGCGAAACGTGGCCGCTTGCCCAATTCAGGTCAACCAGCACATCAACAAACGGTTCGGCGACGGGCTGGGTGGAGCGCAGGCGCACCACATAGTTGCCATTCGACTGGCGCTCCAGCGATGCACGCAGGGAGGAGACAATCGGGTTGTAGCTCAGGCCGGCGCGCGAATAGGCATCCGGAGCAGCCAGCTTTGCAACCAGGTTTTGCGCCTCTTCGGGCGTCACACCGGTCAGATCGATATCGGCCTGCAGCGGCTGGCCAAGGCTCGAACGCACGTGCAGCGCACCGAAACCGGCTGCATGCGCCGCGGGCTGGATCAGCAGCAGGCTTGCCGCAGCAATAGCGACAGCCGACCAGCTAGGACTGCGATGGGACGATTCTCTCCGGCGGTATTGGCTCACCCTCACCTTCGACTCCGTTATCTTTTAATGTGCAAACGAACTTAACATCAACGAGTTAGCGCAGCAAGTTCACTCAAAAGGTGAAAAGCTGAGGTATCGAACCGCCGTCGATTTTTATCAAAACGACACAATTGACGAGATTCTGAAGCATTCGGCGTACCCCCCGGAATGCGAATGCTTCGACGTGGCACCAACCCTTCCCCGTGCCTGTCCACCCCACGAATGGGTGGCCGGCTTTCTTGCCGCAATTCTGGCCGCTATTGTGTACCAACGTTACAGCCCGTGGGCACCCAGATGGCACAACGCCGCGCAGGCTGCGCGGCGTTGGTGGAAAAAGCGCACTTTCTGTTGTCAGGCCGCAACGACAATCATCGCGGCCGACCCAACAACGAATGCAAAGCCGGCATCACTTGCCCAGCAGGATGCGCAGCGTGCGGCGCAGCGGTTCGGCAGCCCCCCACAAGAGCTGGTCGCCGATCACGAAGGCGCTGACGTATTCCGGCCCCATGTTCAACTTGCGCACTCGACCCACACCGATCTGCAGGCCGCCGGTGATAGACGCCGGGGTCAGTTCCTTTTCGGTGATACTGCGGTCGTTCGGGACCCACTTCACCCACGGGTTGCCCGAGCGGATGATCTGCTCGATCTCTTCGAGCGGCAGGTCGCGCTTGAGCTTGAGCGTCAGACCGAGGCTGTGGCAACGCATCGCGCCGATGCGCACGCACAGGCCATCCACAGGGACCGGCTGAGCATTGCCCAGGATCTTGTTGACCTCGGCCTGGCCCTTCCACTCTTCCTTCGACTGGCCATTGTCAAGCTGCTTGTCGATCCAGGGGATCAGGCCACCAGCCAGCGGCGCCGGGAAGAACTCGGTCGGCACGTCTTCGCGAATGGTCTTGGCAACCTTGCGATCGATATCCAGGATGGCAGACGCCGGGTTGGCCAGTTCGTCAGCCACGGCGTTGTGGATCACGCCCATGCCCTTGAGCAGTTCGCGCATGTGGTTGGCGCCACCGCCCGAAGCCGCTTGGTAGGTCATCGAACTGACCCACTCGACCAGTCCTTCGCGGAACAGACCGCCCACGCCCATCAGCAGGATGGAATTCGTGCAGTTGCCGCCGATGAAGTTCTTGGTGCCCGCAGCCACCGCGTTCTTGATGAGCGACAGGTTGACCGGGTCCAGCACGATCACGGCATCGTCTTCCATGCGCAGGGTCGACGCGGCGTCGATCCAGTAGCCGTTCCAGCCGGCAGCGCGCAGCTTCGGGAAAACTTCGGTGGTGTAGTCACCGCCCTGGCACGTGATGATCGTGTCGCAAGCCTTCAGCGCTTCGATGTCGTTGGCGTCGGCCAGGGGCGCATCCGTCTTGGCGAATGCGGGCGCGCGGCCGCCGGCGTTGCTGGTGCTGAAAAACACCGTATCGATCAGGTCGAAATCCTTTTCTTCCTGCATGCGCTGCATCAGCACACTGCCGACCATGCCGCGCCAACCGACGAGACCTACCTTCATGATGTGGAACCCTTAGTGATTTTCCCCGCCTCGTGCGCCCGGCGGTGACCGCGCGGGGAAGGCGAACGGACACGACCGGACGATCTACGAGATCGTTTTTTTGGTAATGGTTTTGGTGGTCGTGCGAATCTCGACAGTCGCAATGCGTGCGCGTGCGGCAGCGCCCGTGGCAGCGATTGCCAGGGTGCCCAGAATGCCAAAGAGAAGCGCGGTCGAGATCATTCGTAAAAATATACACGAATTAGCAGATACACAATGCACTGCAACATGTGTCCGCCGAAAAAAACACAGTTGCGGCGCGTCAAGTGACGACGCCGCAACGTACCTTGCGACTTACAGGGCAGCCAGCACGGCTTCACCCATCTCCACTGTGCCGACCTGCTTGCAGCCCGGCGTCAGAATATCGCCAGTGCGATAGCCCTGGGCCAGCACCTTCTTGACGGCGTTCTCGATGCGATCGGCCTGCTCGGCCTTGCCCAGCGAGTAGCGCAGCATCATCGCCGCCGACAGGATCGTCGCCAGCGGGTTGGCAATGCCCTTGCCCGCGATGTCCGGCGCCGAACCGTGCGACGGCTCGTACAGGCCCTTGTTGTTCGCATCCAGCGACGCCGACGGCAGCATGCCGATCGAACCCGTCAGCATGGCAGCCTCGTCCGAGAGGATGTCGCCGAACATGTTGCCGGTGACGATCACGTCGAAGTTCTTCGGTGCCTTGACGAGCTGCATGGCGGCGTTGTCGACGTACATGTGCGACAGCTCGACGTCCGGATACTCCTTGTGCACATCGGTGACGATGTCCTTCCAGAACTGGAAGGTCTCCAGCACGTTGGCCTTGTCGACGCTGCACAGCTTCTTGCCGCGCTTGGCAGCGGCCTGGAAAGCGACGTGCGCGATGCGGCGGATTTCCGGCTCGCTGTAGCGCATGGTGTCGAAGCCTTCACGCGCGCCGGCAAACAGGCCGTCCGGCGCTGCACGCACACCGCGCGGTTGACCAAAGTAGATGTCGCCCGTCAGTTCACGCACGATCAGGATGTCGAGGCCGCCTACGATCTCGGGCTTCAGGCTCGATGCGCCGGCCAGTTCCGAATAGCAGATCGCCGGGCGGAAATTGGCGAACAGCTGCAGATGCTTGCGCAGGCCGAGGATGGCCTGCTCGGGGCGCAGCTCGCGCGCCAGCGTGTCGTACTTCCAATCGCCCACGGCGCCGAACAGGATGGCGTCCGCCTCCTTGGCAAGCTTGAGCGTGTCTTCCGGCAGCGGATGGCCCTTGGCCTCATAGCCGGCGCCACCCACGGGCGCGAATTCCATCTCGAACGACTCGCCCAGCGCGTTCAGCACCTTGACGGCCTCGGCCACGATTTCCTTGCCAATGCCGTCACCCGGCAACACTGCGATCTTGGTCATGCGCTTTCCTTGTGTCCTTCCTTGATGTTCTGTGTCAGCTCAGCCGACGAGCTTGTGCGCGAGCCACGGCATCTTGGCCAGGCGCTGCGCTTCGTACGCCTTGATCTGATCGGCATAACGCAGGGTCAGGCCGATGTCGTCGAAGCCGTTGAGCAGGCAATACTTGCGGAAGGCCGTAATGTCGAACGGATACGCCGTGCCGCCCGGCGTGACGACGACCTGTTTGTCCAGATCCACCGTCAACTGATAGCCGGGGAATGCCAGCGTCTCATTGAACAGGTGATCGACTTGCGACTCCGTCAGCACGATCGGCAGCAGGCCGTTCTTGAAGCAGTTGTTGAAGAAGATGTCGGCAAAGCTCGGCGCGATGATGGCGCGGAAGCCATACTGCTGCAGCGCCCACGGTGCGTGCTCACGCGAGCTGCCGCAGCCGAAGTTCTTGCGCGCCAGCAGAATCGAGGCGCCTTGATAGCGCGGCTGGTTCAGCACGAAATCCGGGTTCAGCGGACGCTTGCTGTTGTCTTGGCCGGGCTCGCCCACATCCTTGTAGCGCCATTCGTCGAACAGGTTCGGACCAAAGCCCGTGCGCTTGATCGACTTGAGGAATTGCTTCGGGATGATGGCGTCGGTGTCGACGTTCTCGCGGTCGAGCGGCGCCACGAGGCCGGTGTGGATGGTAAATTGTTCCATGATTGCTCTCTCTATCCTGCCGCTCAAGCGAGCTTGCGCACGTCGACGAAGTGGCCTTCCAGCGCGGCCGCAGCGGCCATCGCCGGGCTCACCAAGTGGGTGCGACCACCCGCGCCCTGACGGCCTTCGAAGTTGCGATTGGACGTGGATGCGCAACGCTCGCCTGGGTCGAGGCGGTCGGCATTCATCGCCAGACACATCGAGCAGCCCGGTTCGCGCCATTCAAAGCCGGCTGCCTTGAAGATCTTGTCGAGCCCTTCGCGCTCGGCCTGCTCCTTCACAAGGCCGGAGCCCGGTACGACCATCGCCAGCTTCACGTTCGAGGCGATGCGCTTGCCCAGCTTCTGCACAACCCAAGCAGCAGCGCGCATGTCTTCGATGCGGCTGTTGGTGCACGAGCCGATGAACACCTTGTCGATGCTGATATCGCTGATAGCGACGTTCGGCTGCAGGCCCATGTATTCGAGCGCGCGCTCCATGGCGTTGCGCTTGTTCGGGTCTTTTTCCTTCTCGGGATCCGGCACGCGGTCTTCAATGCTGACCACCATTTCCGGCGACGTGCCCCAGCTCACCTGCGGGCGAATGTCTTCTGCGCGCAGCTCGACCACGCGGTCGAAGTGGGCGCCCTCGTCGGAGTGCAGCGTGCGCCAGTAGGTGACGGCCTGCTCCCACTCCACACCTTGCGGCGCAAACGGGCGGCCCTTGATGTATTCGAGCGTGACGTCATCCACGGCGACCATGCCAGCGCGTGCGCCGCCTTCGATCGCCATGTTGCACACCGTCATGCGCCCTTCCATCGACAGCGCGCGAATGGCCGACCCGCCGAATTCCATGGCGTAACCGGTGCCGCCCGCCGTACCGATCTTGCCGATGATGGCGAGCACGATGTCCTTGGCAGTGCAGCCGCGCGGCAACGTCCCTTCCACCTTCACGAGCATGTTCTTGCTCTTCTTCGCGAGCAGCGTTTGCGTGGCCAGCACGTGCTCGACTTCCGACGTGCCGATGCCGTGCGCCAGCGCGCCGAATGCACCGTGCGTGCTGGTATGCGAGTCACCGCAGACCACCGTCATGCCCGGCAGCGTCGCGCCCTGTTCCGGCCCGATCACGTGCACGATGCCCTGACGCTTGTCGTTCATCTTGAATTGCGTGATGCCATAGCTGTCGCAGTTGGCATCGAGCGTGTCGACCTGCAGCTTGGAAACCGGGTCGGCAATGCCGTGCGAACGATCGGTGGTCGGCACGTTGTGGTCCGACACAGCCAGGTTGGCGCTGATGCGCCACACCGGACGCTGCGCAATCTTCAGGCCTTCGAACGCCTGCGGGCTCGTCACTTCGTGCAGCAGTTGGCGATCGATGTAGAGCACGGTCGTGCCGTCATCTTCGGTATGAACGACGTGATCGTCCCAGAGTTTGTCGTAGAGCGTCTTGGCCATGATGCGATCCGTGCACAACGCGCTCCGATTTGAGCGTCGAGGCGGTTGCGCGAGCAGTTTCGTGGGGAGTGATCGATTATGCCACCCAGTGCATTGCACACCGGACGTGACTGGCGAAAGGGGGTTTCGTCATTTCGCGAAAGCTCGCCCGGACAATCTTCGGGCGACAAAAAACCCCGCCGGTTTCCCGGGCGGGGTTCTTGTGATGCAAAAAGACTGGCTTAGCGCTTGTCGATCGACGGCACTTCGCGCGTGGCGGCGCCGTTGAACAGCTGACGCGGACGGCCGATCTTGTATTCCGGATCGGTGATCATCTCTTCCCACTGCGAGATCCAGCCCACCGAACGGGCCAGCGCGAAGATGCAGGTGAACATCGACGACGGGATGCCCAGCGCGCGCTGCACGATACCCGAGTAAAAGTCGACGTTCGGGTACAGCTTGCGGCTGACGAAGTACTCATCTTCCAGCGCGATCTTTTCCAGCTCCATGGCGAGCTTGAACAGCGGGTCGTTGTGCAGGCCCAGCTCGTTCAGCACTTCATGGCAGGTTTCGCGCATCAGCTTGGCGCGCGGGTCATAGTTCTTGTACACACGGTGGCCAAAGCCCATCAGGCGCACGCCGCTGTTCTTGTCCTTGACCTGCTTGATGAACTCCGGAACCTTGTCCACCGAGCCGATCTCTTCCAGCATGTTCAGTGCGGCTTCGTTCGCACCACCGTGCGCCGGGCCCCACAGGCAGGCGATACCGGCAGCAATGGCAGCGATCGGGTTCGTGCCCGACGAACCCGCCAGACGCACCGTCGAGGTCGAAGCGTTTTGCTCGTGATCAGCGTGCAGGATGAAGATGCGGTCCAGCGCGCGCTCCAGCACCGGATTCACCTTGTAGTCTTCACACGGCGTGGCAAACATCATGCGCATGAAGTTGCCGGTGTACGACAGGTTGTTCTGCGGATAGATCAGCGGCTGGCCGATGTTGTACTTGTATGCCATGGCCACCAGCGTCGGCAGCTTGGCGATCAGGCGAATCTGCGAGATTTCGCGCTCACGCGGGTCATTGATGTTGGCAGCGTCCGGGTAGAACGCGCTCATCGCACCCACTAGGCCCGTCAGCACGGCCATCGGGTGAGCGTCACGGCGGAAACCGCGCAGGAAGAACTGCATCTGCTCATGCACCATGGTGTGATTCGTCACCACATGGTTGAACTCTTCCTTCTGCTTGGCGTTGGGCAGTTCGCCCTTCAGCAGCAGGTAGCAGATTTCCATGAAATCGCACTTGCTAGCCAGATCGTCGATGGCGTAGCCGCGGTACAGCAACTCACCCTTATCGCCGTCGATGTAGGTGATCTTGGAATTGCACGACGCAGTCGACATGAAGCCGGGGTCGTACGTGAACTTACCCGTCTGACCGTACAGCTTGCGGATGTCGATCACGTCGGGCCCGACCGTGCCCTTGTAGATCGGCAGCTCAACGCTGGGCGAGCCATCGGAAAACGATAGGGTGGCTTTCACTTCGGACGGCGTCATGTCGGTTTCCTTTCTGCTGTTTATGAAAATGAATACGGGAGACTCCCGCCAGACGGATCGCACTGTGCCGTGGGGGGCGGCTTGACCGATTCGTCTTGCGGCAACCTCTCGTGCGCCGGTGTCAGACCGAACGCAGCAAGGTCAGGACGTGCTGGATTTGCGGCACGTCGAGTTCGCCCTCCGGCTCCTTGCGTGCAAGCAGGAGATCCATCAGGTCGTTGTCAGGCAGATCAAACAACTGCGAGAGTGCGGCAACGTCATCATCTGACAGTTCGGTCTCATAGCGGTTGAAGAAGCGCTCGACGATGATATCGTTCTCCAGCAAACCACGTCGGGCACGCCAGCGCAGACGCGCGCGCTTGTGCGGATCGGATTGGTGAGAGAACGTTGGGGTATTCACAGCGGTCATGCTTCTCAAAAGACGCGTCGCCGGAAAACCGCTCCGGCGACGCTGGGTGCCTTGCGATTTACACCGCGCGGCGCACCATCAGTTCCTTGATCTTACCGATGGCCTTGGTCGGGTTCAGACCCTTCGGACACACATCGACGCAGTTCATGATGGTGTGGCAGCGGAACAGGCGATACGGGTCCTCGAGGTTGTCGAGGCGCGCGCTGGTCGCTTGGTCGCGGCTATCGGCGATGAAGCGGTAGGCCTGCAGCAGGCCGGCCGGGCCGACGAACTTGTCCGGGTTCCACCAGAACGACGGGCACGACGTCGAGCAGCTCGCGCACAGAATGCACTCGTACAGACCGTCCAGCTCTTCACGCTCTTCCGGCGACTGCAGACGCTCCTTTTCGGGCGGCGGCTCGTCGTTGATCAGGAACGGCTTGATCGAGTGGTACTGGTTGAAGAAGTGCGTCATATCGACGATCAGGTCGCGCACCACGGGCAGCCCCGGCAGCGGACGCAGCACGATCTTCTCGGGCAGTTCACGCATGTTGGTCAGGCAGGCCAGACCATTCTTGCCGTTGATGTTCATGGCGTCGGAGCCGCACACACCTTCGCGGCACGAACGACGGAACGCAATTGACTCATCCAGCTTTTTCAGCTTGACCAGCGCGTCGAGCAGCATACGCTCGTGACCGTCGAGTTCAACCTCGTAGGTCTGCATGCGGGGCGCTGCGTCCTTGTCCGGATCGTAGCGATAGACTTCAAAAATACGCTTCATTTTTGTGGGTCCTTCCGGTTAGAACGTACGGGCCTTGGGCGGCACGCTTTCCACCGTCAACGGCTTCATCGTCACGGGCTTGTATTCCAGGCGGTTGCCTTCGCTGTAGAACAGCGTGTGCTTGAGCCAGTTTTCGTCGTCGCGGTTCGGGAAATCGCTGTGGGCGTGTGCGCCGCGCGATTCCTTACGGGCAGCAGCCGACACCATCGTGGCCTTGGCCACTTCCACCAGATTGGCCACTTCCAGCGCTTCGACGCGCGCGGTGTTGAACACCTTGGACTTGTCCTTCAGGTGGATGTTGGCGCCACGCTCAGCCACTTCCATGATGCGCTGGACGCCTTCGTCCATCAGGGCTTGTGTACGGAACACGCCGGCGTGCGACTGCATGTTGCGGCGGATGTCGTTGGCAACGTCCTGTGCGTACTCGCCCGAGCTCGACGAATCCAGCTTGGCCAGGCGCGACAGCGCACGGTCTGCAGCGTCTGCCGGCAGCGGCTTGTGCTCGCGGTTCTTCAGGTTCTGCGCAACGATGTGGTTACCTGCCGAACGACCGAACACCACCAGATCCAGCAGCGAGTTCGTGCCCAAACGGTTGGCGCCGTGCACCGACACGCAAGAGCATTCGCCGATCGCGTAGAAGCCGTTGATGACTTCGTTCGGATTGCCGTTCTTCGGTGCCACAACCTGACCGTGATAGTTGGTCGGGATACCGCCCATCTGGTAGTGGATGGTCGGCACAACCGGAATCGGTTCCTTGATGGCGTCCACGTTAGCGAACTTCAGGCCAATTTCGCGAATGGACGGCAGACGCTTCATGATGGTCTCGGCACCGACGTGCGTCAGGTCGAGCAATACGTAGTCGCCGTTCGGGCCACAGCCGCGGCCTTCCTTGATTTCCTGGTCCATCGAGCGCGACACGAAGTCACGCGGTGCCAGATCCTTTAGCGTCGGAGCGTAACGCTCCATGAAGCGCTCGCCATCCTTGTTACGCAGGATGCCGCCTTCGCCACGCACGCCTTCGGTGATCAGCACGCCCGCGCCGGCTACGCCGGTCGGGTGGAACTGCCAGAATTCCATGTCTTCCAGCGGCACGCCAGCGCGCGCTGCCATGCCCAGACCGTCACCCGTGTTGATGAAGGCGTTGGTGGAAGCGGCGTAAATACGGCCAGCACCGCCTGTGGCGAACAGTGTCGTCTTGGCTTCGAGGATGTAGACCTCGCCAGTTTCCATTTCCAGCGCGGTTACGCCCAGCACGTCGCCATCCTGGTCGCGGATCAGATCCAGCGCCATCCATTCGACGAAGAAGTGGGTCTTGGCACGCACGTTACGCTGATACAGCGTGTGCAGCAGCGCGTGGCCGGTACGGTCGGCAGCAGCGCAAGCACGTTGCACCGGCTTCTCGCCGTAGTTCGACGTGTGACCGCCGAACGGACGCTGGTAGATGGTGCCATCCGCGTTGCGGTCGAACGGCATGCCAAAGTGTTCCAACTCATAGACCACGTTCGGCGCCTGGCGGCACATGAACTCGATCGCATCCTGGTCGCCGAGCCAGTCGGAACCCTTGATGGTGTCGTAGAAGTGATAGTGCCAGTTGTCTTCGCTCATGTTGCCCAGCGAAGCACCGATACCGCCCTGCGCCGCCACGGTGTGCGAGCGGGTGGGGAAAACCTTCGAGAGCACGGCCACCGAGAGGCCGGCTTCTGCGAGTTGCAGCGATGCGCGCATGCCCGCGCCGCCTGCACCGACGATCACGACGTCGAACTTGCGACGCGGCAGACCCGTCTTGACTGCGACCATGACTTAAACCCTCCAGAGAATCTGAGCTGCGTAGCCCGCACAACCGACGAGCCACAGAATCGTCAACACTTGCAGCGTCAAACGCACTGCCACGGGTTTCACGTAGTCCATCCAGATGTCACGCACACCAATCCAGGCGTGATACGTGAGCGACAGGAAGGCCACGAACGTCAGCAGCTTCATCCACTGGTTGGCGAACAGGCCAGCCCAGCTTTGATACGACGTGTCTTTCGAGAGCAGGAACGCCGCCAGCAGCACAACGGTGTAGACCGCCATGACCACGGCGGTGACGCGTTGCGCGAGGAAATCCTTCAGGCCGTAGTGCGCGCCAACGACAAGGCGCTTGGGACCAATATTGTTATTTGCCATCAGGAGCTCCTCAGAACAGGCCGAACAGCTTGGCGCCGAACACGACGGTCAGCAGCAGGCTGACGATCAGCACGCTCACGGCCGACTTGGCCGAAGTGGCCTTGTCGATGCCGACATGCAAATCGAGGAGCAGATAGCGGATGCCGGCACAGAAGTGGTGCAGGTAAGCCCAGATCAGCGCGAGGACGACCACCTTGGCGAAGCCGCTAGACAGAAGCGCCGTGAATTTGGCGAAACTGATTTCCGACGTGAGACTTTGCTCGAGCAAATACAACACGAACGGAAGAAGAAGGAACATCAGTGCACCGCTGGCACGATGCAGGATGGATACCTTACCGGCCCAGGGCAAGCGGTAGCGGGCGAGATCGCCCAAACCGATGTTCCTGAATTCCGGTCTGGCTTTCTTGACGGCTTCTGCCATGTCAGACCCCATTGGCTAATCAACTAACAAAACTGCTTTGCACAAATCCGCACGATTCTATCGCGCTTTTGTTGCGCAGCGCACCAATAATTCCACTCGGCGCGCTCCACTTTTGTGCTTCCTGCCCTCGCCTGCCAGTGGCGTGATGCGCGGGCGATTATCCTTTGTACACAGCCCTCGTGACGCGCAATACGCCGTTGCGCGCCCCACAAATCAATACGCCGCCGGCCTGCAGAAGCAGTCCCGACGGCGCGTCGTCAACTCAGCTCGTTCTGGTAGTAGTGCCGCGTCGTGACGTACAGGCCACGGCGTAGCTCCACCGGCTTATCGCCGAACGTATGCGACACACGCTCCACCGACAGCAGCGGCGATCCGGCTTGCACCGACAGCAGCTCGCCCGTGGCCGCATCGGCCGCCACGGCACGAATGCGCTCGGTCGCGCGCAACATGCGCACGCCAAATTCCGCCTCGAAGAACGCGTACATCGGCCCCTTCCATTCGGTCAGCTTTTCAGCCGTCAACCCCTTGAAGCTTGCGCCCGGCAGCCAGATCTCTTCAAACACGGTCGGCTCGCTGGAGAAGAACAGCACGCGGCGGATCTGCACAACGCTGTCGCCAGCCTTGAGATCGAGCAGACGGGCAATCTCGGCGGGTGCGCGCATGCGCTTGCACTCCAGCACGCGACTGCTCGGGTAGTGCTGCTCGCCCTGCTCCGGCATCAAACGCAGGAAGCGGAACTGCACACCCTCTTCATAATGCGTGGTGACGAACGTACCCTTGCCCTGCCGGCGCGCCACCAGGTTCTCGGCAGCCAGCTCGTCGATCGCCTTGCGCACGGTGCCCTGGCTCACCTTGTAGCGGGCGGCCAATTCCATTTCGCTGGGGATCATTTCGCCCGGCTTCCATTCACCGGCTTGCAGGCTCTGCAGGATCAGCGTCTTGATCTGCTGATACAGCGGGCTGAACGTGGGCGATCCAGCCCCAGCGCCCGCAGACGCGGGCTGCGTGCCAGCCTCGCCGCCATTGGATGGCGGCACGACGGCGGATTGAGGGCTGGATGTACTCGACATAACTGGCGATTTCACCACAAAAGCCTCAAACGCGTCCAGCCCGTTTATAGAATGTCTTATGTCTTATATAAGACAGAAGATTAATTGACTTTCGAACGAGGCCAGCCCTACACTCGCGCCTGTTCCGGACGACGGGCTTCGCACTTGCGTCGGCAGGCCTCAAGATCCATCGCAAGGGTGTTTCCACTTCGTCATGCGGACGCAGTAAACTGCGAGGCTCTTGCCTAATCC
>NZ_JAELUI010000417.1 GCF_016429285.1 Ralstonia sp. ASV6
GGCATAGGGTACGTCATAGATACTTGCCTCCATGTCCGCCTGGAGCAGCTCTGAGACTTTGGTAGCCACTGCCTCTGACTGCTTCATGCCGCAAAGACCAACATTGTTGTGGCCGACTTTGATTTGGAAAGCTGTGGCCATGGTGGTTGAAGCGAAACGGTGCGTGCCGTATGAGTTTCGGTAAAGCGGGATGGCTCTCGTATAGGTGGTGACTTGCGAAACGGTTGGTTTCCGTAGCGGGCGGCAGAATCTCATGAATGGGAATTTTATAACTGAGTACAAAATGAAAGGACCTTGGGAGCTGAACAAGAGCTGAATAACGATCTTTAAGGAGCTTAGCCACTCGCCGCGGGCCACTGTAATCGATGGGCAAGCCGAAACGTCATTCGCTCGTGACGAGTTCGGGAGGGC
>NZ_JAELUI010000418.1 GCF_016429285.1 Ralstonia sp. ASV6
CCCATCACATCTAAGGCCTCCATGAGGGACTCCCATTCTTGATTATCGGAGACGCCAGTAATTGTATCATTTCCGTTACGTGTATATGAGAAATCATCGACATTTTTTCCGTCGAGAAGGAAGTCTTGTTTCATGCGCGCATCTGCGCCTTTGAGCAGCTGATAGAAAACATGGTAATTTCGTTCGTTGCCATTGATGTGTACAACTCTCGACTTCTCAAGCAGATACCAGTTGATGTGCGCACCGGTAATCCCGCCGTGACGGTTGAACTCAATGCGAATGAATTTTCCGAAACGTGAAGAGTTGTGGTTTCGGACGGTTTGGGCGTTTCCGAAAGCTTCTAATATGGGATTGGCTCGAAGAATCTGCTCCGACAGGTTGGTGTGTTGGCCACGTCGGCCAGTGGCAGAT
>NZ_JAELUI010000419.1 GCF_016429285.1 Ralstonia sp. ASV6
CTTTACGACTACGCACCGCGAGCCGAAGGCGAGTTGGAAATTGGCGAAGACGACTTGCTCTTTGTTCTAGAAAAGAACGATGACGATGGCTGGTGGAAAGCGAAGAAGCGGGCGGGGACAGACGAGGAGGATGAGCCCACCGGCCTCGTGCCGCACAATTATGTTGAGCCTGTATGCCTTAAGTTGACCTTCGCGGGGAAATTATTGATGGATTCCATTACTGACAATATACTTTATAGGCGCCTGCCATAAGACAAGCCCGGGCTATGTATGAATATACTCGCCAAACAGACGAGGAGCTCTCTTTTCCCGAAGATGCTTTGCTCCAAATATTCGACACGACCGACCCTGACTGGATCTTGGCAGGCTTGGATGACGACTTTGGATTTGTGCCGTCGAACTATATCGACT
>NZ_JAELUI010000420.1 GCF_016429285.1 Ralstonia sp. ASV6
GACCAGCACCGAGCTGGATGAAACCAGTGTAGAGGGGAAGCTCCTGCTTAAGACCGTCGGAGATCAGGACAGAAACGACGAGACCGTAGATACCGATAATACCCGCCATAATGACGGGCACAATGTCTAAATCAAAACATCAGCCTATACTTGATTAGTTAAAGGCAGCCAGCGAGTTACTCACTCTTGACAATCAGGTCAGGGCGGAGAACACCCATAGCAGCGATGCCGACACCAGACTTGGCGGTACCGTATGAGGCACCAAGGCAGGTGAAGACAATAGCGCAGGTGCAGCCCATGGCACCAAAGAAGGGCTATGAAACACGTTAGCTGCGCTCATTTCGATGAAATGAAATGCGATAAGTCGTATCGGTCGCCATCGGACGTTTGCGTGCATTGTCGCAGCAAGG
>NZ_JAELUI010000421.1 GCF_016429285.1 Ralstonia sp. ASV6
GCCTTAGGGGGAAGGCAGTTATCTACAAAGACCGGTGTTAGATACGCGATTCTATTATCTAAGCCTAGGATAGATAAATTAAGAGAAAAATTAAATATTAGATTATCTATTTTATAAAGAAGGTGAAATATATTTAATTTTGTCAATTATCTATAGATTATTGACTTTCGCCGAGCGATTTGGCATAAATAATACGGCAGCCACGCTTAGTCATAAGACCCGCGGTGAAATTAAGTAATTTCACCCTAGCGGTGTATCTACCAATTCCCGTTGTAGCTTTCAAAACAGGCTCCGTCGCCTGCATTTAGCTGCAGCCAACACGACCCACCTCTTTGTTAGTGGCAGCTCAATGACGATAAAGGCCTTGGCGACTCACAGCGTCTCTTTTCTTTCACTGTGGAGTATCTATT
>NZ_JAELUI010000422.1 GCF_016429285.1 Ralstonia sp. ASV6
GTCATGAATCTTACCCCCATCCGCGTCCGAGGCAAAAGAAAGCCTTCGCCTTCAACCGCAGCTCTGCCCATCCAACAGCCACCCAAGACACGCCGCTCCATACAAGACATCAAGACGTCACGGCATACACGTCGCCAGCGCGCAAGCCTCGAATCCCTCCCGCAGGAGATACTGGAAAGTATCCTCCTGTACAGCTGCAACGTCGCACTTCCGCAGGCAAGCCTGGTCATCGGCGCAAAGCTATCCGGCAGAGCAACACTGCTCCGGCTCTTTATATGGGGGTTCCACGACACTTGGCATCAATGGTTCGGTATACCAACCAGTAAAGAGATATTCCACGGGCCTCATAAGCCAGAAACACAGCATGTTCCCTGCGATGGAGATGCGCAGTTCCAGGTACGCCGTTGAAG
>NZ_JAELUI010000423.1 GCF_016429285.1 Ralstonia sp. ASV6
CCATGGGCCCAGAACGCAAGGCCAAGCTGACGCAGCTTGAGTCTACTGGAGTTGAGCTCACGTCGGGCGTCGCGGCTGGTGTTGCTGCGGCAGTCTTGTCTCATCCCGCGGATACACTGTTATCGGCCATGAACAAGGGCGCAGGAGATCCCAAGCAAGGCGCCACGAGCCGCATGTTCCAACTGGCGCGGGAGTTTGGGCCAAAGCGCCTGCTGACGTCTGGGCTGGGCCCACGTATCGTAATGACATGTGGTCTGGTCGCTGGACAGTTTGTCATTTATGCGCAGTGCAAGGCTCTAACAGGAGCGCCGCCGGGTATTGAGATTCACAAGGAAAAGTCGTTGTAACGTGAATGAGTTGGTAGATTTGGGAGAGGGCTTATGACTCGTTTGTAGAGGCGAACTGGCGT
>NZ_JAELUI010000424.1 GCF_016429285.1 Ralstonia sp. ASV6
GCTCCAGACCGGCACGCACTTCAGCGTCGGTCATGGTTGGGTGCAGCAAGGAGTGGTCAATGAGCTTGGCTAGCCTGCGGAGGGAGACTTGGACTGTTCTGGACGCCATTGTAAAGGCTAATTAATATGTTGTTTGATTGATACCAGGAGTTTGAAGTGTATCGTCAAGTCTATCAAATGCGGTCTGGAGATCTGAGGACACCCTTGGCTTGAGCAACTGCCGTTCGGAGAGACTGAGTCAAGCACGGCACGAATAAACGGCAAAAACTGTAATTTTATAGTGATTTACACGACGTCTGGCCCGCCTTTCCGACTCGGAAATGTGGTGTATTGCGGAGGGCGTTGGCATGTAATTGGTAGCTTCAGAGTTTACATCATGGCCGGGGGCTGAAGCGACGGAGAGTTTGGC
>NZ_JAELUI010000425.1 GCF_016429285.1 Ralstonia sp. ASV6
CCCCCCCCCCCCCCCCCCCCCCCCCCCCCCCCCCCCCCCCCCCCCCCCCCCCCCCCCCCCCCCCCCCCCCTTTTTACTGACCCCCCGACCCCCCCGCACTACACTCCACGGCCTTCGTCGGCAGCGTCAGATGTGTATAAGAGACAGCCATTGTGGCGCGGCAGTTGCCCTGCGTGTTCGGCGCTGCCAATGCGCAGCTGGTGGCCGCGATTGAAGAAACGTCACCCACACTGGTGCGACGTTTCTTCAATCTGTCTCTTATACACATCTCCGAGCCCACGAGACATGGCGCCTGATCGCGTATGCCGTCTTCTGCGTGTAAAAAGGGGGGGGGGGGGGGGGGGGGGGGGGGGGGGGGGGGGGGGGGGGGGGGGGGGGGGGGGGGGGGGGGGGGGGGGGGGGGGGGG
>NZ_JAELUI010000043.1 GCF_016429285.1 Ralstonia sp. ASV6
CGCCAGGGCGCGTCGGACTACATCGTCAAGCCGGTCAAGGCTGAAGAGTTGCTGGATAAGATCGCCAAGCTGCCGCAATAAGCTAGGCCAGCCGCCGACCCGGAACACCACGGACAAGAGCCAGACGTGAACGAACCGCGCACCAACCTGACCTCCCGCCAGCGCCTGCATGAATACCAGACGATGCTGGCACGGCGCCTGCAAGAGGCGCGCGCCAAGTCGTCGACAGAGAGCTTCCTGGGCGTGCAGATCGGCGACCAGCACTGGCTGCTGTCGCTGTCGGATACGGGCGAGGTGCTGGACTACCAGCCGCCCGCACGCGTGCCGCTCACGCAGCCGTGGTATCTGGGCCTCGTGAATGCGCGGGGCAACTTGCTGGGTGTGATCGATTTCAGCCTGTTCTGCGGCGAAGCGCCGACGGCGGGCAGTGCCGGCGCCAAGATCGTGGTGCTGTCCAAAGACCCGCAGCGCGCGTGCGCGATCGTCGTGCCGCGTGTGGCGGGGCTGCGCAGCCTGAGTGATCTGCAGCCGGTCGAGGCCGCACAGGACGAGAGCCGCCTATGGCAAGGCCGCGCCTGGCGCGATGCGCAGGGCACGCTCTGGCGCGAAATGGATGTGCGCCGCTTGCTGGCCGATCCGGCTTTCCTGCAGGTGGGTCGCACCCGCGCTTAAGGCGTGCGGCAACCGTAGTGCTAGACCCGGCCGCAGGATTGGCTGGGCAACGAACAAGAAAAGATTGGGCTCATCCGCAACGGGAGCGGATGGGCACAAGGGGCAAGATGCGGTGCGTGGTGCGGCAACAGGACGCGCCATTTTGTGCCGATATGCACTGCAGAAGGTGCGGACCACGCCGGGCAAGACAAGGCGAGGCCGCGGACGGGAAATCCATGTTGCTGATCTCGGGAAAACGGGGCGGCCGCATCGACAAAACAAGAGGGTCCTATGGGGTTCAAGTGGTTCAACGCAGGTCGCCGTGCCGGTCAGGCAGGGGCGCCGGAGGTTGCAGCGGAGGGCGCATCAGCCGCCTCCATGCAGTTGGATAACCCCCACGTGGATGACGACAATCCCGCTGGCTCGCCCACGCAGTTGGGCCGCACGCCAATGGATGCCGTGGTCGGCTGGATGGAGCGCGTGCCGTTTGCCGCGCAGCAGCGGGTGTTCACGATCGGCCTGGTGGTCGGCCTGCTGGCCCTGCTGACGTCGGTGTACCTGGATAACCGCCAGGCCAACAACGGCTCGGTGCAGATTGAAATTGCGGGTGACACGCTGATGCACTCGCAACGTCTGGCCAAGGCGGTTCCGGTGGCGTTGCTTGGTAACGTCAACGCATTTACGCAGCTCAAGGAGAGCCGTGCTCGCCTGCAGGAAAACCTTGAAGCCCTGAAGAACGGCAACGCCGATCGCGGCGTGCGTGCCACGACCGGCAGCGACTCAGAAGCGCTGCTCGACAAGGCGATCGACGAGTGGAAGCGCAGCGACAAGAGCGCCCAGGCCGTGCTGTCGCAAGAGAAGACCCTGGTGGCGGTGGGTAAGACGCTGAACGTGTTCAACGCGTCCAACCCCGAGCTGCTGGAAGAAGCCGAGCAGATCTCGTCGATGAAGCTGCAGACCAACGCGCCGGCCCGTGAAGTGGCCGCTTCGTCGCAGCTCGTGATGTTGACGCAGCGTCTGGGTAAGAACATGAACGAGTTCCTGGCCGGTGAAGGCGTGAACCCGGAAACGGCGTTCCTGCTCGGCAAGGACACCAACACCTTCCGCGAAACCCTGAACGGCCTGCTCAACGGCTCGGAAGCGCTGCGCCTGTCGCCTGCGACCGACCCCGAGACCAAGGGCTACCTGCAAGAGCTGTCGACCCGTTTCGACAACGTGCAGAAGACCACGCAGATCATTCTGGAAAACCTGCCGGGCCTGATCGCCGCCAAGCGCGCCCAGCAGCAGATCTTCAACGACAACGAAAAGCTGCGCGCCGAACTGTCGGATCTGCAATCTGCGTATTCGAGCAGCGTGCGTAACCGCCCGCTTACCCTGGGTGCGGTGGTGCTGTCGGCCATCCTGACCGTGGTCTGCTTGGCCGGCCTGGCTGCCCTGTACCTGCGCGATTCGCGTGTGCGTACGATGGAAGCAGAAGCGCGTCAGCGTGAAGCGGAAGAACGCCGGATGGTGGAAAAGCGCAACAACGATTCCACCCAGGCCGCCATTCTGCGTCTGATGAACGAGCTGCAGGACATCGCAGACGGTGACTTGACCAAGCAGGCCACCGTGTCCGAAGACATTACCGGCGCCATTGCCGACTCGGTGAACTACACCGTGGAAGAACTGCGCGAGCTGGTCGGCCGGGTGCAGAAGACGGCGGAGCAGGTGACGCAGGCATCGTCGGCAGTGCAGACCACGTCGGACAGCCTGGTGACCGCATCGGAAGAACAGTCCCGCCAGATCCGCCAGACCGGCCAGTCGGTGGTGGAAATGGCAGACCGCATTACGCAGGTCTCGCGCGGCGCTGCTGAATCGGCCAACGTTGCACGCGCCTCGCTGGCTGCTGCCGAGCAAGGTCAGCAGGCTGTGCAGAACGCCATCACGGGCATGAACGACATCCGTGACCAGATTCAGGAAACCTCGAAGCGGATCAAGCGCCTGGGCGAATCGTCGCAGGAGATTGGTGAAATCGTGGAGCTGATCTCGGACATTACCGAGCAGACCAACGTGCTGGCACTGAACGCAGCCATTCAGGCGGCGTCCGCTGGTGAAGCCGGTCGCGGTTTCTCGGTGGTGGCAGAGGAAGTGCAGCGCCTGGCAGAACGTTCTGCCGAGGCAGCCAAGCAGATCGGTGCGCTGATCCGCACGATTCAGACCGATACGCAAGACGCGGTGCACGCCATGGAGCGCAGCACGGCGGGGGTGGTGGAAGGGGCGAAGCTGTCCGATAACGCCGGTGCCGCACTGGTGGAGATCGGCCGCGTGTCACGCCAGCTTGCCGAACTGATTGAAAGCATTTCGCAGACGACCTCGCACGAAGCGACGCTGGCGTCTGACGTGGCGCAGAACATCGAACAGATTCTGCACATCACGGAACAGACGTCGACGGGTACGCGCCAGACCGCGCAGTCGGTGCGCCAGCTCACGCAGCTTGCTGAAGAGCTGCGTGACTCGGTGGCACGGTTCCGTATCGCTTAAGTTTCGTCACTGCTTGACGTCACGGCGTTAAGGTCCATCGTCGGCACTGGATTTCGGGCGGGAGTGCCAAGCGGCAACCGCCAACTGCATTTTGGAAGCACACATGCGTCATCAATCTTCCGCCCAGCCCGAATCCGCCTCGCCTGAGGCGGTTGGAGTCTCTGCCGGGGGTCCGAAATTCGGCCCGAAGTCTGCTGTGCCTGCGCGTGATCTTTCCGCGTTGGCCTGGGTTGCGCCCAATATGCGTGCCGCGCTGGACGATGCCGTACGCGAGTTCGGCGAATATGCGGCCGATGTCATCGCCAACCCAGAAGTTATCGGCGCGCGCGATACCACTTCGCTGCGCCTGGCCGGCCAGTATCTGCACCAGGCCGCCGGCGCGCTGTTGATCGTCGGCCTACGCGGCATCGAGGTGTATTGCCAGGCCGCCAAGCGCCTGCTCGAAGCGGTCGATGCGGGTACCGTGCAGGCCGATGCACATACGCTGGACGTGTTCTCGCGTGCCGTACAGGCACTGCAGGAATATGTGGCCGACCTGATGGCCGGCATGGCCGAAGAGCCGCTGCGCCTGTTCCAACCGTATCAAGCCGTGCTCGCCCGCCTGGGCGAAGAACGCATCCATCCGGCGGACCTGTGGGCCGACGAACTGCGTCACCTGCCGGCGCTGTTATTGCCGTCTCGTGATCTGCCGGGGCTGGCCCGCCTGCGCCGCAAATTCGAACTCGCGCTGCTGACGGCGCTACGTGCGCCGGCCCCCGGTGCTGAAGGCGCACAGGCCGATCCGGCCGCTGCTGCCGCGGCGTATGCTCCGTTGGAGCAGCTGCTGCACGGCATCCGCGCGCTTGAGCGTGAGCCGCGCCGTGCCGGCGACGATCTGCAGCGCGATCTGTGGCTCGTGCTGGCGCTGACCTTCGGCGCGCTGCGTGCCGGGTTGGTGCCGGCCGATATGACCGCCAAGCGTCTGGCTGCGCGCGTCAACCTGTTGCTGCGCCAGTACTCGCACAACAACGTCCACCTGCCGCAGGGCCTGCTGACCGACGCACTGTATCTGCTGGCTGGCATGGCCTACAGCAATGCGCCCGCCACGCCGGTGGGTGACGACACGCTGGGTCCGGACATCGTTGCCTGCGTGCAAGCCTTTGCAATTCCGCCCACGCACGCGCCTGCCGGTGCACTGCATACGCGCCAGTACTACGCGCTGCTGCCGACCGATGCCACCGATACGCTGCAACGTGTGGGCCGCACCCTGGAAACACTCAGCCAGCAAGCCGAGCCCGACGCCGAGGAAACCGACGCCGCGCTGCAGACGCTCGCGCTGCATACCGAGGCACTGGGCCAGCCCGCGCTGCAGGATCTGTCGCAGCGCCTGGCGCAAGCGCACGGCCGCGACATCGCCCCCACACTGCAGTTCCTCTCGCGCATGCTGGCCCGTCCGTGGGCACTGCATGGTGAGTCCGGCGACCTGCGCAGCGCGTGGTTTGCCGCCCGCTGCACCGAGTTGGCCGAGCAAGTCCGTGCCACCCAAGCCGGCGACGCCGTCCCCGCACCGGCCTGGCTGTCCCTGCTGGCTGACGAAACCGCACAACGCCGTACGCGCGCCGAGCAGGTACGCGCGCTGCAGACGCAACTGGCCTCGGCCGAAACACACCTGGACGCCTTTGAGCGCGAGGGCGAGCAAAGCGGAGGCCTGCAGGAGGCCAGCCGCCTGTTCGGCTACATGCAGGGCGCCTTTGCCACCATGGATGCGTACGAGGCCGTGCACGCCACCCAGGCCGCCCAATCGACCATTGCCGCGCTGGAATCGGCAGGCGAGGGCGCGGGTGCTGATCGCGAACGCTATCTGGGTGCGCTGGCCGCTAACGCCAGCGGCCTGCAGGGCTTCCTTGATGCGCTGTCGGCCGGTACTGAACTGACCGGCACGCAGATCGACGAGATCGTCATCGCAGGTACGCTCACGCCAACCGAGCGCGAAACCGCCTGGCACGAATTTGCCTTTGACGCAGAATCCGGCATGTTGGCCCGCCGTCAAACGCAGGCCGACGCACACGCCGCAGAGCATGCGGCTGCCGCCGACGTCGCATCGCCGCTGCAATCGCTGCTCGACCGCCTGCTCGCCAAGCATCCGGTGGACCCGACCGACCCGCTGGCCGCCGAGTTGCGTACCGCGCTGCAGGAAGCGCGCGACGCTGCCGCCATTGACGACGACCCGGCACGTCGCCGCCGTCTGGAAGAGGCGCTGGCGCAATTTGACGCATGGCAGGTTGGCAGCGCCGGCGCGCTGGAACGCCTGCAGGTTGCGCTGGCCACACCGGTTGCCGCACCGGCCGAAGCTGCATCCGCACCAGCCGCCGCTGCACGCGACACGCAATCCATCGATGCCGAACTGCTCGACATCTTCCTGTCCGAAGCCGAAGAAGTGCTGGCGGGGGTGCGCTCCGATCTGCACGCGCTGCACGCCGCGGCCGAGGCAGGCTCCGGCGGCCTGGCCGCGGGCTCCGACCTTGACCTGCTGACGCAACTGCGTCGCGCATTCCACACACTCAAGGGCTCGGGCCGCATGGTTGGCCTCACCCGCTACGGCGAGGCCGCATGGGCCATCGAGCAGGTGATGAACGTGTGGCTGGCGGAGAGCCGCGTGCCCTCACACGATCTGGCTGCGCTGCTCACCCGCGCGGAATCCGAGTTGTCGACGTGGGCGACTGCCATTGCGCAATCGCCGCAAGCGGATCACCCGATCGAGCCGCTTGTTGCCGCCGCCGAGCGCGTGCGCCACGGTGGTCCGTTCGTCTGGCTGGAGGCCGTGCAGGAAACGCCCGCACCGACGGCGGAGCCCGTGGCTGCTTTGGTGGAGGCTGCCGAGCCGGCCAATGACGCATCTTCCCTGGTCTGGGAAGACGCGCCCGTCGCGCACGAGCCCGAAGCGCCTCACGTCGAGTCCGAAACGCTGCCTGCCGAGTTCGGAGCCTCGAACGTCGGGTACGAAGCCTTGCATGTCGAGTCGGAAACCTCTCGCGCCGAGTCTGAGACCCCGAGCATCGAGTCCGAAACGTCGCACGCCGAGTTCGACGCCTCGCATGTCGCGTCGGGAACTTCGCAGGCCGGGTTCGAAACCCCGAATGTCGAGTCCGGAACCCCGCCCGCTGAGTCTGAGACTCCAAGCATCGAGCCCGAAACGCCGCACACGGAGTTCGAAACACCGGCACACGCTATCGATGGCGATGCCAAGGTGATCCCGTTCCCGTTTGCGCAGACCGGCGCAGCGGAAGAAGCACCGCACGACGATGGCGTGAAGGTCATCGGCCCCGTGCGCGTGAGCGTGGCGCTGTACAACGTCTACCTGCAGGAAGCCGATGATCTGATCCGCCGCCTGGGCGTGGATTTTTCGGAATGGCGCCACGAAGGCCGTACGCCGCCGAGCGAGCTGGCCCTGCGCGCCGCACACACGCTGCAAGGCAGCTCCGCCGTGGTCGAACTGGAGCCCGTACGCCAGTTGGCGGATGCGTTGGAGCAGGTGCTGCTGAACCTGAACAGCCGTCCGGTGGCCATGCACCCGGGCGACTTCCGTCTGCTCGACCAGGCGGTCGAACGCATGCGTGGCATGCTGCACCAGTTTGCCGCCAGCGTCTGGCCGGAGGCTGACGAGCCGCTACG
Source organism: Ralstonia sp. ASV6 (assembly GCF_016429285.1). GTDB lineage: Bacteria > Pseudomonadota > Gammaproteobacteria > Burkholderiales > Burkholderiaceae > Ralstonia > Ralstonia flaminis. The sequence goes on from NZ_JAELUI010000043.1 coordinate 6,823, forward strand.
CCGCGGTCTAGACGAGCTGTGCGAGCGCGTGCTGGTGCGTCCGCGATTGCCGCTGGAGCCTGCGCCGCAAGCCTTTGTCGAGATCACTCAGGCCGAGAACGAAACCGCTGGCCTGGCGGACGAACCCGTCCTTGCGCAACTCCAGCAGCCTCAGGACTTGGTGCAACTCGCACCGGCCTATCACGCGCCCGTGGCCGAACCGGCTGTCGGTGAGCTGGTTCGCCAGGCGCCGGCTGACGCGCTCGATCCGGCGCTGCTGGAAATCTTCCTGGAAGAGGCGCACGTTGCGCTGCCCGAACTCGGCCAGCACCTGCGCGCATGGGAAGCCGCACCGCAGGATCGCGCTGCCTCCGGCCTGCTGCTGCGTAACCTGCACACCGTGAAGGGCAGCGCTCGCATGGCGGGCGCCATGACGCTGGGTCAGGCTGCGCACGAAATGGAAAGTGCCATCGAGAGCGGCCTGCGCCAGAACCGCGTGGACGACGCGCTGTTCCGCAAGCTCTACATGTGGTTCGACCGCATCCAGGCGCACGTCGATGCGCTGGGCTCGGGCAAGGTGCTGTCGCTCGATGCCGGCCTGGCTGAAGCTGCGGAAGCCCCGCAGGCGCAGGATGAAACCCAGGCGGTGCCCGGCACGTCGATGCTGCCGGCCGTGGCCACCACCACCAACGTTGACCTGGCCGGCACGCGCAGCGCAGAAGCCGACGCGCTGGAAGTGGCCGAACGCCAGCGCGCCATGGTGCGCGTGCAGGCGCGAGCGCTCGACTCGCTCATCAACGATGCGGGTGAAGTCGGTGCCGCGCGTGCGCGTCTGGAATCGGAAGTCGATGCGCTCAAGACCTACCTGTCGGAACTGAACGACAACGTGGCGCGTCTGCGCTCGCAGGTGCGCGAGATCGAAATCCAGGCCGAAACGCAGATGGAGTCGCGCATTGCCGACGCGCAAGCGCACGCCGAAGCCTTCGATCCGCTGGAGTTCGACCGCTTTACGCGCCTGCAGGAACTCACGCGGATGATGGCCGAGTCCGTCAACGACGTGGCAACCGTGCAGCAGAACTTGTTCCGCGGTTTCGATCAGGCCTCGCTCGATCTGGAAACGCAGGCACGCCTCACGCGCGGCCTGCAGCGCAGCCTGATGCGCGCGCGCATGGTGCAGTTCGATACCGTGGCCGACCGCCTGTACCGCGTGGCCCGTCAGGCCGCGTCGGAAACCGGCAAGGAAGTCCGCCTGTTTATCAAAGGCGGTACGGTGGAACTGGACCGCAGCGTGCTGGACCGCATGGGCGGCCCGCTGGAGCACATGATCCGCAATGCCGTCGCGCACGGCATCGAATCCGCCGACGAGCGCCGCGCCAAAGGCAAGAACCCCGCTGGTGAACTGACGCTGGAAGTGCAGCAGGAAGGCAACGAAGTCGTGCTGCACTTTGTCGATGACGGTGGGGGCCTGAACCTCGACCGCATCCGCGCCCGTGCGCTGGAGCGCCAGCTGCTGGCGCCGGACGAAGAGGCCAGCGACGCACGCCTCACAGAGATGATCTTCACGCCGGGCTTCTCCACCGCCGATCAGGTGTCGGAGTTGGCCGGCCGTGGCGTGGGCATGGACGTGGTGCGTGCCGAGACAGTGGCCCTGGGTGGCCGCATCTCGCTGCAGACCACGCCGGAAGTCGGCACGCGCTTCACCATCCACCTGCCGCTGACCACCGCCATTACCCAGGTGCTGCTGGTGCGTGTGGGTGAGCGCGTGTATGCGATCCCGTCGGGCATGATCGACCACGTGCAGCAACTGCGCCCCGCAGCGCTGGCCGAGGCTTACAACGCTGCGGCGCTGCAACTGCCGACCGGCCCGGTGCCGTTCCACTACTTCGGCGCGCTGCTCGAAGAGGCGCAGCCTGTCGCGGGTGGCCGCAAGTACTCGCCGGCGGTGGTGGTGCGCAGCGGTGCAGACCGCGCCGCCGTGCATGTCGATGAAGTGATCGGCAACCGTGAAGTGGTGGTCAAGCACATCGGCCCGCACCTTGCGCGTCTGGAAGGCATTGCCGGTGCGACCACGCTGGGTGACGGCGAGATCGTGCTGATCTACAACCCGGTCGTGCTCACGCAACGTTTCGAGCGTGAAGCCGCTGCGCTCGGTTTGCCGCATGGCGATCAGGAAACCACCGGCGCCGTGGCGGAACTCTCGCGCAGTGGCAGCACGGATGCCGTGCCGGGGCTGGCCACGCAGCCGATCGTCATGGTGGTCGACGATTCGCTGACGGTGCGCAAGGTCACGCAGCGTTTGCTCACGCGTTCGGGCTATCAGGCCGTGCTGGCGCGTGACGGTGTGGATGCACTGCGTCAGCTGCAGGAGATCACGCCTGACGCCATGCTGGTCGACATCGAAATGCCGCACATGGACGGCTTCGACCTCACGCGCAACGTGCGTGCCGACGAGCGTATCGGCGCCACGCCAATCATCATGATCACCTCGCGTACGGCGGATAAGCACCGCCGCTATGCCGCGGAGATCGGCGTGAACGTCTACCTCGGCAAGCCGTACAACGAAGAGGAGTTGCTGCAGCACCTGCGCAACCTGATCGGCGATCGCGCGCCGGTGGCCAACGCGGGTTGACGTAATCCGTCGCAGCAAAGACAACGGGCCGGTGTTCTACCGGCCCGTTGTCATTTGCAAGGCATGTGCCTGTCAGGCGGTCACTTCGACTTGGCCAGCTTGGCGCAGTCCCAGCCGTGCGTGCGGATCTTGGCGAGTTGGTCGGTCGCCGGCGTGCGCCATGCGTTAGGCAACGTGCAGGTGAGATGCGATGGGCGCTTGCTGCTCGTGTCGTCGGGTTCGGGCCTGTCGGGCGGCACGTAGTCGGAGCGCACCTCCCCGGTGAGGGCATTGACGCTGTAGCGCTCCTGCAGGCCCGTCATGGTGTCTCGTGAGTGGAGGGTCCAGCCGGCGACGACCCAGCGGCCGTCCCGCATCGTGAATACCCAGTCTTCGCCCCAGCGCTCGCGCGAGCCACCCAGGTTGCTCACGAACAGCGAGCCGCGCTTGATCTCCAGCGCAACAAGCGGGTCCGCGATCATGCCGCCGCACTCCTGGCACATGGTGATGTCGTTACTGGCCAGCGACAATTTGCCGCCGGTATAGAAGCGCATGCGGCGGTCGCCGTCCGGGTTGTTCTTGGGCGTGAGCACGTCGACGCAGACATCGACCGTGTCGGGTTTGCCGATCGGGCCGCGCACGCTGCGCTCGACCGTGTAACCGGCATCGGGGGCTGCGCAGGTTTTGGGGGCATCGCTGTTGACCGCAGCATGCGCCGGGCCAGACATCAGGCAACCCGTTGCCATCGCCACGATGGCCAACAGCGGGGTACAACGTTGCATCATGCGCATTGCGCATCTCCGTGGACAAAAACGCGCAGCAGTATCGCGTAGCGCGCTCAAGCTGTCACGAGCGCTGGTGCAGTGCCGCTGCCTCCGCGCCGGAGGTGCGCTCGGCCTTGGTGACCGCATAACGGTCGAGCGTGGCAGCGCGTGCGCCGGCATGGTCGACGATGGGGTGTGGGTACGTTTCGCCAAGCACGACGCCTGCTTCCTTCAGTACATTGGCAGGCGCCGTCCACGGTGCATGGATGAACTTGTCAGGCAGCCCGGCGAGCTGCGGCAGGTACTTGCGGATGAAGCGGCCTTGCGGGTCAAACTTCTCCGATTGCGTGACCGGGTTGAAGATGCGAAACCACGGCTGCGCATCGCACCCACTCGATGCAGCCCACTGCCAGCCGCCGTTATTGGCAGCGAAATCGAAGTCGTTGAGCACGTCGGCAAAGTACTGCTCACCGCGACGCCAGTCGATGCCAAGGTCTTTGATGAGAAAGCTGGCTGCCACCATGCGCAGGCGGTTGTGCATGTAGCCGCTCTGGAAGATCTGCAGCATGGCGGCATCCACCAGCGGGTAGCCGGTGCGCGCGGCTTTCCAGGCTTCGAAGCGCGCGTCGCCGGTTTCGCCATCAACCCAGCGGATGCGGTCGAATTCCGGGTGGAATGAGGCGCCATCGGCCAGGTCTGGGCGGTGGTGCAGGATCATGAAATAGAAGTCGCGCCAGATGAGTTCCGACAGCCACGTCGCCGCGCCACGGCTGCCGCGCAGCATGGCCGCATGCGCGCGCGCTGCCAGTGTGCGGATCGACACGGTGCCAAAGCGCAGATGCGTCGACAGGTAGCTCGGCCCACGCACGGCGGGGAAGTCGCGGCGAGCGTGGTAGTCGTCCATGCGGTCTTCGAAATCGTCGAGCAGTGCTGCGCCCCCGGACATGCCGGTGGGCAAGGCGATCTCCGAAAGGTTGGTGTGCGCGAAGCCCATGGCTTCCAGCGACGGTGTGGCGTGCGCGAGTGCCTGTGGCGGCTTGGCCAGCGCGCCGAAGTAGGGCTCGGTTGGGTACGCGCGCAGATCGAACGGCGTGAGCGCGGCCAGCCAGGCGTTCTTGTAGGGGGTGAAGACACCGTACGGCTTGCCCTGGCCGTTGAGCACCTCGTCGCGCTCAAAGATCACCTGATCCTTGAAGTCGAACCAGGCGCAAGGCTGCTGCGCGAGCGTTTTGCGCACGGCCTCGTCACGGGCCTGGGCGGCGGGCTCTTCATCGTGGTTGGCGAAAACAGCCTCAACGTTGAGCTGGCGCGCGAGCGCGGGAATGGCGTGGCGCGGGTGGTCGTGTACGACGATGAGCTCGCCGCCGGCTTCGCGCAGGGCGGTGCGCAGCTCCTCGATGGATGCGCGGATGAACTCGATGCGGCGGTCTGCCATGAGCCCGCGCGCGAGCAGCGCATCGAGGATGTCGCGATCGAATACGAACACGCAATAGACTTCGCGGCAGTGGCGCAGGGCATAATGCAGCGCCGCGTGGTCAACGTGCCGCAGATCGCGCCGGAACCAAACGAGTCCGCGCTGGAAATGTGCTCCGATGTGATAGGGCTGGCGGTTTCCGGTGGTAGGCGGCATCGGGCAGAGTCGGCTGGTCTGGAGATTGGCCGAGAGCGTATCGCAAAACGCCCGGCGAAACCCGGCAAAATCTGGCAAACCGCGCCGCATTCTTCTCTTCATGTTGTTGTCATGGCTGATTCTTCTGCTCGTCTTCCGCTGTATCGCATTCTGCAATCCCAAGGCTTCGGCACGCGCCGCTATTGCAAGGACCTCGTGCTCGCGGGGCTGGTGTTCATCAATGACGTCGAGATGGAAGACCCCGACGCGCTGGTTGATACCGCAGGCCTGGTGCTGGACGTGGACGGCGAGCGCTGGACGTACCATGCCCGTGCCTACCTGATGATCAACAAGCCGGCCGGCGTGGAGTGCTCGCAAAAGCCGAAGCATCACCCGAGCGTGTACACGCTGCTGCCGGTGCCGCTGCGCGAGCGTGGCGTGCAGTGCGTGGGTCGGCTCGACCAGGACACCACCGGCCTTCTGCTGCTGACCGACGACGGCCAGTTCGTCCACACGCTCACCAGCCCGCGCCATCAGGTGCCTAAGGTGTATGAGATCACCACCGCCGAGCCGGTGACCGACGCGCAGGTCGCCCAGTTGTGTGCCGGCGTGCTGCTGGACGACGAGGATGAAAACGTTATCGCTGCCTGGGCCGAGCGCGTGGACACGCACCACCTGCGCATGGCGCTCACGCAAGGCAAGTACCACCAGGTCAAGCGCATGGTGGCCGCTGCCGGCAACCATGTGACCGGGCTGCACCGGAGCGCCATCGGTGGGCTGTCGCTGGGCGACGATCTGGCCCCCGGCGAATGGCGCTGGCTGGACGCCGCCGACATCGAAGCGCTGCACACCACGCCGGAGCGTCAGAACGCCCCGGGTGCGTGATCCGGCACAAAATCCTTACCCCGGAAGCAGGCTCCTCCAAATGAAAGGGGCGATGGCCGGGGGCTTTTGGTAAACTAGTCGCATGGCCTCGCCGGACGCACCTATCAATCTCACGAATCAGTTCCTGATCGCTATGCCTGGCATGGCGGACTCCACGTTTTCGGGCACGGTGGTGTACATGTGCGAGCACAACGAGCGCGGCGCGCTCGGCCTCGTCATCAACCGCCCCATCGACATCGACTTGGCGACGCTGTTCGACAAGATCGATCTCAAGCTCGAAATCCACCCCCTCGCAGAACAGCCCGTGTACTACGGCGGCCCGGTGCAGACCGAGCGCGGCTTTGTGCTGCATGACGCCACGGGCGCGTACTCGTCGTCGCTGGCGGTGCCGGGCGGACTGGAAATGACCACCTCCAAGGATGTGCTGGAAGCTGTGGCCCAGGGCGGCGGGCCGCAGCGCTTCATCCTGACGCTCGGGTATGCCGGTTGGAGCGCCGGCCAACTGGAAGACGAACTCAGCCGCAACGGCTGGCTGACGGTCCAGGCCGACCCCGAGGTCATCTTCAATGTGCCTGCTGAAGAGCGGTTTGCCGCTGCGCTGAACCTGCTTGGCATCAACCCCGCCATGCTGTCGGGCGAGGCAGGGCATGCCTGAGCCCGCATCGGCGACGGGTCCGGCCACCGCTCCCGTGCCCCCAGACGGCACTCTGCTGGCATTCGATTACGGCGAAAAGCGTATTGGCGTTGCGTTAGGCAATACGATTTCGCGTTCGGCTCGGGCGCTGGAAACCATTCCCAACCGCTCGGTCGACTTCCGCTTTGCGCAGATTGCGCGCCTGATCGACGAGTGGCAGCCAGTCGGTTTCGTGGTCGGCATGCCTGTGCATCCCGATGGCGATGAGCAGCCGATGATCAAGCTCGCCAAGCGCTTCGGCAATCAATTGCACGGCCGTTATGGCCTGCCGGTCACCTGGGTAGACGAGCGTTATTCTTCGATCGCCGCACAGGATGCCGGCGCCTCCGACGATGTGCTCGACGCAGAAGCCGCGCGCATCATCCTCCAACAGTTCTTCGACGAATCACACGCATGACATCGCAACAGATCGATGCCGAGGCGCTGTACCAGAGCCTCGTCGCACAACTGCGCACACGGATGGCCGACGGCCATGCCTGGTCGGTGGCCGGAATCGTCAGCGGCGGCGCCTGGATTGCCAAGCGACTGGCGCATGACCTAGGCCTGCCGGAATACGGCGTGGTCAACGTGGCCATGCATCGCGACGATTACGCCAAGAAGGGCCTGCACGCCAAGGCCCAGCCGACCACGCTGCCGTTCGATGTGAACGAGCGCCGCATTTTGCTGGTGGACGACGTGCTGGCCAGCGGCCGCACCATCCGCGCCGCCATCAACGAGCTGTTCGACTACGGCCGTCCGGGCGCGGTGGAACTGGCTGTGCTGGTCGACCGCGGCGAGCGTCAACTACCGGTTGCCCCGGACTACATCGGTGAGCGCGTTACGCTGCCAGCCAACGAGTCGCTCGTGCTGAGCGAATCCGGTGAGGGCGCCTCCGCACGCTTTACCTTCACGCGCGAGCCCAAGGGTGCCTGAGTTCGCGCGCTGTATCGCTTCTGTTCTGTACTGACCGCTTTCGTCGCCTTCTGCCGTATCTGTCTCTCATGCCCAAGACTTTCGCCAATCCGCAGCTCACGAAAAACGGCGAGCTCAAGCACCTGCTGTCGATCGAGGGGCTGTCGCGCGACATCCTCACGCACGTGCTGGACACCGCGCAGCAGTTCGTTTCCGTATCGGATTCCGACCGCGAGGTGAAGAAGGTGCCGCTGCTGCGCGGCAAGAGCGTGTTCAACCTGTTCTTCGAGAACTCCACGCGCACGCGCACCACGTTCGAGATTGCGGCCAAGCGGCTGTCGGCGGACGTGATCAACCTGAACATCAACGCGTCGTCCACCAGCAAGGGTGAGTCACTGCTCGATACGATCAACAACCTGTCGGCCATGCAAGCCGACATGTTTGTCGTGCGGCATGCAAGCTCCGGTGCGCCGTATCTGATTGCGGAGCACGTTGCGCCGCACGTGCACGTGATCAACGCAGGCGATGGCCGTCATGCGCACCCCACGCAGGGGTTGCTCGACATGTTCACCATCCGCCACTACAAGAAGGATTTCTCCAACCTGACGGTGGCGATCGTCGGTGACATCCTGCACTCGCGTGTGGCGCGTTCCGATATCCATGCGCTGACGACGCTGGGCTGCGCCGAGGTGCGCGCCATCGGCCCGCGCACGCTGCTGCCGGGCGGCCTGGAGCACATGGGCGTGCGTGTCTTCCACAACATGGAAGAGGGCCTCAAGGGCGTGGACGTGGTCATCATGCTGCGCCTGCAGAACGAGCGCATGAGCGGCGCGCTGCTGCCGTCTGCGCAGGAATACTTCAAGGCGTACGGCCTGACGCAAGACCGCCTCGCACTGGCCAAGCCCGACGCCATCGTCATGCACCCTGGCCCGATGAACCGCGGCGTGGAGATCGACTCCGCCGTGGCCGACGGCGTGCAATCGGTAATCCTGAACCAGGTGACGTTCGGCATTGCGGTGCGGATGGCCGTGATGGGCATCGTGGCTGGCAACAACGAAGAATAAAGACTGACCGATGAAACTGCATATCAAAGGCGGCCGCCTGATCGACCCGGCCAACGGCATCGACGCACAACAGGACTTGTACATCGCTGCGGGCAAGGTGGTCGGCGTCGGCCACGCACCGGCGGATTTCCATGCCAACAAGACGGTCGACGCGACAGGTTTGATCGTCAGCCCGGGCTTCATCGACCTGTCTGCCCGTTTGCGCGAGCCAGGTTTCGAATACAAGGCGACGCTCGAATCGGAAATGACCGCAGCCATGGCCGGTGGTGTGACGTCGCTGGTGTGCCCGCCGGACACCGACCCCGTGCTGGATGAGCCGGGCCTGGTCGAGATGCTCAAGTTCCGCGCGCGCAACCTGAACCAGGCGCACGTGTATCCGCTGGGCGCGCTCACTGTTGGCCTGAAAGGCGCGGTGCTGACCGAGATGGCCGAGCTGACTGAATCGGGCTGCGTCGGCTTTTCGCAGACCGATGCGCCGATGGCTGATACGCAGGTGCTGATGCGCGCGCTGCAGTACGCGCGGACCTTTGGCTTTACCGTCTGGCTGCGCCCCGAAGATCCGTACCTGGGCAAGGGCGGCGTGGCGGCAAGCGGCCCGCTGGCGTCTCGCATGGGCCTCTCCGGCGTGCCGGTGATTGCCGAGACTGTGCGCCTGCACACCATCTTCGAACTGATGCGCAGCACCGGTGCGCGCGTGCATTTGTGCCGCCTGTCGTCGGCTGCTGGACTCGAACTCGTGCGCGCTGCCAAGGCGGAAGGCCTGCCGGTCACGTGCGACGTAAACGTCCACCACATCTCGCTGACCGACGTTGACATCGGCTACTTCAATTCGCAGATGCGCTTTGTGCCGCCGCTGCGCTCAGGGCGCGACCGCGACGGCATTGTGCGCGCGCTGGCCGACGGCACCATCGACGCGATCTGCTCCGATCACACCCCCGTGGACGACGACGAGAAGCTGCTGCCGTTTGCGGAGGCCACGCCCGGTGCGACCGGCCTCGAAACCCTGCTGCCGCTGACGCTGCGCTGGGCCGCCGAACACAAGGTCGAGCTGTCGAAGGCGCTTGCCCGCATTACCAGTGAACCGGCGCGCGTGCTGGGTTTGCAGGCGGGCTCGCTGGAGGTCGGTGCGATGGCCGATGTGTGCGTGTTCGATCCGCACGCCACCTGGAAGGTCGAGCCACGCAGCCTGCGCAGCCAGGGCAAGAACTCGCCGTACCTGGGCTTCGAACTGGCAGGCCGCGTGCGCGCCACGCTGGTTGCCGGCCACCTTGCCTATGACGGGCATTGATCAGCGCATGGAAAGCGCACCCACTGGGGTGAGCACACCGCAGCGAAAACACCTGCTGCGCAAGCTGCGGTTGCTCGTGCATCTGGCTGAGGGCCTGACCACGTGTGCGCTGCTGTTCTGGTGGGTACGCCCTAGCACCAGGCGGGCGCTGATTCAGCGCTGGTCGCGCAAGCTGCTGGCGCTGTTTCGCGTCTCGCTCGTCGTGCATGGCGAGCCGGCCGAGCCGCACGATCTGGCGGGTTCGATGCTGGTGTCCAACCACGTGTCGTGGCTCGATATCTACGCAATCAACGGCTGGCACCCGCCGCGCTTCGTCGCCAAGTCGGAAATCCGCAGTTGGCCGGTGATTGGCTGGCTGTGTGCGCAGACTGGCGTACTGTTCGTTGAGCGCGCCCGCAAGCGTGACGCACACCGCATCATGCACGTGATCGCCGATGCACTGCGCAGCGGGGATGCGATCTGCGTGTTTCCCGAAGGGACGACGTCGGACGGGCTGCAACTGCTGCCGTTCCACGCCAACCTGTTCCAGGCGCCGGTGACCGCCGCCGCCCCGATCCGCCCCTTGGCGTTGCGCTATCGCATTGCTGCCACCGGCGAGTTGACGACCATTCCCGCGTACATCGGCGATCTGTCGATGATGGATACGATCAACGCCATCCTGAACGGGCCACCGTTAGTGGTGGAGGTGCTCGTGGGTGCCTCTGTGGCCCCAGAGATGGACCGCCGTTCACTGGCTGCGCACAGCCAGGACGCTGTCGCGGCGCTGATCGAACGCGCAGGCTAGGCCGCCTGAGAGTTTTTCTGGTGAGCGAGCGGGTCTTGCGCCTGCTCGCACGCGACCTGCACCACATCGCGCTCTGCTGGCGCCAGCGAAAGTTTCGCTGCTGACAGCTTTCCGCCCCACACGCACCCGGTATCCAGGCCGATCAGGTCATCGCGCATAACCAAACCACGCGTGGACCAGTGTCCGAAAACGATGGGCGTGCCGCGTGTGCGGCGACCCGGCACATCGAACCACGGCATGTGACCGTCGGGCGCACCTTCGGCGTCTGTCGTCTCAAACTCCATCGCGCCATCTAGCGTGCAGAAGCGCAGGCGGGTGAGGGCGTTGATCGTCAGGCGCAGGCGGTCCATGCCGACGAGATCATTGCTCCACTTGGCAGGATGGTTGCCGAACGCGTCGGCCAGGAAGGTTTTCCAATGTGCGCTACGCAACTCGCGCTCTACGGCGCTCGCCAGTTCCAGCACGTCGCCCGTCGTCCATTGCGGCAGAACGCCGGCGTGCACCATCAGGAAACCGTTCTCGAAGATGGCCAATGGCTGGTGCCGTAGCCAGTCGATGAGTTGATCACGATCGGGTGCAGCCAGGATTTCGGCAATGGTGTCGCGCTTGCCCGGCTTGCGCACGCCGGCCGCCACAGCCAGCAGGTGGATGTCGTGGTTGCCGAGCACCGTGCGTGCGCGACCGGCTTCGCAGAGGGCGATGACTTGCCGTAGCGTGCCGAGAGAGTCAGGGCCACGGTTGATCAGGTCGCCTACGAAGCGCAGTGGCGCGTTGGCTGGCAGGGCGGCCAGGAGGGACTGGAGAGGGGCGCAGCAGCCTTGGAGGTCGCCGATGGCGTGGGGGGGAGGCAACGCAATGGGCATGTGATGCTAAGGGCGTATTTTGAGAGATTGAGGAGGGAACGCCTCACCTGTTACAACGCGCTACAAAAAGATCAGGCCCTTTGGCAGGGTGCGCCCTGGGGTCGGATAGAATACGCGACTTCTCACCATACTTAACAATTCCGCTGCCCTTCATCGGGTGTATCGAGCCGCTGTCGGTCGTGTGCTGCGGGCTCCCGGCGTGGCGGCAGGCAGGAGCTTTGAGTTTGTCTCATATTTTCGTTACCGGCGGAGCTGGATTCATTGGCGGCAATTTTGTTCTGAATTGGTTGGCCGATCCTCGGGCGAGCGGTATCGTCAACATTGACAAGCTGACCTATGCTGGCAATCGTAAGACGCTGGCCCCGGTTGACAGCGATCCGAGGCACGTTTTTTCCCAGACGGATATCTGCGATCGCATAGCCTTGGATGGGCTGTTTGCCAAGTACCGGCCGCGCGCGGTGGTCCACTTCGCCGCTGAAAGTCACGTGGACCGCTCCTTGCACGGCCCGGCCGAATTCATTCAGACTAATATCGTCGGCACTTTCACCTTGTTGGAGGCCGCGCGAGCCTATTGGGTTGGGCTCGAGGCTAACGCCAAGGCGGTGTTCCGGTTCCTGCATATTTCGACGGATGAGGTATTTGGCTCGCTGGGGCCCAACGATCCGCAGTTCTCGGAAACCACACCTTATGCACCCAACAGCCCATATTCCGCCTCGAAGGCAGCTTCGGATCATTTGGTGCGCGCATATCACCATACATACGGCCTGCCGGTTCTGACGACTAACTGCTCGAACAACTACGGGCCATATCACTTTCCGGAAAAGCTGATCCCACTGACAATTGCCAACGCGCTTGGTGGCAAGTCGTTGCCCGTCTACGGCGATGGTCAAAATGTGCGTGACTGGCTATATGTGAGCGATCATTGTGCAGCTATCCGTGAAGTGCTCGCGCGAGGGCGACTGGGCGAGACGTACAACATCGGCGGCTGGAACGAGAAGACAAACCTGGAAGTCGTGCATATGCTGTGCGAACTGTTGGATCAGCTCCAACCGAAGGCAACCGGCGGCTCGTATCGCAACCAAATAGTTTTTGTGAAGGACCGCCCAGGGCATGATCGGCGCTACGCTATTGATGCGCGCAAGCTGGAACGAGAACTCGGTTGGAGGCCCAAGGAGACGTTTGAGACAGGGCTGCGCAAGACGGTTCAGTGGTACCTAGATAACCAGGCTTGGGTGCACGATGTGATGTCGGGCGAGTACCGGAACTGGGTGGCGAAGCAGTATGCAGCATAAGGCGCACTCTGTTCCGAAGCTTCTTGTCACGGGCAGCAACGGCCAAGTCGGCTTTGAGCTCCGCCGTAGCCTCGCCCCGCTAGGCGAGGTAATTGCGCTGGATCGAGCCGCGTGCGACTTGGCACAATGGGATGAGCTGCGCCGGGTGGTACGCGAACACCGTCCCGACGTGATTGTCAATGCGGCCGCTTACACGGCAGTAGATGAGGCCGAAAAAGACTCATGCGCTGCATTTGCTGTTAACGGCACCGCCGCTGGTGTACTCGCCGAAGAGGCGCGCGCACTGGGTAGCCTACTTGTGCACTACAGCACAGATTACGTTTTCGACGGCACCAAGGCGACCGGAGCCTATGTTGAGACCGACGCGGTCAATCCGCAGTCTGTCTACGGTAAGAGTAAGCTGGCGGGCGAGCGGGCGATTGCAACATCAGGCGTTGCAGCGCTGGTATTGCGCACCTGCTGGGTGGCTGGCGCACACGGCCGCAATTTCGCCAAAACTATGCTGCAGCTGGGGCGCGAGCGCGACAGCCTGCGCGTGATTTCCGACCAATTCGGTGCTCCGACAACCGCGGCGTTGATCGCTGATGTGACGGCGCAGATCGTCGCGCGCTTCTTGCTGGCGGCGGATCGCTCTGCTTTTCCCGGGGGCGTCTACCATCTGGCAGCGGCTGGCGAGACCACGTGGCATGGCTACGCTACCGAGGTGCTGCGCTATGCAGCGGCGAGCGGCATGGTGCTCAAAGTTGACCCTGGGGCGATCACTGCGATCCCCGCGACCGAATATCCGTTGTCAGCCCCACGGCCGGCTAATTCGCGCCTCGATTCCAGTAGGCTGCGTGAGACCTTCGGCATCCATCTACCGGACTGGCGCCAGGGCGTCCATTTTTTGCTCGACCAGATCCTCTGGGACCCCGACCATGCGTAAAGGCATCATTTGGGCCGGAGGTTCCGGCACTAGGCTTTATCCGATAACCCGGCCGGTATCCAGGCAACTGCTGCCGGTTTACGACAAGCCGATGATCTACTATGTACTGTCGACGCTCATGCTTGCGGGGATTCGCGATATCTTGGTGATCTCGACCCCTGAGGACACGCCGCGCCTTACTGAGATGCTGGGTGACGGCCGCAAGTGGGGTATCAATCTCCGCTATGCAATGCAGCCGTCACCGGACGGCATGGCACAGGCTTTCATCGTTGACCGCGATTTCGTTGGCAATGATCCATCCACGCTGATTTTGGGCGACAACATTTTCCACGGTCACGATCTAGATCTAGTGCACCAACTTGGCCGCGCAGCCCAGCAGGACACCGGTGCAACGATGCTCGCCTATCACGTTCACGATTCCGAACGCTATGGCGTCGTGGATTTCAATGAAGACTTCCGCGCGCTGTCGATGGAGGAGAAGCCGCTTAAGCCGTGCTCCAACTATGCGATCACTGCCCTTTATTTCTACGACCGTCAGGTCTGCGATATTGCCGCGGATATCAAACTGTCTGCGCGCGGCGAACTGGAGATCACCGACGTCTACAAGCGCTATCTGGAGATGGGGCAGTTGGAAGTGGAGATCATGGGCCGCGGCTATGCCTGGCTTAATACGGGCACGTTCGAGTCTTTGCTGGAGGCAGCTAGCTTTGTCGCCACCTTGCAGAACCGGCAAGGGCTGATGGTGGCGTGTCCCGAAGAAGTCGCCTACCGGAACAAATGGATCGATGCCGACCAAGTGGTCGAACTGGTTGCTCCACCGGCGAAGAATGCATATGGCCGATGTCTGCAGCGTATTCTCTCGGACGCGATCCGATAAGAGATGAGTGCCACATGAAACTGACGGTAACCCCCACCACGCTTCCCGGTGTCCTAGTCCTTGAGCCAAAGGTGTTTGGCGACGAGCGTGGGTTCTTTTTTGAAAGCTTCAATACGAGGGAATTCGTACAAGCCACTGGTTTGCGGCGCGAGTTTGTGCAGGACAACCATTCTCGGTCAGCGCGCAATGTATTACGTGGACTGCATTATCAAGTTCAGCATCCGCAAGGAAAGCTCGTGCGCGTTGTTGCTGGTGAGGTATTTGATGTCACCGTCGATTTGCGGAAACACTCCCCGACATTCGGTCAATGGGTTGGTGTTACGTTGTCTGCGGAGAATAGGCGGCAGTTGTGGGTACCAGAAGGCTTTGCCCATGGATTTGTCGTTACTTCGGATTTTGCAGAATTCCTATATAAGACGACGGATTATTGGTATGCGGAGCACGAGAGAGTGCTTGCATGGAACGACCCCGCATTGGGGATAGAATGGCCGGTTTCCGAATCGCCCGTTCTGGCCGCCAAGGATGCTGCCGGCGGGAAACTTGTTGACGCTGAGATATATGCGACTGCATTGGGAAACGCCTGAGCTAGGCTGGGCTTGCAGTTGGATAGATACTCATCGTACTTTAGATTGTAGATTGATTACCTATTGAGAGGAAGCAGTGAGTTTGATTCCTATTATTCTGTGTGGTGGTGCCGGTTCGCGTCTGTGGCCTGTATCTCGAGAGTCGCATCCGAAACCGTTCATGCGGCTTGCCGACGGTCAAAGCCTGTTGCAGAAGGCGTTCCTGCGGGCAGCAGCACTGCCTGGTGTCAATGAGATTCTCACTGTCACCAATCGGGACCTGTTCTTCAAGGTTGCTGATGAGTACCGCGAAATCAATCGCGATAACCGCGCAACATCATTCATTCTGGAACCATTTGGCCGTAATACTGCTGCCGCGATCGCTTCTGCTGCATTGCGTGTGGCAGAAGTACATGGCCCGAAAGCCATGATGCTGATCCTTGCTGCCGACCATCTGATTGCAAATCAGGATGCGTTTTCCGAGGCGGTTAATAAGGCATTAAGCCTCGCTGGCGAAGGCAAGATCGTTACATTTGGCATTCGCCCTGAGACGCCGGAAACCGGCTACGGGTACATCGAGGCAAATGGCGACAAGGTGCTGCGGTTTGTCGAAAAACCCTCACTTGACAAGGCTCGGGAGTATCTCGAATCCAACCGCTTTCTCTGGAACTCCGGGATCTTCTGCTTTACCGCTGAGAGCATTCTCCGAGAGCTGCAACAGCACTGCCCGCAAATTCTTGAAACGACGCGGGCATGCCTCAAGCAGTCCCGCGTGGCTGAAGGCAACGGTTGGGTGCAGATAGAACTGGAGACGAGGACATTTGGTGCAGTGCCTGAGGACTCGATTGACTACGCGGTGATGGAAAAATGCAGTGAAGCTGCTGTCGTTCCCTGCAGTATCGGGTGGAGCGACATTGGTTCCTGGGCTGCGGTAGGGGACTTGGTCAACCCGGATGGCAATGGAAACCGGGTCGAAGGTGAGGCACTTCTGCACGATGTCTCCAATTGCTATTTGTCGAGCAGTGATCGACTGATCGGCGCAGTAGGCGTGGAAAACCTGATAGTCATTGACACGCCTGATGCGCTGCTGGTGGCCAACCGGGACCGTGCGCAGGACGTCAAGCATGTCTACGCAGAACTTAAGGCGCGAGGCCACGAGGCGCACAAATTGCACCGTACGGTGCATCGTCCATGGGGCACCTATACGATTCTCGAAGAGGGGCCGCGTTTCAAGATTAAGCGTATCGAAGTCAAGCCGGGCGCCAGTTTGAGCCTGCAAATGCATCACCATCGCAGCGAGCATTGGATCGTCGTCAGCGGGATGGCGAAAGTAGTGAACGGTGAGCGCGAACTGTTTGTGAGCACCAATGAATCGACCTATATCCCGGCCGGGCACAAGCATCGCCTTGAGAATCCCGGTGTGGTTGACCTCGTGATGATAGAAGTGCAGAGCGGTGAATATCTTGGGGAAGATGACATCGTTCGCTTTGAGGACAAGTACGGCCGTGCCTGATATGGAAATAGCTGCGGATCGCCGGCCAGATGTCGATCTGGCTCAACATAGCGGTAACGATGACCTGCTGATGGGCGTCTGCGCGGGTCGGATTTGGGGCACGCTCGGATGGCACGATATCAAGCAGCGTTATCGCCGTTCTGTCATTGGGCCTTTCTGGTTCACGCTCAGTACGGCGCTGATGGTGGTCGTCCTTGGGGCGCTATATTCGACGTTGCTGAACCAGGAAATCCGTGACTATCTGCCGTATCTTGCCGTCGGCCTAGTCATATGGCAGTACCTGGGAACCGTTGCAAATGAAGGCTGCATGGCTTTTATTGGGTCGGCATACCTCATTAAACAGATGCGGATTCCTCTGAGCATCCACGTGTGCCGCATTGCCTGGCGTAACTTTGCGATTCTGTTGCACAGCTTGCCGGTGGTGGTAATCCTGCTTGTTGGGTTTGGACGCTGGCCAAAGTGGGAGTTTTTGCTTGTCCCGCTAGGGCTAGGTTTGCTTCTGCTGCACGGCATATGGGTAGGTGTGACGCTCGGCATCCTGTGTGCGCGTTTTCGCGATATTCCACCGATCGTGGCCAATCTGATCCAGATAGTGTTCTTCTTCACGCCAGTCATGTGGTCGCCAGAAATCTTGAAGGGCCGTGCCTGGATTGCTGAGTACAACCCGCTCTACCACCTGATCGAGACGGTTCGCGCGCCGATTACCGGACGTCCCATTCAATGGGAGTCCTGGGTCTGGTCGCTCGGCCTGCTGATGGCCGGCTTCGCACTGGCCCAATTCCTAATGCAGCGTTACCGCAACCGGATACCTTACTGGCTTTAATAACTGTGACTTCATCGATTGTTGCCAAGGAAATCTCGGTCGAGTTTCCGATCTACGAGAATTCTCACCGCTCGCTCAAGAAGGCGGTGTTGAATCTGACCACTGGTGGTCGGATTGGTCAGGACGCGGGGCGGCACGCTGTCGTCACTGCGCTTGACCGGCTGAGTTTTCGCTTTTCCGATGGCGAGCGGATTGGCCTGCTCGGACACAACGGCTCGGGGAAGACGACACTGCTCAGAACATTGTCCGGCGTCTACGCTCCTGTGCGTGGAAAACTCCATATGCGTGGCAAGGTTGCATCATTGCTGGATGTGTCGATGGGTCTGGATCCGGATGCGACAGGCTTCGAGAATATTTATCTTCGCGGCATCCTTGACGGTCTCAAGCCGGCCCGTATTCGAGGCAAGATCGATGAGATAGCCGATTTCAGTGAGTTGGGCGAATACCTGAATCTGCCGGTGCGCACTTATTCCAGCGGCATGATGCTCCGGCTTGCGTTCGCCATTTCGACGAGTGTGGAGGCCGATATCCTTATCATGGATGAGTGGCTGAGCGTGGGCGATGCGGAGTTCAGCGCAAAGGCTACTAAACGACTTGAAGAACTCGTTGGCGCCGCATCCATTCTGGTCGTGGCGACGCACGATCCCACCTTGGTCGAACGCGTCTGCACGCGCAAGATCAGCTTGGAACATGGGCGGATCATCGCGGACGAACCGGTTTTGAGCAAACAGTCCGATGCACTATCTGAATCCATTACGCGGCACTCCGCCTGAAAACGTATCGCGTGAAGATGAGAGACTTCACGCCCCAAGAGGCATATCAAATTGAAGATGCGAGCTGACCACCCTTTGCTTCGGTATGGCGAATCGCTGTTCCGACATCAGCCTTTCAAGACGGTCAAAGGTTTTGTCGGCGCGTATGTCGCGTACCCCATTGCGGAGAACAGAGAAAAGCGCAGCGTCTCCCCGAAGGTGGCTGAGTTACGGTTGCACTATCTAAAATCGTTCACGGAACGTCGTCAAATTGCCTTGCAGCGCTTGTCGAACATTCTGCAGTTTGCCGGCCAGGAAGTTCCGTACTATCGCGATGTGTTTCAGGCCAGAGGGTTTGATCCTCTCAAAGCAGGAAAGGATCCCCGTTACCTTGAGGACCTGCCATATTTGACCAAGGACGTTATTCGCGAGCAAGGGGCGCGGCTATTTTCCCGTTCATTGGAACAAGTCAGGCATCACGCGTGCAAGACCGGAGGGTCAACCGGACTGTCTTGCACGATCTTTTATGACCAAGAGGCTGCGGACTATTCTTCGGCGGTCACGTTTTACGCGCGCTTGCGCGCGGGCAAGCGACGCTATCGCTCCGAATTGCATTTTGCATGCCGTTTCCCCGATGAGACGGTTCCGTTGTGGCCATCGCGGGAAGATTTCAAATGCTTCGCGATGAATCGAAGCAATATCTTCTTTGATCGTATCGACGATGAGGGGCTCGAAGAAATCTGGCAGACGCTGTTGCGTCGCCGGCCATTTCTTGCGCATGGCCATCCCTCGACAATGTACGCATTGGCATGCTATGTCGAGCGCCGCTATGGAGGCGGTAAAGCCTTTGAGGTCTTCGAATCCAGTGGCGAACTGCTGGAGGACGGCGCGCGGGAAGTTATCGAGCGTGCTCTGCGTTGCCGCGTGATCAATCGCTATGGTCTAGCAGAGCTTGGCGTGATGGCATACGAGCTGGATGGTCGTGAAGCCGGATTCCAGATCCTCGATTCGGAGGGCTGGGCCGAGAACCGCCTACTGGAAGGCGATATTGATGGTGCCAATGAACTCGTTTTCACCGGCTTCCGGAATCGTTTGATGCCTTTGATTCGCTATACCACCGGTGATCTTGCGCGTGTCGAAGAGCGTGACAACGGTTTTTTCCTGACCAATGTTGTGGGCCGGATCCATGACGTTGTACCGATCAACGGTACTGCACACGCAACACACCATATCCAAGACATGTTGGATCACCGTGTTGGCGGCATTCAGGAATTCCAGATCGACCTTCGGACCTCCCCCCCCACACTGCGCATTGTGCTTGAACCGTGGGCAAGCGAGGAGGAGACGACCAGGAAGCTGCGCGGGTACTGGAAGGATGCCTTCACTATCGCCTACGTTGGTCATGGCGATTTGTTGCGCGTGGGTCATCGGGCCAAATTTCGCCACGTGGTGACTGCATGATCGGCGTGCTGTTCTCTTCGACGGCCAGCGAAGCAGGCAATCTCGTGCTCGCAGCCCTGCGTCGCTCGGTAACTGCCAGCCAGGCATGGCCGCTCTCGCGCAGCGCCTTGCGCTCATTTACCGCGTCCATCGTGGTGGCGGTTGATGTGCCGGATGAGTGGGGCGCGGATCTGCTCGCTTGGATGGACCAAGGCAACAGCAAGCTCGTTGTGTTCGGCCGCATGCCATCCCTAATTGCGCAACGGCTTCAATGTCGATCGGATGAATGGCCTGCAGATCTCGCTGGCGCCGCTCGCAGCCAACTCGCGGCCAGCTATGCGGTAAGCGAGAGTCGCGCAACCGTGCGCTACCGGGAACTCGCCTGCAGTCTCGGCGCAAAGGCGAGGTTCAGGCCGTTCGAGCGCTTCGACTTCGCAGACGAATGGAACAACCTCGGTTATGGTGCCATTCGCGTTGGTGGATCAATTTGGGGGGTGGCCCAGGCGCTGAATGTGCCAGCGGCAATTGAACTGGCGTCGGTCTTCATCAACGAGGAACAGCGCTTTTCGTATGCCGCGCTTTGGGACAGCGAGAAATCCAGCTTGCTTTGGTTCAATCGACCTGTGGGTCCAATTGACTCCTTTGAATGGCGGTTGGTTGAAAATTTCCTCTCTGCGCACCGCACCGCATCGCTCCCGTGTCAACCCGTTCTCAGCGAGATTCCTTGGGGATACGATGCCGTCATTACCTCGCGGCTCGATTGTGATGAGGACGTCGAGTCGGCTCGCCCCTTGTGGAAACTGTATCAGCGACTCGGCATTCCGTTCACGCTTGCGGTACATACATCAAACCTGAGCCGCCAGGAGCATCACGGCATTCTGCAAGAACTGGTCGCCGATGGCGGAGCCGTTTTGTCACATACCGCTACGCACGCCCCGAATTGGGGTGGAAGCTATCAGGCCGCCTTCACAGAGGCCGATGAGTCTGCACGGCTACTGCAGGCCGTGACCGGCAAGTCTGTGCGCTATGCGGTTTCGCCATTTCATCAGAGTCCGTTTTATGCGCTGCAAGCGCTGGCGGATGCTGGTTATGCCGGCTGCATTGGTGGCATCATCCGTAACGATCCTGAGTTCCTGATCGCCCGCGGCGGCACGCTGGCAGGCATGCCTATTGGTTTCGTTGGCCATAGTCAGCAATGCATGCTGCATGGTGACTGCATGCTGGCCCAGGGCGATCCACTCGCTGTGTTCAAGGAGGCGTTTGATCTCGCTTTCGAAAGCAGGACCTTGTTCGGTTATCTGGACCATCCATTCTCCGAGCGCTATCAGTATGGCTGGCCCGATGAGGCAACCCGCGTGGATGCCCATGATAAGTTCATTGCCTATATCCGGCACCGGGCGACTAAACCGTTGTTCCTGCATGAGGAAGCAGCGCTGGATTTCCTACAGTTCAAATCGGCAGCCGAGATCGTCATGGAAAAGGGCGAGTACCGCGTGGTAATGCCCAGGGCAACCGACTCCGCACTGCAATTGGCAGTGGAGTTTCATCGGGAATGCCAGTCGGCGCAAGGTTGGGCGGGGCGGCAATGAGTGCTCTGGTGGTAATGGGGGTACAGCCTGAGGTTGCCAAGCTGGCGTTGGGCAATACCGCACTCCGCAGCAATTTGCTCAATGACCGCATTGACGCCGTACAAACCGCGGCAAAGTTGCTGAGCGAGCCGCTTGAGGTGTTCCGTGGCTGAGCGGCGTGGACCTACGGTGACGCCTGGTGACTGTGTGCTGTTCTCGACGGCGGACTGGGACGAGCCGTACTGGACCAACAAGCAGCACACCGCGCGTGCTCTCGCGCGGCAAGGTTGGCGCGTGCTCTATGTGGAAAGCGTCGGCTTGCGCGCCCCCAGGATGTCCAGCGGCAAGGATTGGTCGAGAATATGGCACCGTCTATGGCGCGGCTTGCGCTCGACCCTCTTCGCACCGCCGCAGCGCGAATCGAACCTTTGGGTGCTCTCTCCATTGATGGTGCCGGCTATGCACCACTGGCCGCTGGTGCGCGGCTTCAACCAGGCGTTGCTGCGCTGGAGCGTCGGCCGTTTTGCTAAAAAGCATGCTTGTCGCCGGCCCATATTGTGGACCTATCATCCGTTCATGCTGCCTGCTGTGCAGAATTTGCAGCATGGCCCCCTGGTTTATCATTGTGTCGACGACCTCGCTGCTGTGCCGGGTGTGGACGTGGCGGCATTCAGGCGGGCGCAGCAGCAACTGCTGGGGCGCAGTGACGCCGTCTTCACCACAGCGGTCGCGCTGCTTGAGCAATGTCGTCCGCACAACGCCAATACGCATTTTTTTGCGAACGTGGTAGATGCGGAGCATTTTGGCACGGCGTTGAGCGCGCAGGCACTTCCTGCGGACTTGGCAGTGATACCTGGACCGCGACTCGTCTACCACGGCGTGCTTTCGGATTTCAAGGTGGACTTCGCACTGCTGCTTGCCGCGGTGGCCATGCGACCAGATTGGCAATGGGTGTTCATTGGCGAGGAGCGAGAAGGTCAGCGCAGTGAGTTTGTGTCGCGCTTGCGCGAGCGGCCCAATGTGCATTTCCTTGGCTACCGCAGCTACGCTGATTTGCCTGGATATTTGCGGGGTATGAGTGTTGGTCTGTTGCCGACACAGCTGAACGACTACACGCGCTCCATGTTCCCGATGAAGTACTTCGAGTACTTGGCAGCGGGGCTGCCGGTTGTGTCGACACCGCTGGATTTCACTCGGCATCAGTCGCAAGGACTCGAGATTGGGGCCGACGCGGCACAATTTGTGGCCGCTATCGAGCGACAACTTGCTCGCGGCAAACTGAGCCATGCCGAGGCGAAGGCATATGTCGGCGAAAACACCTGGGATGCCAGGACGCTGAAGATGCTGGAGTATGTTTGGCCGGAACGCGACCGCAGTTAGCAAGCAGAATTGAAGAGTTGATCTCGGAACAATAAACCGGAGTACTGAATGAGTGATTCCCGAGTACTGATCACCACTTACCCGACCGCGTTTCTGTATCGCGGTGGGGGCGAGCTCGAACTTGTCGACTTGCTGACGAACCTGAGGCAGTTGGGCGTTCGCGCTGATATCTATGGTTCGACGTCGCTGCCGCTGAGTAAATATGACGTGATCCTGCATTACTCCGTGGTGCCAACGGGGATGGAATTCGTCCGGGAAGTGAAGGCTGCGGGCAAGAAGCTGGTATTGCTGCCCAGTGTCTGGTGGGCTAAGGAGCCGTCCCAAGCTGACAGGAACTCGGTGGCCGAATTCTTCAAACTGGCAGATGTAGTTGTCTTCAAGTCGAAGGCTGAGTATGAGAACGTCGCCCAGTATGTGTCACTGGACGCGTCCAAGGTGGCGTACTGCCGTTGGGGTGTCGATTCCTGTTTTGAAGAGCGGATCGACGGAAGTCTGTTCAGGGACACCTACAAGCTGGGCGATTATTTGCTTAGCGTTGGCATTATCGAAGAACGCAAAAATCAGCTGTCTGCGATCCACGCACTCCGGGATTCGAAGATCCCGTTAGTTTTCATTGGTGACTATCGAGATCGCGCCTACTACGAGGCCTGTGTGAAGGCGGCACCAGGCCACTTCAAGTTTCTGCCCTATCTGCAACCCAAGTCGGAAATGCTGCGCTCCGCCCTTCACGGATGCGAGGCATACATTGAAGTGTCACTCGAGCCTGTCGGGTTTTCGGCTTTCGAAGCTGGATTGGCTGGCATACCCTTGGTGCTTTCGGCGGGAGCGTGGACTCAGGAGCATTTTGGCGACCTGGTGCACCAAGTGGATCCGATCTCGACCTCGTCCATTCAGCGCGGGGTGGAGGCCGCACTGAGTGCGCCTGTGTCCCCGCAGTTGCAGCGGAATATCCATAATCAGCATCTGCTACCGCAGAGTCTTGAGCCATTGGTGCGAGTGCTGAAACTGCGAGCCTAACGCTAACCCGGAAACGAACCAGCGCAAGATGACAAGCCGCGCAATAAGATCTGTATGAGCGAAACCAATTTGCCACGCCAATTCAATTTTCACGCCGATCGAAGGTTGGAAAGCGAAGTTGTTGTCCGGAAAGACGCCCTTCGGCATTTGGATACGATGGGTGTCCTTGACCATATTCGGAAGGAATCCAAACACCTTCTTGTTACCGACAAGAATGTAGAGAAGCTGTACCTGCGTCGGGTGCTGGAGTGTATTGAGCGGTCTGGTCGTTCCGTCCGTACCCTGGTCGTTCCCGCACACGAGGGTTCCAAGAGCTTCCGGTGGTATTCCCAGCTTGTTGAGAAGGCTCTCGACTACGGCTTTGATAAGTACTCAGTGATCTTCAGTCTTGGCGGCGGTGTTGTGAACAACCTCGCCGGTTTCCTTGCATCCACACTCTATCGTGGGATCGGGCTAGTTCATTTTCCAACGAGCCTGCTGTCTCAGGTGGATGCTGCTATTGATTTCAAGCAGGCGATCAACTTCGATCACGGCAAGAATCTCATCGGAAGCTATTATCCGGCGTCCAAGATTATCGTAGACCCACTGGTATTGCGCACGCTGGACGTACGCCTGATTCGCGACGGTTTGGCTGAATCCATCAAGCATGCGATCTGTCAGGACACGGCGTTTCTCTCGTTCATTTGCTCGAATAGCGAGCACTTGGTCGATCCGGATTTTCTTTCTGAAGTTGTCGCAAAGTCGATCGAGCTCAAGCTCGAAGTCATGAGCGGTGACCTTGATTCAGATTACGATGAAACACTGAAGCAGTATGGCCATGCTATCGGGCATGCTGTGGAGCACTTGTCCGAAGGCGAGGTGTACCACGGAGAAGCGATCTCGATCGGTATGTGTGTATCGGCGGAGGTAGCACTGCTGCTCGGCTTGTCCGATGAGGAAACAGTGGAATTGCACTACGACGTCTTTAGGCGCATCGGGTTGCCCACAATCGTTCCAGATGCATTTTCGTTATCTGATCTCTGGGAAAAGATTCGCTACGACAAGCATTTCTTAAATGGAAAAGCCTATATGGGCCTTGTGAGGACCGCGGGGGTAATGGCCCCTACTACGACCGGAAATTTCGGCCATTACATTGAGCAGGATGTAATATTCGCGGCGATTGAGCGTAACCGCCGCCAGGCGCTGAGCTGAATCGTATGCTTGTGAGGCCGCGCCCAAGCTTTTGAGGCGCGGGCAAGTTTGCTTGCTCACTTGGTCATTGACAAGGGGCAAGCATCCGTAGGTTTTAATACTGAAAATTGGCTTCTGTATGGGTCATCGCTTGTTCTTCGACGTGACGGAACTGGCTGGTTTCGATAAGGGCACCGGAATCCAGCGCGTTACGCGTGCCTTACTTCTCGCAGTAAGCCGTAGTTGTCCATCAGATTGGCAAGTGGTGCCGGTGGTTGGCGATGGTGTGGCTGGGGTGTTTCGTTCGGTTCCGTCAATGTTGTCGGGTGACCGTGGTATTACTGAGGAGAACATTGAACCTTTGCAGGGGGATATTTTCCTTAGCGTGGATTTGGCGTACAACATTACGCCGAGCCTTCGCCAAGAACTGGTTCGATTTCGTGGTGAAGGCGTCTGCATCTATTTTGTCGTGTACGATTTGGTGCCGTTAATGTACCCCGAGTGGTTCGAAGGTACAAATGCTTGGTTCGAAGGAAATGATTATTTGGATTTATTCTCCCATTGGTTCGAATGTGCTAGCGAAGAGGCGGATGGCCTGATTTGCATTTCCGATTCGGTGCGTCAGGATGTGAGGCGCTGGCTGGAAACGCACAAACCGAGGCGCGCTGAGCTCCCTCAGCTGGGGTATTTTTATCTCGGATCCGATATCAGCGAGAGTGTGCCGACCAAGGGTTTGCCGCAGGATGTGTCGTCAGTGCTTGGTCGACTCCGTGCTGCGCCGACCTTTCTTATGGTGGGAACCCTGGAGCCGAGAAAAGGCCATGAACTTGCGCTCGACGCGGTCGAAGGTCTTTGGGCCGAGGGGGCAGATGTCAACTTGGTGATGGTGGGGCGCGAGGGGTGGAAGATTGAACGCCTAGCGCAGCGCCTGAAAGAGCATCCGGAGCTCGGGAAAAAATTGTTCTGGCTGGATGGCATTAGTGATGAATATTTGCGCGAAATCTATTCCAGCGCATCAGTTCTACTAGCACTTTCGCTAGCCGAAGGATTTGGCCTCCCATTGGTGGAGGCTGCGCGCTTTGGTGTTCCATTAATTGTGCGTGATATCCCAGTGTTCAGGGAGATATGCGGAGCAGGTGCAACATACTTTCAGGGAAAATCAAATGCAGAGCTGCGTGCGTTGCTGCGGGAATGGTTGCATAGCTCTCATACCGGTTCAGTGTCATGCGTGAATAGTATTAAAGTACATTCTTGGCGGGAATCTGCTGAACAGCTTATGTCAGCGCTTGGAAAAATGCGTGGGGAGGAATCATTCTGGGGCGTTGGCAAATGAAACGTGTGTTGGTGACGGGTGCCGGTCGCGGCATTGGTCTGGGTATCGCGGAAACCTTGGCTGAGCAGGGATATGCTCTGGATCTGGTAGTGAGTAGTGAGGCTTCTCTTGCACGCTTGCGGCAGTCACATGTAGCGCAACAAGCAAATGTACATATCATTGTGCTGGATTTTCGCGACCGTGTCGCTGTGAGCCGGTTTATCGGAAGCTGGAAAAATCCGTTGTGGGGAATCGTGAACAATGCGGGAATCTGCAAGACGTTTTCCATAGCCGATGCCGGCGATGATCCGTTGGATGAAGTGCTTGGTGTCAACCTTATTGGTCCCTATTTGTTGACAAAAGGGTTGCTCCCACATCTTTCGAGACCTGGTCGTATCGTCAACATTGCTTCTCAGCTCGGCCAGGAGGGACGGGCAGGCTATTCCGCCTATTGCGCTTCGAAGTTTGGTTTGATTGGGATGACCAAGTGCTGGGCCAAGGAGCTTGGTGCCGAAGGCGTTACAGTGAATGCGGTTTGTCCTGGCTGGGTGGGGACAGAGATGTCATACATCGATGTGGATCGTATGGCTGTGGAGGAGGGGGTAACTTTCGAGCAGTTTTACAAAGATATTTGCCGGCCCCTTGAGCTTAAACGTTTTAACACGACCGCCGAAGTGGCGAATCTCGTCGCCTTTCTTTTGTCTGATCAGGCATCAGGAATCACGGGGCGTGACTGGTTAATGCAAACGGTTTGGAATCAATCGTAGGGAATATTGAAGAAATCGACCAGCGCTGGCAGTTATAAATATTCGGGATTCGATCTTGAAGGCACTGTTTTATAATTATCCATGGGCCATGGATGTCCCTGGGGGCGGTGAGCGCCAATTACTTGCTTACGCCCATCATTTGCCTCGGTTTGGGGTGCAGGCAGATCTATACGATATGTGGAAACCTAGTCTTGATCGGTACCAGGTTTTCCATGCGTTTTCTGTCATGCCGGGTATTATCGAGATGTGTGACTATGCCAAAAAGCGGGGACTCAAGTTTGTCGTTAATCCCAACCTTTGGGTGACGCAGGAGACAAAGGAGAATTACCCGCATGCGGCAATATGGAACGTCCTTGAATTGGCTGACCGTATCATCGTGAATTCCAACATGGAGGCTGATACTCTAAGTGACGTATACGGTTTTCCGCGCGAGAAATTTCACACCGTCTACAATGCGGCCGAGGCAGACTTCCTTGTTCCAGTAGATCCTGCGCTCTTTAGAGCTGCGTTTGGTATTGATGGCTCCTATGTCCTGAATGTTGCCAACATAGAGCCAAGAAAAAATCAACTTGAATTTCTTCGCGTTTTGCGCGAAGCGCGGCCCGATGTGCTCTTTGTCATCGCCGGAACTATCCGCAATCAGTCTTACGCGGATGCCTGCATGGAGGCGGGGGGGGGGCAGCTACGAATTATTGGTAATTTGCCCTACGCGTCGGAGATGTTGCGATCCGCCATGGCCGGCTGCGAATTTTTTGCAATGCCCAGTCTTCTGGAAACTCCAAGCATCGCAGCTATCGAGGCGGCTGCTTTGGGGGCTCGTGTCCTTCTGACCAAGGTGGGCTCGACCGTTGAATACTTCGGTGATTCAGTAACGTACGTGGATCCGTGGTCCCACGAGTCTATGCGGGCTGGGGTTGCAGAGGTTGCGGTTTCATCTACGGAAAAATCCATCTGGGCGGCCCGTAGCCGATTGCTCTGGCCGCAAGCAATTCCGGAACTTGTCCGTTGTTATCGTTCGCTTTTCTGATGTAACGATTTTACCTTTTGCTCTGAATTGCCGTGAAAATTATACTTGATCTGCAGGGGTGTCAATCTGCCAGTCGATTTCGAGGAATCGGCCGATACTCGGTTGCCCTTGCCAAGGCGATCGTTCGAAACCGTGGTGATCATTCCATCAAACTTCTTCTAAATGGTCTTTACTCAGAGGGCTTGAGGGAACTTCGGCAAGAGTTTGTTGGTCAAGTCGATGTTAATGATATCGTGGTCTTTGATGCTGAGGGCCCGGTCGCTGAATTTGACACAGCTAATACAGGGCGTGCGCGAGTTGCGGAATTGGCGCGGGAGCGATTGATCTCATCCATGGCGCCGGATGCGGTGATTTTGACCAGTTTGTTCGAGGGATTTGTTGATGACGCGATCACTTCGGTGGGGGCGCTGGGAGATACACCTTTTACGGCCGTCACTTTGTACGATCTGATTCCTTATCTAAATCCAGACCCGAATTGGCCAGCGCATTATAAAGATTACTACAGCCGGAAAATCGCTTCGCTAAAGCGCGCCGATCTTCTGCTGTCAATTTCTGACTACTCCAGGCAAGAGTGTGCTGCGGCGTTGCCTGAACTTGCGGAGCACATAGTTAATATGTCCTCTGCATGTGATGCTCACTTCTGCACGGCTGAGGGGCCGATCGATCTAGCCCAGCTGAGAGGGGAATTTGGAATTGCGAAGCGCTTCGTCATGTCCGCCGGCAACCTTGAGCCACGGAAGAACTTCGGTCAGTTGGTACGTGCTTTTGCGGCCTTGCCTGCGGAGTTGAGGGAAACGTATCAACTAGTCTTAGTGGGGGGGGCAGAAAAGGAAAAGATTCACGAAATTCAGCAGATCGCCATCGACTCGGGACTCGTTCCCGGCCAGCTTCTCGTGTTGGGTCATGTCTCGGATGCCGATCTGCGCTTGCTCTACCAAGCGTGCGATCTTTTCGTGTTCCCTTCTTTGCATGAAGGCTTTGGTCTGCCGCCGCTGGAGGCGATGGCTTGCGGCGCAGTGGTGATCGGCTCTTGCAAGACAAGTGTGCCTGAGGTCATTGGTCGCGAAGATGCCCTATTTGACCCCACGTCAGTTTCGCAACTATGCGATTTAATGATTAGATCGCTGACCGACGATGACTTTCGTCAGTCTCTGCGTGAGCATGCGGTAAAGCAGGCGGGAGAATTCTCATGGGATAAGACGGCGCGGCGAGCACTGGGTGCCATTGAGGAGCGGGTCGGACGTGGATCGAGCCGTGATGCGGGAAAAACCATTAATCGCGAGCTCCTAAGGAAATCGCGTGTAGCGCTGGTCACACCATTACCCCCTGAACGCACCGGTATTGCAGACTACGTTGCAGATCTGATTCCCGCGCTTGCCGAACTCTATGATATTACGGTAATTTCGGATCAGACTGCGGTGCAGCCTATTCCCGGAAATGCAAGCATAGCCGTGCAGAGTATTTCTTGGTTCAAACAACATGCAGGTGAGTTTGAGCGTATTGTCTACCAGATGGGGAATTCGCCTTTTCATGTTCACATGCTGGACTTGATGAAGCAGTACCCCGGTGTGGTCGTCTTACATGATTTTTATCTTAGCAGCCTGAAATTGTGGATGGAGGCTTCTGGATATCGCTACAACGCGTTTAAGCAGTCCTTGTTGGACTCACATGGTTATGCCGCGCTTGAGTACTTGGCGCGCGAAGGCGAGCACGCGGCCAAACTCGAGTGGCCCTGTAGCTACGACGTGATTAGAGACGCGCTTGGTATCGTGATCCATTCAGAATATAGCCGTGATTTGATTTGTAAGTACTATGGCGATGCTTTTGCACCAAAGCTTAGCGTGGTGCGTCAGCATCGAGCGTGTGCTAAGAATGTGCAGCGCAAGCAAGCACGTGCCGCCTTGGGCTATACAGACGATGACTTTGTAGTCTGCGCTTTAGGTTTTATGGACTACACCAAGCTCAATCACGTTCTATTGGAGGCTTGGGGTCGATCCAATTTGGCAAGCGACAAGCGTTGCAAGCTGGTTTTTGTCGGGGGGCGGGACGAATCGGATTATGGTAATCGTATTGATGGAGCAATCGCCGACATTGATGGCGGCGCTCGCATCAAGATTACCGGCTTCGCAGACCACGACACCTTCAAAGACTATCTGTCTTCTGCCGATATGGCGGTGCAATTGCGTACGCATTCTCGCGGAGAGACGTCACGCACGGTACTCGACTGTCTCGCCCATGGCATTCCTCTGGTGGTAAATGCTAACGGTCCGATGGCGGAGTATCCCAACGACACCCTATTGAAGCTGGAAGACGAATTCGACGTCGGCGATTTGGTTGCCGCCTTGGAGCGCTTATATGGAGATGCGGAGTTGAGGGCTAAATTGCGGCTCATGGGTCCCGCATATGTTGAGGCTAATCATGCTCCCGCGAAGACTGCTGCTGGCTATGCCAAGGCGATAGAGGCGGTTTTGAGGTCCGAGCGAACGCAATGCGAGCGTCAGGCAGCTGTTGAGTTTTGGGCGAGCTACCCAGAGTGCACACCTGATGTTCAGGACGGCGTTGCAGAGAAGGCTGCCGAACTGCTGTTCCTCGCCCGGAAGCCGCATATTTATGTGGATGTATCTGCGACGGCGCGAAACGACTTGAAGACAGGCATTGAGCGAGTTGCCAGGGCCCTACTTCGGGAGTTGCTGCTCAACCCACCCAAAAGCTGTGACGTGGTGCCTGTCTATCTTAGCCAGGAGAACGACCAGTGGCACGTACGTAGGGCCCAAACGTATCTGTCGTCGCAGCAGGGTTTCCAGTTGGTGCCGGCGCAGGACGAACTCGTGATTCCTGTGCGCGGAGACGCTTTGATCGCGCTGGACCTTTTTTCTGATGGCGTGGTCCGGGCAGCGGGGCAAGGGTTATACAACTATTGGCGGGTGAGCGGAGCGAAAGTTGGGTTCATGGTGCATGATTTGTTGCCGATCACTCGACCGGAGTTCTTTCCGCCGTGGGCCCATGATGTGCACAAGGCTTGGACAACGGCCATTTGTGCGAATTCGGACATGCTGATCTGTATTTCTGATGACGTGCGACAGGCGGTATCCGATTGGTTGCGGGAGAATCCTCCTCCCGGCAACGAATCTTTGCCAACATTGCTGATGTCCCACCATGGCGCGGACGTGTCAGCTTCTTTCCCGACGATGGGCCTGCCCGAAGGCGCGGGCACTCTTCTGGAACATCTCTCTTCTCGCCCCACATTTCTGATGGTCGGTACGATAGAGCCGCGAAAGGGCCATCTGCAGACTCTTCGAGCTTTTGAGCAGCTATGGAGCGCTGGTGTCGATGTGAATTTGGTGATCGTTGGTCATGAGGGTTGGAAGGGTTTGCCCGAGCATGAGCGCAGAACGATCCCGGAGGTGGTCGAAAGTATTCGAGATTGTCCAGAACTGGGTGAGCGTCTCCACTGGCTCGAGGGAATCAGCGATGAATACCTGAGCCGTATTTATGCTGCGTCCTCGTGCTTGCTGGCCCCTTCGGAAGGGGAGGGCTATGGGCTACCCTTGATTGAGGCGGCTCAGCACGGTCTTCCTATCATTGCGCGCGATATTCCCGTGTTTCGTGAGGTTGCCGGAGCGTCGGCTTATTACTTCGGCGGAACTGATGCGGTTGATCTCGGTCAGGCTGTGCGAGTGTGGCTGGAGCTCAGGGCGCGGGGACAGATGCCGGATATCGCAGGACTTAAGTGGGAGACTTGGGCGCAAAGTGCAGAGCGATTGGGCCAGCTTTTGGCGTCGCAGTTGGGGTGCGCTGAAAGACTTTCGGCTGGCTCCCTGTAAGCAGCGTGGGCAAGCTAGGAAATGGCCAAAGACCCCTGAGATACTGAAGTAAATATGTTGACTGACTAGAAAGAATCAAATGAGTAAAGAAAATACGACTGCAATTATCACCGGTATCACTGGTCAAGACGGTGCCTATCTCGCCGAACTATTGCTCGATAAGGGCTACGTTGTCTATGGCACCTATCGGCGAACCAGTTCCGTAAACTTCTGGCGTATCGAGGAACTCGGCGTCCAGAATCACCCCAATCTGCACTTGGTCGAGTACGACCTGACCGACCTCAGCGCTAGCATCCGTCTGCTGCAGCAAACTGGTGCCACTGAGGTGTATAACCTGGCTGCTCAGAGCTTTGTTGGTGTGTCGTTCGATCAACCGGTTACGACAGCTGAAATCACTGGTATCGGCCCGCTGAACCTGCTGGAAGCTATCCGTATCGTCAACCCGGCGATTCGCTTTTACCAAGCTTCCACGTCGGAAATGTTTGGCAAGGTGCAGGCCGTTCCGCAGGCGGAGGACACCCCGTTCTACCCGCGCAGCCCGTATGGCGTGGCAAAGCTGTATGCCCACTGGATTACTGTCAACTATCGTGAGTCGTACGGCATCTTTGGTTGCAGCGGGATACTGTTCAATCATGAGTCCCCCCTTCGCGGCCGCGAGTTTGTGACGCGCAAGATCACGGACTCGGTCGCCAAGATCAAGCTTGGTAAGCTCGATGTCTTGGAGCTGGGCAATCTGGAGGCCAAGCGCGACTGGGGGTTTGCCAAGGAGTATGTCGAGGGCATGTGGCGCATGTTGCAGGCCGATAAGCCCGATACCTATGTGCTGGCAACCAACCGCACCGAAACT
This sequence comes from Ralstonia sp. ASV6, assembly GCF_016429285.1. Lineage (GTDB taxonomy): Bacteria > Pseudomonadota > Gammaproteobacteria > Burkholderiales > Burkholderiaceae > Ralstonia > Ralstonia flaminis. The sequence goes on from NZ_JAELUI010000043.1 coordinate 39,349, forward strand.
GTCCGTGATTTCGTCACCATGGCGTTCAAGGCTGCGGACATTCAGGTGAAGTGGCAGGGTAAGGACCAGGAGGAAGTGGGTATCGATGCTGCATCGGGCAAGATCGTCGTGCGGATCAATCCCAAGTTCTATCGACCTGCTGAAGTGGATCTTCTGATCGGCACTCCGGAGAAGGCGACCCGCGAACTGGGCTGGAAGCCGCAAACCACGCTCGAACAGCTTTGCCAGATGATGGTCGAGGCAGATCTGCGT
>NZ_JAELUI010000426.1 GCF_016429285.1 Ralstonia sp. ASV6
GTCTTGGAGAAGGCACTGCTGTTAAATCAAGACAAGTGCCAAGCAGTATAATATCGAATGCCACATTCGCTACTTACTTTGAGGCCTGTAGAGAAAATGTCGTCGCCCTCAGACAATGAAAGGAGGCCACACGTAGAACGAATCCCCCGGCACTGGGGCTGGGGCGTAGAGCGGGTGCGGCTGCAGGTACTGTACAATCCGTAGTCGCCTGGCAATAGCTGCCTTCCAGGTACCTACTGTGCCATCAATTGAATACCTGCCTACTGAAGCAGGCCGAGCGAACCAGCCATCTCAGCACTCCATCGGGCTGTAAGTTCAGCAGGAATATACAGTGCGCGATGATGCTTGACTGCTACTGTGCGAATGCTCTATTCTTTTAGTACTCGTGCCTACTTACGCAGTAGTAC
>NZ_JAELUI010000427.1 GCF_016429285.1 Ralstonia sp. ASV6
GTGCTACGCATAGTTGTGTCGCTGTTGCTGCGACAGAGGTGGCAAGAAGAGCAAAGCAAAATGAAAAGGGTTGTGTGTAGTGGCTTATGGAAGACGCCGAATTTTCTACAACCCAAATCTGGGCGCTGTACCCTCTACTGGTGCCCTATAGAACACTGTATTATTCTCACACAAGATCTATGCGGTGGCTTTCCGTTGATATGGCCGCCCTCACTGCGTAGGGTGGGTGGCATTTGCTTACTTCTGTTGCGTAATACTACCGGAATTTACTCCGTAAACCTGGCCACAGATTTCCACCATACGACTATCTTCTATTTTCTTTCTGTTTCTTTCTTCTAGAAATTGCCAGACAAACGTCAATATATATATATATATGTATATATTAGTTGTCAGTTACCTGCTTGGT
>NZ_JAELUI010000428.1 GCF_016429285.1 Ralstonia sp. ASV6
GATAATAAGCGGCACAAGGACCTGATAAGATGACCACGGGTACTGCCCTCCTGCCCAGCTGAGGGCAATCAGCACCGGGACAGTGCCGCCAACGAAGAGGCTGTTCCCCGGCCAGTCGAGGCTCAAAAACTTGGTGGTCCACGTCCGGGATTTGTCATACTTGACTTGCAAGAGAGCAAACAGCAGTACAGTCGCAACACCGCCAATGGGTAGAGTCATGTAGAAAGCCCAGCGCCAGGTGCTGTAGCTGACGAGCAGTCCGCCAAAGAGAGGACCGAGGGCGGCTCCGATGCCGACCATGCCAAATACGGCACCCATGTAGGTACCTCTCTCGCGGAGGGGCACCAGGTCGCAGATGACAATCTCGCAGAGGACACCGATGCCCGCGCCTCCGATCCCCTGTAT
>NZ_JAELUI010000429.1 GCF_016429285.1 Ralstonia sp. ASV6
CGGCATACGAGATCAGGCGCCATGTCTCGTGGGCTCGGAGATGTGTATAAGAGACAGGCCATGTCCTCACTGATGCTGGCGGGTATTTGCTTCATCGCGCTCTCAAAGTGGTCATGTCGCAGCACTCTCTTCTCCGGGTACTGGAAGGGCTCGGGCCCTGTGTGCTTGGCTGCTGCTTCGTTTTCCTCCTCGACTGCTGCCATGGCGGCGGCGACGCAGACGTTTTTCAGATCGGAGCCGGAGTAGTACGGTGTTCGTTTAGCGTACTCGTCCACGGAGACGGAGCTGTCTGATGTTTCGCCTCTAAGAAGCAGCTTCAGAATGGCTTCGCGGTCATCCTTCAAAGGCAGATCTACTCGAAGTTTGCGTGGTAGACGGCGGAGTACTGCATCTGTCTCTTATAC
>NZ_JAELUI010000430.1 GCF_016429285.1 Ralstonia sp. ASV6
TGCTCAACCCACGGTGTTATCTTGAAGATGCCATGAGATATGGTTTGCATGACCTTTGGACTGCAGGAATGCCGTGGTTTCTCGTTGACCAAGCTATTGATTCACAGTTCAACTATAACCCTTCTCCAGAGGCCGATACGTGGTGGTCTGCGACAACCAAGCGGCCGTGGAACAACATCGATGACTCGAAGAGCAGGACAGTGGTTTGTCCGTTCTGTTCTGCAGAAAATGAAGTTCCTTGGACGACTTGTGGCATGGAACAAAACAAACAGTGTGATAGGTGAGTAACCGACATATAAGTATATCATGAATAGAGACTTACTGGAACAGAACCCCGGGACTGATTGGTACAGGTTACGGGGACGGCGCTTTTAGCCAGCCTTGCATCCAATGCAATCGAGAAT
>NZ_JAELUI010000431.1 GCF_016429285.1 Ralstonia sp. ASV6
CCCCCCCCCCCCCCCCCCCCCCCCCCCCCCCCCCCCCCCCCCCCCCCCCCCCCCCCCCCCCCCCCCCCCCCCCCCCCCCCCTCTCAACCACACGCCGGCACACGCGATCAGGCGCCATGTCTCGTGGGCTCGGAGATGTGTATAAGAGACAGGGCCAAGGTTGCTGGCAAGGAAAATGATGCTGGAAGCGTGTGGCTCGTGTCTTCTAACCCATTTGACGCCTGTGGTGCTGTTGCTTCTGGGTTGAAGTGGGGGGGGGGGGGGGGGGGGGGGGGGGCCGACGAAGGCCGTGGAGGGTAGTGGGGGGGGGTGGGGGGTGAGAAGGTGGGGGGGGGGGGGGGGGGGGGGGGGGGGGGGGGGGGGGGGGGGGGGGGGGGGGGGGGGGGGGGGGGGGGGGG
>NZ_JAELUI010000432.1 GCF_016429285.1 Ralstonia sp. ASV6
AGTACGGGCGGACTGGCTGGAGAGCCATGCTGAATGCTACGCTAGCGCAAATCGGCTACTTTTAGGTGGTCTAGCGAGACATGCTTGATGGGGTTGAGCATGGGACTCGGAACCTATCAAAGGAGCTATTGCTGTCACCTTGTTGCTCGAACGCAACCCGCGGGTTGTTCCGTACATTTGTCGTTCGCATGGCCTGCCGATGGCATCCGAGTTACGTCAATCTTCTGGGATGGGACGCGACCGTCGGTACCGGCCAGTGTAAATTAAGATCCGCCAAACCAAGTGTTGACTCTGCAGGCTTTGGCGGCCTTGAGAGCTCACAACAATTCGAAACTTTCACCTATTGCCTTCAATGGCCTTGTCATTGCAGAATCCCATTGCTATCATCTGCTGGATGTAGGTC
>NZ_JAELUI010000433.1 GCF_016429285.1 Ralstonia sp. ASV6
GTATCGCCCTGCCGACTTGTTACTGACCGATTTGTGATACCAGTGATGGCGGCGCACTGCCTAATCTCCCCTTTACGCCCTCTTACGACTTTGACAACTTTGCTACTACATTTGAAGACCCGTTCTCTACATACTCAACCCGCCAATATGACCCCGTCCCTAGCCACTATGCCCAAAATGAAGAATCGTCACCCCAGGAACTCGACAACAAGCTCCTCGGCTTCTCCGACGTTATGATGGGAGCGTCAATGATGGACGACAGCGGCAAGTTTGTAGATGTGGGCATGACGGCTGAGCTATACGGCATGTTCTTTGTCGCTGAAGATGTCTTTGGCGGCGAGACAACCAACCGTCCGCTCGAACTGACATGTTATCGACGCAATCTTTGGCAGTGCTCGGGCC
>NZ_JAELUI010000044.1 GCF_016429285.1 Ralstonia sp. ASV6
GGAGGGGCCGCCGAATTCCCACATCACCTTGCCGGCCAGTGCGCTTTCGGTGGTGATCGTCGTGGGGTCGGTAATGTCGAGCGCGTAGTAGCCCTTGCCGCCCTTGCCCAGCCCGCCGATCAGCATCGTGCGCCAGTTCGAGGTGCTCGCGCTCGCCCAGCTGGTGTTCCCTGCACGCGCCAGGTCGATATCGAATGCCTGCGGCGTGGCATCCACCATGGCATGGTGAACGAAATTCGTGCCCGTCAAGCCCAGCGACGCCAGACCGTTGACCGTTGGCGTGCAGGTGCCGGAAGCGCACGGCCCTTGGTAGAGGAAGCTCGGCACATAGGCAAACAGTTCATTGCCGCTGGTGGTGTTGCCGATCGTGCCATCGAACGCGTGCATCATGCCGTCGTTCGCACCAACGTAGACCACCGGCTTGCGATTGACATAAGTGCTCTTGAACGTTGCATAACCCGGGTTGGTCGCGCTGGACAGCACGGCGATAGGCGGGCCCACGGCATCGACCTTCGAGCCAACGATATCGCCCAACAAGAAGGCACGCGGGCGATAGACCGCCTTGCCGTTTGTGCCTTCGTTGGTCTGGTCTCCACGCAGATAATTCAGGAAGTCTTGGTTGTTCCAGTTCTTCACAGCCGAATTGCTGAGTGCGCTCTGGTTGGTCGTCGTCAGATTCGCGAATCGGAAAGGCACACCCTGCGCAGTCCCGACGGTGTTGCTCGTGGCGATCAGGCGTGACGAACTCGATTGGTTGCCCAGCTTTGCCTGCGCAGACCATGCCTGAGTCTGCGTGGGCAGCCCGGTCTGGGGATCAAAACTCAGCGAATTACCCGCGACATCCCCGGTCCAGGTCGACGAGTTGTAGGACGCCGAATATCCAATGTTGCCGGTCAAGCTCACGTTGGCGGAAGAGACCGCCAGTGCCGTCGTGGCCGCCTGAATATCGTTGGAGATATTGTTGAAGGCCGTGTTGAGGCCATTCACCATCAAGTCCGCCTGACCTGCCAGATAGTAGTTGTCCGGCATCGGCTTGCCGTTGGGGTCCGTGTTGCCGCTTGCATTCCATAGCGACTGCGCCAACGCCGTGGTGTTGCTCGTGTTGTAGTTGCTCGGCACGCTGAAGCCACCGTACTTTGCCGCCAGCCAGAACTGGTTCTGATACTTGTACTGCTGATACTCCTGCACATCCAGCCAATAGGTGGAGATGGTCTGGATCTTGGACTTGTTACCCAGGCTGTCCTTGAAATCGTTCGGGCGGATGTCCCGCACGTGCGAATCGTAGGCCAGCCCGGCCATCAGGAAGGTGTTGTTGTCGCCGCAGCACCACGACGGCGACGCCGTGTTGAGATTGCTGATGCCCTCCATCTTGCCCACTAGGCTGGTCGCGGAATCCACGTTGACCGTGGTATCGCTCGTCACCTCCGAAGGCATCGCAGGCTCGTACTTGGTGTTGGCGATCGTACTGCCCGGCAGATTGGCATCAGCGTGGGTATTGACGTCGCCAATGCCAAGGATGTAGTTCTTCTGGCAGGAATACTGGATGGGGTCATCCCATGTCTGGATGACCGGGAAGCCGTCAATCTGGGTGGCGTTGGTGTTGGAGGAATAGCTGGCAACGTTGCCGAGGTTCTTGTAGTACCGGATGCCCGCGTAGTACAGCTCACCAACGGGGTCATATGTCTTGTAGGTGTGTGAGGTCGAGCCGAACTTGTTGAGGTAGTTCATCACCCCGCTGTTGCTAACGTTGCTCGCGGAAGCGTCAGTAGGGTTCGGATTGGCAATCATCGTCCCGTCCGTCGCGCTCCACTCAGCCAGCGTGTTGGTCGTGGGGTTCTGGCCCGGCACCGGTTGGGTTGGACCAATGAACTTCATCTTGGAGCGCAGCACCCCGCCATCGCGCATGATGTTGGAGTCGTTGAGGTAACCGAACGCGCCAAACCGGATGCGCTGCGAGTACTGCTGCATCAGGCCTTCCGGCTTGTAGTTGCTGCCGTACTTCGTGCAGTTCGCTTCAGGCATCGATGGGTCGCACACCTTGACGCGCACAATGACAGACCACACCTTGGAAGAATCTTGCGCAGAGCCGGAACTGTAAGTATTGACGGTACCCGAATCCAGATTGCCGCTTTTGGTGAAATACAGTTTGTTGCCGGCGCCGTAGATACGCACACCAAGACTGCTCCAATTGAACGGCGTAATCGCCGCCACGGTACTACTACCGCTGATGGTGCGATTAGGCGTTTCACTAGAGCCGCCCTGGCCAGACGCCCAGGCCTTTTCAAGTACGGTCAACGATGCCGTATCCGTGACGCGGTAGCCGCCCGTCAGCGCCCATCGAAATGGATCAATGGTTTGCATCGCCGCCCAGTTCAGGAACGCGCCGCTCCAGTAATTGCTGCCGCTGGCACACTGAAAGCTGCTATTTGCAGCCGTTGCCGGTACGAAATAGTTGTTGGCATCGGTGTTGGCGTCGTACTGATAGGTGTAGCACTTGAGCGGATCGAAGTAGCCCAAATACTTGACCCCCGCCGTATAGCTGCTGACATACGCAATGCTGTTGGCGGTCGGATACTCCACCGACAGCGAGAGGAGCAGATTGCCTGGCACCGACACGGAACTGAACAGCGGCTGATCTGCCAGATCGGTTTGTGCTGCCGACACCAGCATCGCCGGCAACAACAAGATGCTTGCAAGCAAGCCGCGCAGGAAAGTCATAACGGAAGGGCTCCGCGAAGCGCTGGCCTTCCAACCTCGGTCACGAGTGGGGTGCATGGCAGTTCAGCAACTCAGAGAGAAACAGTGGTCTGGAGGAAGGTCTGGCTATTACGCGGCCCATCGACCCGCACGCTGATACGGTAGACAGGCACCGAAGGCGGCTGGGCCTGGCCACGATACGGCAGGACCGTCCCCCCCTTGGCCGAGCCGATCGAGCTGACCACACAAGCATTGGATGGGTCAGTCGAGCCTAGCGCGGTACATAGGCGGTCGATCATGTAGTAAATGGTGATGCCGTCGCCGCCATTGATGGTTGGCAACGGAGTTGATGCGGTGGCGGGCTGATAGCCGATCAGCGTGTTGGGAACACCATGCGTGCCGGTCGCCTGCATTGTGGCGTAGTAGCCACTGGTCAGTTGATTGCTCTGGCGCGCCGATTCCTGGTTGAGTGCACCGCTGGTCAGGGCTGCCTTGGCGGCGGCGATGCCCAACTCACCACGGTTGGTCATGTCCCGCTTGAATGCGAGGTTACCTGCATTGAACAGTGCAGCATCAGACGAGCGGAACAGCGCCACGGTGCCAATGGCCAGAATGACCACGGCAATCAGCGCAATCAGCAGAACGACGCCGGATTGACGCCTGCGCAACGCGAGGCGCAAAGCACGATTCGAACGAAACTTGGGCGTGGTTGGCATCGTCAGCGCTGCAACAACGTGTTGCGCAAGGGGATCGTGGCTTCCAACACGCGGTAACGATAGTTTTGCTCCGCGCCTGTGAGCGTCCGGGTATAGGCCAGCCCTGGCACATCGGCAAACAGCACGAGCGGCCCCGGGCTGACGACGCCCGTCGCGGTGGCGGCGCTGGGTACGCTGGCTGCGCTGGCACTCGTCACGTATTGCTGTGCGCGTTCGGGCAACGACGTCCGCAGAATCAAGCCGATCCGTACCGCCTTGATCGCATAGAGATTGGCCGCGGCAGTCTGCGTGCCGTTGGACAGCGTTGCCGCATCGAATGCGCCTGTCGGCGCTTGCCAGCTGACATTGCCGGTGTTGTTCGGGTCGATGCCATACAGGGCATGCATTTCCATCACGCCATCGGCAAGCGGGATTGCGTTAGTACCGTTGCCCCCCGATTGCAGCAGGTCGTAGAACATCAACGTGTTGTTGGCACCCACGCCGTACACGCCAAACGCCGGCAAGTTGCCCCCACCGACATTGCCGAGGTTCATGGCCACGCCTGTTGCAGAGATGCTGGCCGCGTTACCGTCCAGGCCCACCGATGCGTCATAGGCGCCGGCCAGCGGCAGTTGCACTGCGACGCTGCCCGTAAAGCCGGTCTGCACCTGCCCGATATAGCAGGGCTGCACGTTGCCCTGAGCGTTATTGCGGTCCGCCACAAGCACCAAGTTGCCCGCGTTGAAGGTCATGGTGTTGACCAGGCTGAGATTCACCACGCTTCCGGAAACCGTCGGCGCAGTATTGGTAAACTCAGTCGGAATCTCGCCATAGCCGGCATTGCCCGCCATCGTGATGATCGCGTCAGAAGTTCCGGTGGTCGGCGCCGTGCCGTTCTGCACGATCAACAGCGGCGCCAACCGGAACCCGCCCAGCTGCGTAGCCAGGTTCTTAAACGGCGCCGGCATACTCGCCGGAGACGGGAGAATTTGAGTGCCGCTCAAATTGACATTGAGGTGGCAGCCATAGGTCAGCGGCCAGTTCTGCGAATAGCCCGACCCTGCACTGCGAATCGCCTTGTCCAACTGGTACAAGGCGAACACACCGCTTTGGTTGACATCGCTGACCGACATCGTGGTCCGCTTACGCCCTTCCGATACGCTCATCAGGCCAAACACTGCGCCAACGATGACCATGCTGACGACCAGCGCCACCATCAGCTCAATCAGGCTGAGGCCGGTCTGGCGCGCGGCGCGCAATGGCCGCTTGGTTGGAGTTCGGGCGATCACGGCAGCACCACCTGCGTCACATACTTGCTCGTGCTGCTCATACCGGCGGTCGCGTTCACGCCGTGAGACGGCGCCTGCCAGGTAACGGTGATTGTCGCGATATTGGTCGTGCTATCAACGGAGACCGAACCCGTACCATTGGGCAGGCCACCCAGACCACTACCGACGGGGCTCGATGCGCTGGCCGTCCGGTAGCTCACGTTGGTACCCACCATCGTTTGCCACGCAGCCACCGACGACGCCGGCAGATTGACCGTGTGGTTCTGCCACATCATGCTCGCCAGTTCATTGGCCAGCAAAGCGGCCCGATTACGGTCCTCGGCGTCAACCGACACCTGCGAAGCACGGATCTGCGCCATCACCATGGCCGTCAACGCCACGGTCAACAGCAGCATTGCAACCAGCACCTCGATGAGCGTCATCCCGCTCTGTGATCGCCGGCTGCGTTCGACTCGGTTTGGGGCGAGGTTAGCTGCACGCATCTGGACTACCCTGCGACAAAGACTTGCTCGGATCGCACACACGGATCGAACCGCCAAGGCCCACGGTCACATTCAATGCCCGTGCGGTGGCAAAACGGCTATTCGTCACGGCGTAAGTGACCGTGCCCGTGGGGGGGATGGTGCAGTTGTATGTGCCATCGTTGAGCGTAGTCAGCCGGCCCAACGAACTGAAGCAAACCGCCGCCTGCCCGGTGATCTGCGCGTTGGGTGCAACCGCACCAAGCGCGCCGCTTTGCACCATCGCCGTCGCCATGAAGTTGGAGTTGGTGTACAACTCGCCCGCTGCCGGGTTCGGAATCACCATAACCAACCAGTTCTTTCCGTTGGCTTGCGCCGTCGCACCTGGCGCAGGCGCGCCGTTGGTCAGCACCACTGCAACCTGCCTGTGGCGGCGCGCAGCTTCGGCTTGCGCAACGCGCAAACCATTCCCCAGAGACTCAGCCGCAGTGCGCACTTGCGCGTCCTGAAGCCAGCTCGTAAAACTCGGTGCCGCCAGGAGCATCAAAAAGGCAAACACCGAAATCGTGACGAGCAGTTCAATCAGCGTGAAGCCGCAGCGCCGGGCGCCCGGGCCAATCAGCACGACTGTCCTCGCTTAGTGATCCAACATGTCGTGGACGTGTTCCAGCCAGTGGGTGCCGCGGTCGTCGCCTGAACGTTCGTTTCATTCACCGTGTAGGTGAAGCCCGCGGTGGTCCCCGAGCCGACAGCGGTCATCGTGTAGCTGTTACCGCCATTCGTAATTGCGCAGGCTACCGAAAACTCGGCCACAGTCGAAATCGCCTGACATGGTGGGGTGAATGTCCCGACCGCTGCGTAGGTGCGATTGTCTTGGTAATACTGTTCCATCTGCGCGCGAATACCCGCGAGCATGTTGGTAACGTTGGCCAGCTTGCCGCGCGTGACGTAGTCGGTATAGCTGGGATAAGCAATCGTAGCCAAGATGGCCACGATGGCCACCGTGATCATGAGTTCGACAAGCGTGAACCCAGATGCATGCGCAATTGCCGGACGTAGCCGCCCTCTCCTGATTGAAGAGGAACCCACCAAGTCGGAATTACGCGGCACGCTTGCGTTGGCGCAGAGCGGCACGGACATGTCAATGCTGCCGCAGAATGTTCGACGGCGAGAGTGTGACTTTGACCCTGTACATATAGCCCCCCGGCTGCTTGAAACGACAGACGCATCCTCGTGAAAGATGCGTCATTCCCGATTACCCGATTACGTTCTTTTGATTCTGCTGCTCATGATATCCGGCAGAAGCCAATCATGGAGGATGCGACCAATCAGTGTCAATAGCACCTGCCCCATAGGTAAGCGCTACTTGTTGGGTTGATGCAACCGCGGGATTTCGAGAATTTGAATAGCCGAACACTCTCAATGCGTCGCGTGAACAAGAACCGCACCCAAAGCAAGAGGGCGAACGAGCCCCTTGGGCGCAGCAAATGACAGCTGTTGGATCAACAGCGCAAAGTTCATTCGGCGCCGCCCCCCCCTCGACGACAAGCATCGAGTAAGCCGATATTGACGAAAATCCAACAATCCGCTACCGCCGGCACCCCGACAGCGAATGCCCTTTCCAGACCACAAAGGAGGGTATTGACCAGATATGACATTTATACGGCCAAATTCACACTAACTTGAGCGGCTCCGTCAAGTGCTCTGCCGACTCATGCCTCCCCGCTCCCACCGCCAACACGGCGCCATCCTGATCGAATCCCTCATCGCGCTCGCGCTGCTGTCGCTCTGCGCCGCAGGCACTCTTGCCGCGCTGGACCGCATGGAAACGACCGGCCAAAGCCTGCGCCAACTATCGGCTCAAGTCCGCGAACACAACACCCAAATCGAAGCCGCGGACTTACGGTGACATGCGTCGGTTGTCCTACGCCACGCGCGGTACAACGCTGATCGAATTGCTGGTCGGCATGTTTGTTGCGCTAATCGTGCTTGGCGTCGCGCTCCAGCTCACACTCCTTGCTCGCGCGCGCTATCAGCGCATCACCGACGAAGCCCTGATCGAAGATCGCGGCACGCAGGCACTGGAACTGCTGACGACGGCGCTGCAACAAGCTGGCTGGGTAACCGATACGCCTGCGACGCGGGGGATACGCCAATGGCCTGACGCCAAGGCGCCACCATCCATCCAGGGCGCGGACAGTTGCACTCCGCGCGAGGCGGAAAACCTTGAGTGTGGCTCCGGCGGCATCCGCAGCAGCGACGCAGTGCTGGTGCGTTTTGCCGGCCACAACATGCCAACTTCCCCGCAACGCGCTGACAACAGTATCTCCGACTGCTCCGGCTATGGCGTGACCGAGCAAGTCCAGGGAGGCGACGCCGATCTGCGTCCCGGATACATGCTGCTATACCTCTCCAAGGCGTCTGATGGCGAGCCGCAGTTGATGTGTCGTTCGCGTAGACACCAATCTGGTCAGCCCTTGACCAACGCCTGGACATCCAACGGCATGGTTCGCGGCGTTGAAACGATGCAGCTCCTGTATTCAGTCGGCACCGCAGACGGCTCAACCATCACGACACTCTCCGCCCGGGCAATCACCCCTGACCAGTGGCGCCGTGTGCAAGCCGTGCATATCGCGCTGGTCGTACGTGGTGACTACATCGACCCCGCCTCCACCGGCAAATCCGTACCGACGCTGACGCTGTTCCCCCGCCTGCGTCAGCCGGAAGGCGCCAACGCACAGGATCTGGGCTTTACCCCAACCCAGCCACAACGCCGCCGCGCCCTCTTCACGGCAACGGTCCGCCTGCGCAATCCGCTCGCCTGCGAAGTCGACGTATGTTGAATGGCAACGCCAGGGCGCACGGGTTCACGATGACGATCGTCGTGGCCGCAGCGGCGCTGCTCGGGCTGCTGACCATGGCGACGTTCCACATCGTGCTGGATCAGCGGCAACGCACCTCCCTTATCGTCGACCATGCCCTGGCCCAACAGGCCGCAGAACAAGCGCTGGGCGCTGCAGAGTGTGAACTGTCTGTGGCCACCGACACGCCAACCCCATCGGAATGCGCCGTTGCATTGCCACAAGACCGCATCGTCGCCCTCAATCCGGTCACGCTACCGGGGTTTGTGATTGGAGCTTGCGGTAGCGGTATTACGCTCGGGTTGTGCCGCCCGCGACCCGACCAATCGCTCTGGGAACTGGCGGGACTGCTGGATACGACTTCCCTCGGCCTGCCGATCGGTTTGCCCGCCCCCACCCCAGGCAGTGAGCGCGCATCCGCTCGCGCCGCGCGCTATGTTATCGAGCCCATTCCAGATCGGTGGTCTGGCCAAATCGCACAAACCGGGGAGGCATCGCCTCCTTGGTTGTACCGCATCACAGCCGTGGGTTTTGGTGCAGACCCTGCCGTCTATGTCGTACTACAAACGGTCTTTCGCCCACGAGTGTCGGGCCAGACGTCAACGCCCCAAATCACCATCGAACCCGCACGGCCAGTCAGCCGCCCCAACCACACGGTGACGCAGACCATCCAGACCACGCGCTGGACAACCAGCGGCGATCAGCAGCAGGTTGCCGAAACCCAGACACAAACCCTTAAGCTGGGTCGCTTGAGCTGGCTTGAGTTGATTACGGAAGGCACGCGTTGATGCGTCGCCAAGCCGCGTTCACGCTCGTCGAACTGATGACAGCAATGGCCATTGCTGTTTTGCTAGCCAGCATGGCCGTGCAAACATGGTCAAGCCATCGCGAGCGCGCACAAAGAACCTCAGCGCGCGCAGCATTGATCGCGGCCATGACGGAATTGGAACGTCTGCATGCATACACAGGCAAAAATTCCGCACCCGCCGATCTCTCCGAGCACGCCCCTGGCTACCATCTGCGCGCCAGCCTGTGTGAAGGTCGCACCCCAGCACATTGCATAGAAGTGATTGCGCAACCCTTGGACCCTGCCACCCCCTGCGGTGCACTCATCCTGCGCAGTACCGGCGAGCGGTTTACGCAACTCGGCAATGCACGCCAATCGGCATCACCGGCATGCTGGCCATGAAATCTTTTCGTTCGCACGCTGGATTTACGCTGGTCGAGCTGGTTGTCGTTTTGAGTGCCATATCACTTCTTGCGGTATTCGCCGTGCCCGCCGGACTGAACTGGTGGCAACGCGAAACTGTCGTTGTCCTAGCAGACCGTTTTGCAAGCACCGTTTCGCTGGCGCAGACCCTGTCGCGCAATCAGCGTGTTTGGGTTCATCTTGGCCCGATCAGTGCAGCGCAAGGCTGGCCCTCGGGATGGGCGTTGTATATGACGTCATCACCGCAAACCCCAGCGACACCGCTTGAACCGGGCGCCGACGATGTGCTGATTCATGTGTCGCCACCCATGGTGCCGGCAGTCGAGTTCACGTTCACGGCGTCGCAACGAGATGTCGACACCATCTCTTATTCACCTGTGGGATACTCACGACAGCGCAACGGCAGCCAGCTCTACGGCACACTAACCATCCGATCTGGAATGCATGTACGGCTTGTCCGTATCAACGCTGCCGGCCGCGCCCGCATATGCGACCCAGCCCAGGACACTAAAACGTGCAGTACCAGCGCCGCCACTGAAGACTCCTAACCCACACGCCTCGTTTCTCTGCCCATGTTTTCCGATTTCGACCACGCCATGATGCAGCGCGCCCTGGCGCTGGCCGAGAAGGGGCTCTTCACCACGACACCGAACCCACGCGTAGGCTGCGTGCTCGTGCACGGTGACACTGTCATCGGCGAAGGCTATACGCAGCCCGCCGGCCAGGACCACGCCGAAATCCAAGCCATCAAGGATGCCCAATCGCGCGGTCAGGATGTGCGTGGTGCAACGGCCTATGTGACGCTGGAGGCGTGCAGCCACTTTGGCCGCACGCCTCCCTGCGCAGACCGTCTGGTCGAGGCCGGCATCACCCGCGTGGTGGCGGCCATGGAAGACCCCAACCCCGCCGTTTCCGGACGTGGCCTGCAGAAGCTGCGCGATGCCGGTGTCGACGTGCGCTGCGGCCTGCTGGAGCGCGAGGCGCGCGAATTGAACATCGGCTTCGTCTCACGCATGACGCGCGGCACACCGTGGGTGCGCGTGAAGGTGGGCGCGTCGCTGGACGGCCGTACCGCGCTCGACAACGGCGTCAGCCAATGGATTACCGAAACCGAAGCGCGTAACGACGGCCATCGCTGGCGCGCGCGCGCCTGCGCCATCCTTACCGGCATCGGCACGGTGCGTGAAGACAACCCGCGCCTGACCGTGCGCGCCGTGACCACGCCACGCCAGCCACGCCGCATATTGGTCGACTCAGCGCTGGATGTACCACTCGACGCGCACATCCTTACCGCCGACGGCCACCACGAGCCGACGCTGATCTTTGCCGCGCAACCGGAAGCCGGCCGCATGCGCGCCCTGGCCGAGCGCGGCGCAGAAGTCGTCCTGCTGCCCAGCGCAACCGGCAAGGTAGACCTGCCCGCCATGCTGCGCGAGCTTGGCCGCCGCGAAATCAACGAACTGCACGTCGAGGCCGGCTTCAAGCTCAACGGCTCGCTGTTGCGCGAAGGGCTGGTCGACGAGATCCTCGTCTATCTGGCGCCCAAGGTGCTCGGCTCGGGCCAGGGCATGTTCAATATGGGGCCGCTGCAGACGCTGGAAGGCGCGGCCGAATTCTTCTTTCACGACATCTCGCGCATCGGGGGCGATCTCCGCATCCTGGCGCGCCGCAACCCGACAGACTGATCACTATGTTTACCGGAATCGTCGCCGCAGTTGGCCGCATTGAAACCGTCACGCCGCTTGGCACCAACGCAGACGCGGGCGTACGCCTGTCCATCAACTCGGGCGGCCTGTCGCTGGCAGACGTTGCGCTGGGCGACTCGATCGCCATCCAGGGTGCATGCATGACAGTCGTGGCCAAAACCGACACGCAGTTCGACGTGGATGTCTCTCGTGAATCGCTATCGAAGACCGTCGGCCTGGAGCACCCGGGCGAAGTGAATCTGGAGAAGGCCCTGCGCCTGGCCGACCATATCGGCGGGCACCTGGTGTCGGGCCACGTCGACGGCCTGGGCACCGTCACGCATTTCGCGCCTATGAACGAATCGCATGAGTTGCGCGTGCGCGCCGCGCCGGCGTTGGGCAAGTATCTGGCGTACAAGGGCTCGGTGGTGGTCAATGGCGTGTCGCTCACGGTCAACAGCGTGCGCGACGATGCCGACGGCTGCGAATTCTCGATCAACCTGATCCCGCACACCGTGGCCGTGACCACGCTCAAGCACTTGAAGGCCGGCAGCCAGGTCAACCTGGAAATCGACCTGATCGCCCGCTATGTCGAGCGCATGCTGAGCCACACCACGCTCGCCCAGCCCGCCACTGTTTGAGCCCCGAGGGCCGAGGATCGCCTCGGCCACCTTGGCGTACAATAGCGGGCTTCTCATTTACGCAGTCGCAGGGTCACCAAACGGGGGTGACCGGCGGCGCGCTCCCCCTGCTACGCCATGTCGATCGCCACAGTCGAAGAAATCATTGCCGAAATCCGCGCCGGCCGGATGGTCATTCTGGTCGACGAAGAAGACCGTGAGAACGAAGGCGACCTGATTCTAGCGGCCGATTACGTCACACCGGAAGCCATCAACTTCATGGTCACGCACGCGCGCGGCCTGGTGTGCCTGACGCTGACCGAAGAACACTGCGACCAACTCGACCTGCCGATGATGGCGAGCCGCAACGGCACGCAATTCGGCACCAACTTCACCGTCTCTATTGAGGCGGCCGAAGGGGTGACCACCGGCATTTCCGCTGCAGACCGCGCACGCACCATCCAGGTGGCAGCAGCCAAGAACGCCAAGCCGGCAGATCTGGTGAATCCGGGCCATATCTTCCCGCTGCGCGCCCGCAAGGGTGGCGTGCTGATGCGCGCCGGCCATACCGAAGCCGGTTGCGACCTGACCGCGATGGCCGGCCTGACACCGGCTGGTGTGATCTGCGAGATTCTGAACGACGACGGCACCATGGCGCGCCTGCCGGATCTGGTGGAGTTCGCCAAGAAGCACGGCCTGAAGATCGGCACCATTGCCGACCTGATCCAATACCGCAGCCGCACCGAAAGCATTGTCGAGCGCGTGGGTGAACGCGCCATGGAAACCCAGTTCGGCACCTTCCGCGCCGTGGCATTCCGCGACCGCGCCGCCGGCCATGCCCATCTGGCGCTGGTCAAGGGCGAACCGACGCCGGGCACCGAGACGCTGGTGCGCGTGCACGAACCGCTGTCGGTGCTGGACCTGCTCGAATGCCAGCGCACCACGCACTCGTGGAGTGTGCCGGCCGCCCTGCGTGCCGTGCAGGCCGCTCCGACCGGTGTTGTGGTGCTACTTAATTGCGGCGATTCGCCGGACCGCCTGTTCACCCAGTTCACCGCACTGGACACCCCGCATGAACGCCCGCGCACCAAACCCGATCCGCGCATCTACGGTATTGGCGCGCAGATCCTCAAGGATGTGGGTGTCGGCAAGATGCGTGTGCTGGCTTCGCCACTCAAGCTGCCAAGCATGACCGGCTACGATCTGGAGGTCACGGCTTACCAGTCGATGGCCGAGTCGGCCGAAACCCTGCCGGACACGGCGACGGCAGCCACACACTGATGCTCTTCTGCGGCAGCTCCGGCTGCCGCGCTGGTTTTCTCCTTTTCGCTTTCTTCTCGATTTCTGACGTTGCCTGACTGGCAACCCCAACCGGAACACATCATGGAACACGGCTTCTACCCGACCAATCTCGACGGCGAAGGTCTGCGCATCGGCATCGTTCAGGCACGCTTCAACGAACCCGTGTGTGAAGCGCTGCGCGAAGCCTGCGTCGCTGAACTCGAACAGCTCGGCGTGGCCGGCGAAGACGTGCTGCTGGTCACCGTGCCGGGCGCACTGGAAGCCCCGCTGGCACTGCAGAAGATGGCCGAATCGGGCCAGTTCGACGCGCTGATCGCGCTGGGCGCCGTGATCCGCGGCGAGACGTACCACTTCGAACTGGTGTCCAACGAATCCGCCGCCGGCATCACGCGCGTCGGCCTGGACTTCAACATCGCCATCGCCAACGGCATCCTGACCACCGACACCGACGCACAAGCCCACGCCCGCACCCGTGAAAAGGGCCGCGACTGCGCCCGTGCCGCCGTTGAAATGGCGAATCTGACCAGCGACCTCGACGGCCTGCAGGATCACGGCCAAGACGACGAAAACGAATAAATGCGCGAATCAGCGCGGCTATTCACGCAAAGGCTTTTCCCATGACGCAAGACAATTCCCAGGCCAAGACCAAGGCCCCCGCCAAGAGCGCGCGCCGCCGTGCGCGCGAACTGGCGCTGCAGGGCCTGTACCAATGGCTGCTCAATCGCAACGACCCAGGTGTGGTTGAAGCGCACCTGCAAGACGCGCAAGGCTTCAACAAGGCCGACCGCGCGCACTTTGACGCCCTGCTGCATGGCGCGATTCGTGAAGAAACCACGCTGACGGAAAGCTTCACGCCGTTCCTCGACCGCCCGGTTGCCGAGCTGTCGCCGGTTGAGCGCGCGGCCCTGCTGGTCGGCGCGTACGAGCTCGTGCACTGCGTCGACATTCCGTACAAGGTCGTGATCAACGAGGCTGTGGAACTGACCAAGACCTTTGGCGGCGTGGAAGGCTACAAGTACGTCAACGGCGTGCTGGACAAGCTGGCTGCCCAGGTCCGTGCCGTTGAGGTTGCCGCCCGCCGGTAAATCCGGCGTTTGCTGTTCGCTATCCCCCTTTAGTTTCGCCCCCGAGATGGACGCCCACCGCCTGCAGACAGCCGCCCGGCTGGCCAATATCCGCGCCTTTCACGTGATGGAGCTGGCCAAGCAGGCTCGCGAACTGGAACTGGCGGGGCGCAGCATCATCCACATGGGCATTGGCGAGCCGGATTTCACCGCCGCCGAACCCGTCGTGCAGGCCGCAGCCGATGCCATGCGGCGCGGTGTGACGCAATACACCGGCGCACTTGGCATCCGCCCGCTACGCGAAGCCATCGCCCGCTACTACCAAACCACCTACGGCCTCGACATCGCGCCCGAGCGCATCATCGTGACGGCCGGCGCGTCGGCAGCGCTGCTGCTGGCGTGCGCGGTGCTGGTGGAAATTGGCGGCGAGGTGCTGATGCCCGACCCGAGCTATCCGTGCAACCGGCATTTTGTGGCCGCTTTCGATGGCGTAGCGAAGCTGATTCCGTCTGGGCCGGAACAGCGCTTCCAGTTGACCACCGAGCAAGTCGAAGCCAATTGGGGCGCACGCACACAGGGCGTGCTGCTGGCCTCCCCTTCCAACCCGACCGGCACGTCGATCCTGCCGGACGAGTTACAGCGCATCGTGCAGGTGGTGCGTGCACGCGGCGGGTTCTCGATCGCCGATGAAATCTACCAGGGCCTGTCGTATGACCAGGCACCGGTCTCTGCGCTGTCATTCGGCGACGATGTCGTCACGATCAATAGCTTTTCGAAGTATTTCAACATGACTGGCTGGCGACTCGGCTGGCTGGTGGCACCCACCGAGCTGGTGCCCGAGTTCGAGAAGGTCGCGCAGAACCTGTTCATCTGTGCGTCGGCCGTGGCACAGCACGCGGCGCTGGCGTGCTTTGAACCTGAAGCGCTGGCGATCTACGACAGCCGCAAAGCCGAGTTCCGCCGTCGTCGCGATTTCATCGTGCCGGCGCTCGAGTCGCTGGGTTTCAAGGTGCCAGTCAAGCCGGACGGCGCGTTCTATGTCTACGCCGACTGCCGCGGCGTGAACCATCCGCACGCAGCAGATGCGGATGCCCTCACACAATCGATGCTGCAAGACGCAGGCGTCGTACTCGTACCGGGGCTGGACTTCGGACCGTACACGGCGCACCACTACATCCGCCTGTCCTACGCCACGGCGATGGATCATCTTGAAGAAGCTGTCGCCCGACTTGGCAAGCTATTCGGGCGCTGAGCTAGCGGCTTCGCGTCACCCAAACAAAAAGGCCGCCCAGAAGGACGGCCTTTTTTTTGCCCTCTATATATAGAGGGCGGAGCGTCTGCCAATCAGGCTTGGCCCTGCAACTTGTTGTCCAAGCGCGCCTCTTCCTGCTGACCGGTGACCGGTTGCTTGTCGGCCGGCTTTGCAGCCTGCGTCTTCGCATCGGCCTGGGCCACAGGCGTGGCTGCCGCGACCGGCTTGGTCGACTCGCGTTCGGACGCCATCGTCACCGGCGACTTATGGCCGGTCGCCACCATGCGCAGGCGCGAACGTTCAGCCAGCACCTTGCTACCGTAGCCACCGTCGCCTTGCGTTACGGCGCCAACGTACAGCTTCAGGCCGCCTTCGATCGAACCGCCGCGGGCGATGCAATCCTTCAGCACCAGTGCACCGACCTTGATGTTGGCGTACGGGTTGAGCGCGGCATTCACACCGCCCATCACCTCATATTTATCCTGGTGGACTTTGGTCATCACCTGCATCAGGCCCTGCGCACCCATGCCGCTTTCGGCAAACGGGTTGAAGCTGGACTCGATAGCCATCACACCCAGAATCAGCAGTGGGTCGATACCGACTTCCTTACCGGTCTGGTAGGCCGCCTTCACCAGCTGACCGGTGGCGGTGGCCGCCACGCGGTACTTGCGGGCGATGTACTCGGCCACGGCAGCCTGCTCGCGGGGCGTACCGGCGGTCGCCGACTCACGCGCGTCGCGGACGACCTGCGTGTTCGGAATCTGCGCAGCCAGCTCGGCCACGGAAGGTACCTTGGACAGCGAATCCCAGCCCGCAGCCGCTACCGTACCGCCCGCTTGGGCAGCCGTAGCAGGTGCGACAGCCTGGGCAGCGCCCATGCCAGTCGACGGTGCGGCCGGTGCAAAGGCGACCGGCTCTACGCCAGCGGGCGACGTCGCCGAAACCACGTTGGCGTCCGCGCCCGGCGTGAAATGCAGCACGCGTTGAGCGACCATGGCACGCCACTCGCCGTTGAGCGAGAGCGCGACCGCGGCCACCACCGCCAGCACGCCGATGCTGTTCAGCACGACATGCCCGCTGCGGAACACCAGCAGGACGCCAGGATGCAAGGCATTGCGGGACGCGGCAGCGCCCCCTGCGTTCAATTCCATGCGCAGCTTACGAGGCAGCGCAATTTGACCAGCACGCGCGAGGCGGCGGCCGACCGGGGTGACGAGCCGGCGTTGCAGCGCCGAACCGAGCCCGGAAGAATGAAGGGTTTTCCAACCGTTCATACTTACCTCCGTCCGCTGCGCTGATTCGGTAGACGCCTTTCTTTTGCATGGCGCCGTGCGTTTCGAATCGCAACGGTTTTTAGTAAGGATGCCGCGCTGTTGCAGTCAGCCGGCATCTGTTGGGGGCACTCCCCGTGTGCCCAGACAAAAGCGGGGCGTGTCCTTGGGGAGGTCACGTCCCGCAGCGATGCTGAAGTGCTCTGGTGTCGCCCCTCAGACGAATGAGAGCAGGGCGAAGGCAATAGCCGAAAACATGTTGCGATGCAACAATTACCAGATCGGATTGGATTGTAGGAAGCGCGTTATGCCAAGTCAATCATAAAGAATATGTTTTTCATATCTGAAAGTTATGATGAAGCCCGCGTTGTTGGGACTAGCTGACCTGCGGTTCGTTCTGTCATCAGGGTGCCGCGAAGTTTTGGCCGTACAATCGCGGCCACCCCGCCTACACCAAAAAAATCGCGCCCATCTGGTCATTTGACGGTTCCGGGATGTGCGCGACAGGTTTCTTACCCCTTACCTTTGGTTACAAAAATCCATGCAATACAGGGACTTACGTGACTTCCTCGCCCAACTGGAGCGCGCCGGTGAGCTGCGCCGGGTGCGCCAACCGGTCTCGCCGCGGCTGGAAATGACCGAAGTCTGCGACCGCCTGCTGCGTGCTGAAGGGCCAGCGGTTGTGTTCGAACAGCCCGTGGACGGTGCGCATAAGTACGACATGCCGGTACTCGCCAACCTGTTTGGCACTACGCGCCGCGTGGCGCTGGGCATGGGTGCCGAGTCGCTCGACGAGCTGCGCGATGTGGGCCGCCTGCTCTCTGCATTGAAGGAGCCCGAGCCGCCGCGCGGCCTGCGCGAGGCCGGCAAGCTGTGGACGATGGCCAAGGCCGTGTGGGACATGGCGCCGCGCAAGGTATCTTCACCGGCGTGTCAGGAGATCGTATGGGAGGTCGATGACGTGGACCTGTCGCGCATTCCCGTGCAGACGTGCTGGCCGGGCGATGCAGCACCGCTCGTCACATGGGGGCTGGTCATCACGCGCGGGCCGCACAAGAAACGGCAGAACCTGGGCATCTATCGCCAGCAGGTGATCAGCCGCAACCAGGTCATCATGCGCTGGCTGGCGCACCGGGGCGGCGCGCTGGATTTTCGCGAGCACGCCATCGCCAATCCAGGCCAGCCTTTCCCGATTGCCGTGGCCCTGGGCGCAGACCCGGCCACCATCCTTGGCGCGGTCACGCCGGTGCCGGATACGCTGTCCGAATACCAGTTCGCCGGCTTGCTGCGCGGCAGCAGGACCGAGCTGGCGACCTGCCTCACCCCCTCGCTCGCGCAGGCACAACTACAGGTGCCGGCCGGCGCCGAGATCGTGCTCGAGGGCCATATCAACCCGGACCCGACGCACCCAAGCGGTTACCAGCATGCGCTTGAAGGCCCGTTCGGCGATCACACCGGCTATTACAACGAACAGGACTGGTTCCCCGTGTTCACGGTCGAACGCATCACCATGCGGCGCGACCCGATCTATCACTCTACGTATACGGGCAAGCCGCCCGATGAGCCGGCCGTGCTGGGCGTAGCGCTCAATGAAGTGTTCGTGCCGCTGCTGCAGAAGCAGTTTCCGGAGATTGCTGATTTCTATCTGCCGCCCGAGGGCTGCAGCTATCGCATGGCGCTGGTCAGCATGAAGAAGCAATACGCCGGCCACGCCAAGCGCGTGATGTTTGGCGTGTGGAGCTTCCTGCGGCAGTTCATGTATACGAAGTTCATCGTGGTGGTGGACGACGACGTGAACCTGCGCGACTGGAAGGAAGTGATCTGGGCGATCACCACCCGCGTCGACCCGGCGCGCGATACGGTGATGGTCGAGAACACCCCCATCGACTACCTCGATTTCGCCTCGCCCATTTCGGGTCTGGGCTCCAAAATGGGGATCGACGCCACCAACAAGTGGCCCGGTGAGACCACCCGCGAATGGGGCCAGCCCATCGTCATGGATGCCGCAGTCAAAGCCAAGGTCGACACCATGTGGGAGTCGCTCTTCCAGTAACCACACGGGCGGGCAGCCCGGTCAGCAAGCGAACGGTCGTTCGGTTATTCTTACCAAGTTAAGCGACTGCTGCATCTAAAAGGCGGGCCCTTTTTCTACTGGGTCCGCCTTCCTTATGGAGAACGCCATGGCCGAAGCACTCGACCCCCGCACCACCAACGCGCTGGAACGCATCAAAGACCACACGCTCATCAAAACGCAGTCCTACGTGGACGGTACCTGGGTGGGCGCAGCGGACGGCGCGACCTTCGCTGTCCACGACCCCGCCACCAACGCGCACCTGGCCGACGTTGCCAACCTCGGTCACGCCGAAACACTGCGCGCCATCGATGCCGCCAACGCGGCATGGCCGGCTTGGCGCGAGTTGACCGGCAAGGAGCGCGCCGGCCTGATGCGCCGCTGGTTCGACCTCCTCATCGCCAACGCTGATGACCTTGCCGCGCTGATGACCGCCGAGCAAGGCAAGCCGCTGGCCGAGGCCAAGGGCGAAATCATCTACGGCGCCTCGTTCATCGAATGGTTTGCCGAAGAGGCCAAGCGCGTCTCGGGCGACGTGATGGCGAGCACCTGGCGTGACAAGCGCATGGTCGTGCTCAAGCAGCCGGTGGGCGTGTGTGCGTCCATCACGCCGTGGAACTTCCCGCTCGCGATGATCACGCGCAAAGTCGCGCCAGCCATGGCTGCAGGCTGCACGATCGTCATCAAGCCGGCCGAGCAGACGCCGCTTTCCGCACTGGCGATGGCCGAACTGGCACACCGCGCGGGCATTCCCAAGGGCGTGGTCAACGTGGTGACGGGCGACGCCGATCGCTCAATCGCCATTGGCCGCGCCCTGTGCGAATCACCGATCGTGCGGCACCTGTCGTTCACGGGGTCGACCCCGGTAGGCCGCATCCTGATGGAGCAGTGCTCGCCGACGGTGAAGAAGGTGGCGCTGGAGCTGGGCGGCCATGCGCCGTTCATCGTGTTTGACGACGCCGATATCGACGCCGCTGTGGAGGGCGCGGTGCAGTCGAAATACCGCAACGCAGGCCAGACCTGCGTGTGTACGAACCGCTTCTACGTGCACGCCTCGGTGTACGACACGTTTGTCGAGAAGCTCTCGGCCAAGGTGCGCGGCATCAAGGTCGGCAATGGCTTTGATGCGGGCGTGGTGCAAGGTCCGCTGATCGACGACCAGGCCGTGGAAAAGGTGCAGCGTCATATCAACGATGCCACGCAAAAAGGCGCGCGCCTGACCGCCGGCGGCAAGCTGATGCAGGGCTACGGCTCGCAGCGCTTTGTCGAGCCCACCGTGCTGGCCGACGCCACGCCAGAGATGCTGATCGCGCACGAAGAAACCTTTGGCCCCGTCTCCGCCATCTTCAAGTTCCAGGACGAAGCGGAAGTCGTGCGCCTGGCCAACGACACCGAGTTTGGCCTCGCCTCGTACTTCTTCAGCCGCGACATCGGCCGCATCTGGCGCGTGGCCGAGCAGCTTGAATACGGCATGGTCGGCATCAACACGGGGTTGATCTCGAATGAGGTGGCGCCGTTTGGCGGCATCAAGCAATCGGGCCTGGGCCGCGAAGGCTCCGTCTACGGTATCGACGAGTATCTCGAACTCAAGTATCTGTGCATGGGCGGTATCTAAGCCGCAACCCCACCCCATCGGCCGACCTGCCACATCGATAGAGCAGGCGGCCTTCCCCCTTGCCTAGCGGCGGAGGAGACACATGAGCACCATCCAGGAAGGCGCCCTGTTGTGGACGCCATCGGCTGACTTCATCGCGCGTTCGCGCCTGACCCACTACCTCGACTGGCTCGCACGCGAGCGCGGCCTGCGCTTCTCGGCTACCACGCCCGAGGGCTATGCCCAACTTTGGGACTGGTCCACCACCGAACTCGAAGCGTTCTGGACCTCGGTCTGGGACTACCTCGACCTGCGCGCCTCCACGCCCTTCACGCAGATGCTGGGCGAGCGCACCATGCCCGGTGCGCAATGGCTGGTGGGCGCCAAACTGAACTACGTCGACCAGGTCATGCGCCACGTGGAAGAAGGCGGCAGCCCCGACCGCCCTGCCATCCGCTACGCCAGCGAAACCAAGCCACTGGCGGACCTGTCATGGCGCGAGCTGCGCCGACGCGTCGCCTCGCTGGCCGATGCGCTGCGCAAGATGGGCGTGGTGCCGGGCGACCGCGTGGCCGCGTATCTATCGAACACGCCGGACGCCATCATCGCTTTCCTCGCCACAGCAAGCGTCGGGGCAATCTGGTCGGTCTGCGCGCCCGACATGGGCCAGGTGGCCGTGACCGATCGCTTCCGGCAGATCGAACCCAAGGTGCTGATTGCCGTGGATGGCTACCACTATGGCGGCCGGTCGTTCGACCGCACCGACGTGGTCGCAGAGATGGTTGCTGCGCTGCCGACGGTCGAACACCTCGTGCTCGTGCCGCAGTTGCTCGGCGACATCAACCGCGCGCGCTTCCCGCAAGCCAAGGACTGGCGCGACCTCACCGCCAACGATGTGCCACTCGTCGTCACACCGGTAGCGGCGGATCACCCGCTGTGGATTCTGTATTCGTCCGGCACCACTGGCATGCCCAAGCCCATCGTGCACGGCCACGGCGGCCTGCTGCTGGTGCAGACGATGATGGGCGCGCTGCATCTGGACCTCGGCCCCAGCGACGTCTACCACTGGTACAGCAGCACCGGCTGGGTCATGTGGAACTCGCAGGCGAGTGGCCTGCTGGGCGGCGTCACGCTCGCGATCTACGACGGCAACCCAGGCACGCCCGATCTCAACACGCTGTGGCGCTTTGCGCAGGATGCAGGCGTGACGTTCTTTGGCGCCGGGGCGGCGTTCTTCGCCAACTGCCTGAAGGCGGGCATCGAGCCTGGGCGGGATTTCGATCTGTCGAAGCTGCGCGCGGTGGGCTCGACGGGCTCACCGCTGTCGGCCGAGGCCTACGACTGGATCTACCGCCACGTCAAAGCCGATGTCTGGCTCAACCCGATTTCTGGCGGCACCGACTTCGCCGGCTGCTTCGTCGGTGGCGTGGCCACCCTGCCTGTCTACGCGGGCGAGATGCAATGCCGCAACCTCGGCTCCCGCGTAGAAGCGCTGGACGAGGCCGGCAAGCCCCTCATCGACGCCGTGGGCGAGTTGGTCTGCACCGCGCCCATCCCATCGATGCCGCTGTTCTTCTGGGGCGATACCGACGGCAGCCGCTACCGCGACAGCTACTTCGACATGTACCCCGGCCAGTGGCGCCATGGCGACTGGATCAAGATCACGCCGCGAGGCGGCGCCATCATCTACGGCCGGTCTGACGCCACCATCAACCGCCACGGCATCCGCATGGGCACAGCCGAGCTATATCGCGTGGTAGAGGATCTGCCGGAAGTGCTCGACAGCCTGGTCGTCGATCTGGAATTCCTCGGGCGCGAGTCGTTCATGCCGCTGTTCGTCGTTCTGCGCGAGGGTGCCGTGCTGGACGACACGCTGCGCACGACGATCAACGCCCGCATTCGGGCCGGGTTGTCGGCGCGGCATGTGCCCAACGTCATCGTGCAGGCGCCGGGCGTGCCGCGCACCCTATCGGGCAAGAAGATGGAGGTGCCGATCAAGAAGCTGCTGCTGGGCGCCCCGCCCGAGCGCATCGCCAACCCCGACGCCATGGCCAATCCAGACGTGCTGGCGTGGTATGTGAGCTACGCCCGCGCGCTGGCCGGACAAAACAGCACCCCAGGAGAAGCCGCACCAGCGCTGGAATCCTGGCGGAGCTAGACCAATCGTTCGCCTCGGGTTTAACAATCTCCGCCAATCGTACGATGGCATCGCTCGAAAGTGCTGACTAACGTACAGCTTGCACCGGCACACAAGAGGCCGGGCTTGCTGCTTAACGGGGAGTCATCATGCTTGCTACGACGAGCGTCCTGATCAAGACGGAGGATGGGCGCGAGGCCCTGGCCGCGCACCGTCACGATATGCAGATGCGCCAGCGCCATCTGCTCATCCTCATCGACGGCGCCCGCACGGTCGGGCAACTGCACCAGTTGCTGGGCGACTGGTCCGATCTGGACGACTTGCTTGCGGGGCTGCAACGGGCCGGAATGGTCGATGTGTTGCCTGGGATCACGCACGAGGACATGCCGGCTCCCGCGGTACCCGTCGACGCATTCGACCCCATCGCCTACTTCAACCGCCCGCTGCTGGACGATGACGCCGAACACGGGCACGGTGCCCTATCGTCCATATCGCCCATCTACGACGAACTACCGCCGCTGACCGGCATGACACTCGGCCTGCAAGCGGTGGCTGCACCGGTTGGCGTGCCAGCAGCCAACGAGCCGCGCCATACGCCCGTCGAGCCCCCCAAAGCACCGCCCTCGCCCACCCCCACGGTTCAGACACCCATCTCGCCCGAGTTGGCCGATGTGCTGCCCAACGTGGTCAAAGTGGAGCTGATGCGACTGGCTGTCATCCATTTCGGCTCGGCCGCCGGGGCTGCCATGCCACTGCTGCGCGCCTGCCGGGAAGACACGGCATCGCTGTGCCACGTGATTGCCGACTGCGCCAAGGCCGCCGCACCCATGGCCGGCGAACTTGCCGCGGCAAGATTCGTCGATGCGGCCATGCAGGCGATGGCACGACGGCGATAGGCTCGTGCGAGGTTTGTTCGATGAGGTGCCTTGCTATGCTGCTAGAGACCAGCATCGTTCGTCGGCAGCCCAAGCAGAGGAAACACCATGCCCAAGATCCACGAATCGCCCGTCCACGACCTGCGCCCCACGCAGCTCACCGTGGGCATGATCGAAGTCCAGGACAAGAAGAAGCATCTCCAGTCGCTTGCGCCCAAAGACCAGCAGGCCTTCATGCAGGCGCATCCGATTCCTGCTGTGCTCGGGCCGGGCAACAAGCTATACATCACGGATCACCACCACCTCGGGCGCGCTGCGCTGGAGGCTGGCGTCAGCCTCGGCTACTTCGAGGTCGAAGCGGATCTGTCCGATCACGCCATCGAGGATTTCTGGAAAGCGATGGACAAAAGCTGCTGGGTCCATCCCCTCGATGAGCATGGCGTGCGGCACTACTACGCGTCCGTTCCTGACAGCCTGGAGAAGCTGATCGACGATCCTTATCGGTCGCTCGCCGGATACGTGCGCAATGCGGGCGGCTATGACAAGACGCCCACCGCGTTCGCAGAATTCGTGTGGGCCGACTTCTTCCGCCGCAGCATTCCGGTTGAAGATCTGCTGGGCGATTTCCTGACCGCCGTACAGAGCGCGGTCGTGCTGGCGCATAGCAAGCAGGCGAGCGGATTGCCGGGGTTCAAGGCGAAGTAAAGGCGACTGCGCAATACAACAGGGGCCGCATCGATAGCTGCCCCTGCCTTGGGTACCGGTTAGGCCGGTGTGCCGATCGTTTCCGAGGCCACGGCCACCAACGCACCAGCCACCCGGTCGATCTGATCCGGCGCCAGCCCCGCGATATTGATACGGCCGCCCTGGGTGCCATAGATCGCGTGATCCACGCGCAAGCGCTCCATGGCGTCGACATCCAGCGGCAGCATGGAGAACATGCCCTTGTGCCGCGACAGGTTCTGCAGCGCGGCGGGTGCTCCCAGGCCAGCCAGGGCGTCGTCAAGCCGGCGCCGGTTGCCGACAATGCGCTGACGCATGTGCTCCAGCTCGTCGCGCCAGCACGCCGTCAGCGCTGCGTCGGCAAGGATGGCGGCGACGATGGCAGCGCCGTGGTCCGGCGGCATCGAATAGTTGCTGCGCGTGATGCGCTCCAGCACACCGCCCACCGGTTGCAGCGTGGCCATGTTCTTGCCGATCACCATCGCGGCACCGGTGCGCTCGCAGTACAACCCCATGCTCTTCGAGCAACTCGCTGCCACCAGCACCGTGTCCAGCGCGTCGACGAGTTGCCGCAAGCCCTCGGTGTCCGGCTCCAGACCTTCAGCGAGCCCGAGATAGGCCATGTCGACCAGTGGCACCAGGCCCTGCTTCGCGCAGCGTTCCGCCACGGCCTGCCAGACCCCGATCTCCATATCGATGCCGGTCGGGTTATGGCAGCAGCCGTGCAGCAGCACGATATCGCCGGCACGCGCGGCGGCAAGATCCGCGAGAACGGCATCTGCGTCGAGCGCACCGCCGTCGGCCTGCCAGCGGTAGCGTTCGACCGTCAGCCCCGCCGCCCGCATGATGGGCACGTGGTTGACGTAGCCGGGGTCGGACACCCAGACGCGGGCACCAGGCGACGCCACGGCGATGAAGTCGGCCAGCAGTCGCAGTGCGCCGGTCCCGCCCACGGTCTGCATCGTGTACTGGCGCGCCAGGCGCCCCGTGTCGCGCCCGAGAAGCAGGGCCGCCAGACCGGCGTTGAACTCGGTGTTGCCCGCCAACCCGCGATAAGCCTTGGAGACCCCGGCAGCAGCCAAGCGCGCCTCTGCCATCTTCACGGCAGCCATGACCGGCGTCCGCCCGGTTTCGTCACGGTAGACGCCCACCACAAGATCGACCTTATTGGGCCGTGGGTCGGCACGGAAAGCGGCGGTCAGCCCCCACAGCGGGTCCGGGGTAACGGTTGCAAGCGTCGTGAGCATGGGTGCGGTCTCCAGAAGAACGATGCGATGCGCTTAAGCGCGGTTTGCGAGGATCACGCCAGCGGTAATCGCAGCAATGCCGCACACAACGGTCAGCGTCAGCGATTCGCCGAGCAGGGGCACAGCGCCAAGGCACGCCAGCGCGGGTGCCAACGAGCCAATCGCAGAACAGCGCGGCGTATCCAGATGGCGAATCGCCAGCGCATAGGACACGCTGGAAATCACGCCAACCCCCAGGCCCTGGGCGAGCAGGAACGGCATCGCGCTGGTCATGGAGAAATGTCCGATGTGGCTGTCGACCACGCCCAAGGCCACCAGCAGTACGAGCAGCAAGAACGACGGCACGCTCAGCAGCAGCGCACAGCCGATGGCGTCGAGCCCAGCACGACGCAGCCCCAGCGTATAGCTGCCCCAGAGCAGGCTGGCCAGCAACAGCAGCGCGGCTCCGCCAACGAACGCGCCATGCGAAGCGTGCGCTTGGGACACCAGCAACAGCACCACGCCCGCAAGGATGATCGCGATAGCCCTCCCGCGCGCCGCATCGATGCGCTGACCATCCAGCGCGTAGGCGATCAGCGCCACCGACAACGGCGTGGTGCCCGCAATCAGCGCAGCCACATGAGCGGCGGATGTCACCTTGCCACCGGCAGAAGCCATGAAGAAGAACGGCAGGCCGCCACCTGCCAGGACCATCAGCGCACTGAGCGGCTTCACACGCCGCAGCATCGACCAGCGTGACGGCAGAAACGGCAGCAGCAACAAGGTCGGCAGACCGAAACGGATGAGCGCCACATCGGCCGGTGCCAGCGGTGACGCACCAATGGCGCGAATCGACAGCGCAAACCCGGCCCAGATCAGCACCGTCAGCACCATCGCCGCATACCCGATCAGCGGACTGGTTTGGGTGGCACCCCGTCCAGCCAGACCACCCGTTCCCGCCGTCAATGTTGAACCGCGCATTCCGTCATCCTCGATTTCTGAATGACGACAGAATGCCCCAGCGCAAAAAGTAGTATCTTGTTATTTCCGCCAATGCAGCGGATCAAATTGGCAGAGTCTGCCACTCCAGGAGAATCGCGTGGACAAGAAGGACAGGCAAATCATCGCCGCCCTCCAGAAGGAAGGCCGTTTGACCAATCAGGAGTTGTCGGAGCGGGTCAACCTGTCGCCCTCTCCCTGCCTGCGCCGGCTTCGGCTGCTGGAAGAGGCGGGCGTGATCCGCGGCTACACAGCCATCATCGATGAAGAGGCATACGGCCTGCCGGTCACGGCATTCGTCCATATTCGCCTGCAGCAGCACACGCGGGAGGTGGTCGCGACATTCGAGAACCGGGTCCGCGCCATCGACGCAATCCTCGACTGCTACGTGCTGACCGGCGAAGCGGACTACCTGCTGCGCGTGCTGGTGGAAAGCCTGCAGGACTACGAGCAATTCGTGCGCAGCCAGCTGCACGCCATTCCGGGCATCGCCGCCATCGACACGAGCTTTGCCTATGGCGTGGTCAAGCGCTCGACCGTGTTCCCGGCTTGGGATGAAAACCGCAGGAGCATGGGACGCAGCCGCGGAACACCGCGGGGTCGATAGTCTAGGGGCGCCTAGCGGCAAATCGCCTCTCCTACCGCATTGCCGATGCTACGATCCAAAGTTAATCGGTTGGCAGCTCAATAAACGATTTCCCTCTCGAAAGAGCGAAACGATGAAAACGGCTTTGAAACTTGGGGCATTGGTTGCTGTGATGGCATGTAGCGCTGCTGCACAGGCAGAGGCTGGGAAGATCAAGCTATGCAGAATTCCAACCATTTCCTCGTTGTCTGACGGCAAAGTCGTTACTTTTCCGCCGCTCAACTACGTTGGCGATTGCGACAAAAATGGCGATAACTGCCGCACCATCACCGTTAGCGCTGAAGGTGGCACGGTTGGCAAAGAGAAAAAGGCATGCGCCGTACTGAACGCCACCGTCACCAAGTCGGATGGCCAGCCCATCAAGGCAGGCACGCTGCTGCGCCCATCCTTCTCGTCTGATGAGTTCCAAGGCTACGACAGCCTTGCTAGCGTCTTCATCACCTCGTCGAAGGTCATTGTGTCCTCGGATTTCAAATAGCCTTGACGGGCCTTGCGCCCTCTCGACCCGCACTTGAGCAACACGAAGACCATGTGACAGAGGTGCCTCTTTCTATGACTTCCGCGCAAGTCATGGCTTGCCCAAGGGTAGGAACCCCGCATAGAATGTGGGGCTACGCGGGCGTCGTATAATGGTAATACCCTAGCTTCCCAAGCTAGAGCCGTGGGTTCGATTCCCATCGCCCGCTCCAGTACCACATCATCGCGCTGCTTTTCACCGCGATGCCTCTTCTAGGAAACCGGACACCGCTCCGGTTTTTTTGTACCTTCCCCCCCTCCCACGTTCGCCTTGACACCAGATGCATCGTCGACAAACAATAAATTAACAAATTTGCTAATCCTTGAATCATGACCAGCATCGACAAGATCTTTGAAGCGCTGGCGTCCACGCCGCGCCGGCAGATCCTGGCCTATCTGTCAGAAGCCGAACTCACCACGTCTGAACTGGCCGAGCGCTTTGCCATGAGCGCGCCGGCGGTCTCGCGCCATCTGTCGGTCCTGGAGAACGCTGGGTTGGTCGTCAGCGAGCGGCGCGGCCAGTTTGTTCTGTACAAGCTCAATGGCGACAGCCTCGTCAACAGCCTGACCAGCTATGCCTTCGAGCTATGTCCGGTTGCTCGCCCGCTCAAGGCGGAGTCGCGCAAGAAGGCCTCGGAAAAACCCGGCTGACATCTCGCACAGCCACGCTCATACCACCCTAGCAACCACCGCAGTCATGCATTCCCACCATCGGGAAGGGAGACCTGTTGTGCAAAATTTTGCCGAGAGTCTGAAAACACACCGTGTGCAAGCCGCCGATGTGCAAAGCGTGGTCCGTGGTGAAGTCCGCTATGCACCGGTCAAATCGCTTTGGTTGACCGGCATGGCAGTAGCAGGGGTGGTTGGCGGCATATGGACGTTCAGTTGGGCTGCCTTCGCCGTCTTTATCCTGACAACCGGCAGCGTCTTGCTGCTGGGGCATTCGCTCGGCAGCCACCGCAAGCTCATCCACGACAGCTATCAGTGCCCCAAATGGCTGGAGTACACGCTGGTGTACTTCGGTGTGCAAGTCGGCTTAGCCGGCCCGGTCGGCCTGTTGCGTCAGCATGATCTGCGTGACTATGCGCAGCGCCTGCCTGATTGCCACGATTACCTGCGCCACGGCCGCTCGTTCTGGCAGGATGCCTGGTGGCAACTGCACTGTGAATTGCAGTTGACCCATCCGCCCCGGATTGAGTTGGAACCACGGATCGCTAACGACCGCGTCTACCGGTTTCTCGAGCGGACGTGGATGCTGCAGCAATTGCCGGTCGCGTTGGTGTTGCACGGGCTGGGCGGGTGGAGTTTCGTGTTCTGGGGGACCTGCGCGCGCGTGACGGCCGGCGTGTTCGGTCACTGGTTGATTGGCTACTTCGCGCACAACCACGGCGGCATGCACTACGAGGTACGAGGCGCCGCCGTGCAGGGCCGCAACATCCGCTTTGCATCTCTGCTGACCATGGGTGAGTGCTGGCATAACAACCATCACGCCTATCCGGGCTCGGCACGTCTGGGCCTGTTTGCCGGCGAATGGGACCCGGGCTGGTGGATGCTGATCGCCTTGCGCAGGGTCGGCCTGGTCTGGAACCTCCGTCTGCCATCGGACCTGCCGACCCGCCCGGAACTGGTTCGCCTGCCAGACGAGCCCGCGCCCCCGGCCAAACGACCCGCTTGCCGCTGGCACCTGATGTGTCCGTGCCGACGCCTTCGGGCCCGCAAGGCTGCGCTGCTATAATCCGCGCATCTCCCAAGCCGCCCTCGGCGGCTTTTTTATTGCCGCCACGTCCGTGGTGAATCCGCCATGCAGTCCACCGAACACACCAACGACGGCACTCCCGTCGAGCCGTCTGACGACGATCAATCCGGTACGCCGGAAACCGGCCACCCGCGCCGTATCCGCTCCTATGTGCGCCGCGCTGGCCGCACGTCTACCGGCCAGCAGCGCGCCATCGACGAACTTGGGCCCCGCTTCCAGCTCTCCTACGCCGCCGAGCCGCTCGACTGGGAAGCTGCCTTCGGCCGCACCGGCGCCAAGCGCATCTTCGAGATCGGCTTCGGCATGGGCGAGACCACCGCCCACATCGCGCAACTGCGTCCGGACGATGATTTCCTGGGCGTGGAAGTGCACGAGCCGGGCGTGGGTGCGCTGCTCAAGCTGATCGGCGAACGCGAGATCGGCAACATCCGCATCTGCTCCCACGATGCGGTGGAAGTGCTGGCGCACATGATTCCGGAAGGCACGCTGGATGGCATCCACGTGTTCTTCCCCGACCCGTGGCACAAGAAGCGCCACAACAAACGGCGCCTGATCCAGGGCCCGTTCGTGGCGCGCCTGGCGGCCCACCTGAAGCCGGGCGGCTATCTGCACTGCGCAACGGACTGGGAGGAATACGCCCAGCAGATGCTGGAGGTGCTATCCGCCGAGCCGGCACTTGAGAACACCGCCGACGGCTTCGCGCCGCGCCCCGACTATCGCCCCGTCACCAAGTTCGAGAAGCGCGGCCTGCGCCTCGGGCACGGCGTGTGGGACGTGGTCTTCCGCAAGCGCGGCTGACCACAGCCCACGCACGGGTCACCGCGCGCCGAAATGCGTGTCGCCGAAGAGGTTCTTGGCGTGACGCGGAAAGGCGCGCCAGTACTGCGGCGGTGCCTTGACGGTAGCGCCCAGCTCAGCGGCCGCGGCCCACGCCCAATGCGGGTTGTAGAGAAAGGCGCGGCCGACCGCGACCAAGTCAGCGCGCCCCTCTGCAACGATTGCCTCTGCCTCGTGTGCCTCGTTGATGAGGCCGACGGCGATGGTCGGCACCTCAGCCTCACGACGGATCTTCTCGGCAAATGGCACTTGGTAGCCGGTCGACAGCGGAATCTGCTGCAGCGGCGACACACCGCCTGACGACGCGTCGATCCAATCGCAGCCACGTGCACGCAGTGCCTGCGCAAATACCACCGAATCCTCCGGCGCCCAGCCACCTTCCACCCAATCGGTAGCGGATACACGCACGCCCACCGGAATGTGGTCCGGCACCGCAGCACGCACGGCCTCAAAGATCTCCAGCGGATAGCGCATGCGATTCTCGCGCGAGCCGCCGTACGCATCTGTGCGCTGATTGGCAATCGGCGAGAGAAATTCGTGCAGCAGATAACCGTGCGCGGCGTGCAATTCGATAGCCGCCATCCCCAGGCGCACGGCGCGGCGCGCGGTCGTCACAAAGTGATCACGTACGCGGGCGAGATCGATGTCATCCATCTCACGCGGTGCACGTTCTTCAGGGCGTTGCGGCACAGCCGACGGGCCCATCGTTTCCCACCCGCCCGCGTCGAGCGGGAGCAGCGCCCCACCCTCCCACGGACGCGCGCTGGAAGCCTTGCGGCCAGCGTGCGCGATCTGCATGCCGATCGGCACCAGCGCGTTCTGGCGGATGGCCGCGAGCGTGCGCGCCAGCGCGGCTTCGGTCGCGTCATCCCACAAGCCCAGGCAGCCATTGGTGATGCGCCCTTCCGGCGACACCGCGGTCGCCTCGATCATCAGCAACCCGGCGCCCGAGAGCGACAGGCCGCCCAGATGCGTGTGATGCCATGCCGTAGCCTGGCCGTGTTCCGCCGAGTACTGGCACATCGGCGAGATGACGATGCGGTTCTCAAGCGTGAGACCGCGCAGGGAGAAAGGCTGGAAAAGTGCACTCATGATCGGGAGATTCGGTAGCGAGCGGCTGACGGAAGAAGCCGCCAGTGTGTCCGAATCCGCCCGATCGTGCAGACGGCGCGAAAACCCGCGCCGAGGAAGGGAATAGCGCGCTGGCTTAGGCCTGCCAGGCGATGAGGTGCGTGTACGCGGTCACCAGCACGATGATGCCGAAGATGATCCGGTACCACGCAAAGCCACGGAAATCGTGCGTGGCAATGAACTTCAGCAGCCAGCGCACGCAGAAGAATGCCGAGATGAACGCGGCCACAAAACCCACCGCGAAGATTGACAGATCATCCGCCGACAGCAGCGCACGCGACTTGTACAGCTCGTACACCGTCGCGCCAAAGATCACGGGAATCGCCAGGAAGAACGAGAACTCGGTGGCCACCTTGCGCGACAGGCCGAACAGCAGGCCGCCGATGATGGTCGAGCCCGAGCGCGACGTGCCCGGAATCAGCGCGAAGCACTGCGCAAAACCCACCTTGATGGCGTCAGAGATGCGCAGGTCGTCAAGTGTTTCGATGCGCGGCGCACCGGCCTTGGCGGCCTGGAGCAGCGCATTGGCACGCGGGTCGTGCGTCTCGCCGCGATGGCGCTCGCGCCATTCGGCCCACAGGATCACGAAGCCGCCGATGATGAACGCCGACGCCACCACGATCGGGTTGAACAGATGCGCCTTGATCGCCTTGCCGAAAATCAGCGCGAGCGTGATCGCGGGAATCGTCGCCACGATCACGTTGATGGCGAAGCGCTGTTGGCGTGGGTCGCTGGGCAAGCCCTTTACGACCTCGATGATCTTGTGGCGAAACTCCCAGCACACCGCCAGGATGGCGCCGAACTGGATCACGATTTCAAAGATCTTGCCCTTCTCGTCATTGAAGTCGAGCAACTGGCCGGCCAGGATCAGGTGGCCCGTGCTGGAGATAGGAAGAAACTCGGTCAGACCTTCGACGACACCGAGAATCAGCGCTTTGATGACGAGTGCAATGTCCATGCAGTAAGCAGAGGAGGAGAAGGAAGACGAGGCGCCGGGCGTGCTGCGTACAACAGCAAATGCTTCAAGGCCGCTTGGCCTGAACGTGCACACCTTCGGGCAAAACCGTGATTGTACCGGGCTCTACAGCGATGCCGGCCACTTTCAACTGCTCCGGCTTGAACGTGTAGACCGCGTAGTCGTTAAGCAGTTGGCCCGCGATCAATGAGCCGATGGCGCTGATCTGCTGCCCCAATCCACCAGGCACGTTCTGCAGATCGAAGCGGTCGACACTGGGTTGATCCAAGCGAATCGAACGCGTGGGCGCGTCGTAGTGCAAACCGCTGGAGATGGCCAGTGGCCCGGTCAACGGCTGGCGCAGCAGGCCGCTTTCCACGCTCGCATCCGCCTGGATGGCGATACGGTTGCGTGCGGCGTCCAGCGAAATCTGCGGGTTGGTCAGCGTAACGTCGAAGAAGCCCAGAAAGCGCCGCTGAAACGGAAACTTGCGCGCCAGCGCTTCCTGCATCTGGTTGCGGGAGAAGGTATAGCCGCCTCCCGTCCAGCCGGTGGGCATGCAGGCCACCAGCACAACGGCCACAACCGCAGCGACAGCGGCTGCGCCAGCCCACCAGCGGAAACGGTTTGAGCGCGCGGCAAGTTTCGTGGAATCGGTCATGAACGATCAATGCGCCGCAGTGGCGATCTCGAGTTGGGTCAGGAACTGCATGGCGTGCACTGCCGTGGCGCCGCACATGTCGGGTTCGGGCTGCAGGCTGCCGCACACGGCCGGACGCTCCGGGTGGCCGAAGATGCGACAGCGGTTGGTGCCATCCAGCTGCGCACAGCGCACACCGGCCGGCTTGCCGTCCGGCATGCCGGGAATCGGGCTGGAGATGGAGGGCGCGATGCAACACGCACCACACTGGGGTCGGCAGTCCATGGCCGTCCTAGTCAACGAAATGGTTCGGAAAGCCGCTATTGTGCACCAGCACATTCGAGGCCCATTCTGATTGACCATTCCGATGTCACTTGACCCACCCTCGCGCCATGCGTACATTAATGACCGAAAAGTAAGTTATCCGTGAGTCAGTGACCAACGTGCATTGGCTGACACCACTTTTGCAGTTGCTGCCGTGACAGATCGAGAACCCGAGTCTTCCGCCAAACGATGGACCCGCCGCAAGGAAGCCCGCCCACAGGAGTTGGTGGCGGCGGCGCTCAACCTGTTCGTAGCGCGCGGCTATGCGGCTACGCGGCTGGAAGACGTGGCCTCGGCAGCCGGCGTGTCCAAGGGCACGGTCTATCTGTACTTCGCCAACAAGGAAGAACTATTCAAGGCCGTGGTGCAGGAAAACCTGCTGCCCGCCCTGGCCGAGGGCGAAGCCCTGATCGACACGTTTGAAGGCTCCACCGAAGCGCTTCTGCACGAAATCCTGATGGGCTGGTGGGAGCTGATTGGCGAATCGCCGGCCTCTGGCCTGACCAAGCTGCTGATGGCCGAATCGGGCAACTTTCCCGATCTGGCGCAGTACTACAACGAAGAGGTCATCGAACGCTGCGACCGCCTGTTTGCGCGCATCCTGGCACGCGGCGTGGCCCAGGGTGAATTCCGCGAAACCGATGTGGACCTGACCACGCTGGCGCTGACTGCCCCGATGCTCTTCCTGATGATGTGGAAGCATTCGTTCGGCCCGTGCGCCTCCAAGGTGCTGGAGCCCAAGGCATTCATCACACATGTGGTGGCGCTGGTGCTGCATGGTCTGTTGCGCAATCCGGTGCCTGGCGCTGTGATTCCGCCGCCACCTCCGCTCACGGCGCAGCCATGGCGCACCCCGTCCGATGTCAATGGTGATGCCAACGGGGGCACCAAGTCGTGAGGTTCTCTGCCGGAATGTCCTCCGGACTTGCTAAAATGCCGGGTTTGTCGCCAAACCCTCATCCGCATTACGCGCTCCACATGGAAGGCATGCCCATGGACATCGAAAAATCCCGGTTCAACATGATCGAGCAGCAAATCCGTCCGTGGGACGTGCTCGACACCGACGTGCTCGACCTACTCACCGTCGTCAAACGCGAACACTATGTGCCCGAGGCTTATCGCGCACTGGCCTTCGTCGACATGGAAATCCCGCTGGCCGGCGGCCAGAACATGCTGGCCCCGCGCGTGGAAGCCCGCGTGCTGCAGGAGCTGGCCGTGCGCAAGCATGAAGACGTGCTGGAGATCGGCGCGGGCTCCGGCTACATGGCTGCCCTGCTGGCCCACCGCGGCCGCCAGGTCACCACGCTGGACATCGTGCCCGAGCTGATCGCCTTTGCCCGCAGCAACCTCTCTCGCAACGGCGTGACCAATGTCGACGTGGTCGAAGCCAGCGGCGCGCAAGGCTGGGGCCACGACCTGTATGACGTGATCTGCGTCTCAGGCTCCGTGCCGGCCGTGCCGGAAGCCCTGCTCAAGCAGCTCAAGGTGGGTGGCCGCCTCGCGATCTTCGTGGGCGGCGCGCCGGTCATGGAAGCGCAGCTCATCACGCGCATCTCCAACACCGAATACCAGACGCGCAACCTGTTCGAGACCTACGTGACGCCGCTGGTGGGCGTGTCCGCACCCTCGCAGTTCCGCTTCTGATCCACTTCGGTCAACCCCAATCAAACATGCAACAGCTCGCCCCCTCCGCCCTCGCCCAATGGCTCGCAGACGCATCGCGCGCGAAGCCCGTCCTGCTCGACGTGCGCTGGGCTGAAGAGGTGGAGATCTGCGCCCTGCCTGGCATCACACACATTCCGATGAATGAGATCCAGGTGCGTGCCGGCGAGCTGCAAGCTGACCAAGACATCGTCTGCATCTGCCACCACGGCGGACGCAGCGCGCAGGTTGCGCAGTATCTGATCGTGCATGCCGGCTTTGATCCGGCTCGCGTCTACAACCTGCAAGGCGGCGTCCATGCCTGGGCCAACCAGGTGGACCCGCAGATGGCGACGTACTGATTGGGGAAGCCGCCGCCGGGCACGAGAACCCACTGAGTCTGCTTACGCTCCGACTCGTGTGAACAGGTTCTGACGCGCCCGCGCTGCCTTCCGACGTTTTCCTCGTCCGGGGGCTTTATGAGTGTTGCTCGCAGTCACCGCGCGCGGTTTGCCGTGCGCGGTTCGCTTGTTGTGCTGTGCTGGTCGATGACGCCGCTGCTGGCGTGGGCGCAAACGCCTACGCCGGAAGTACCGGCCGCGACCGATCTTCTCTCCGCTTACCGCGCCGCACTGGCCAACGATCCGCAGTTCGCATCGGCCCGCGCGCAATCGCTCGCGCAGCGCGAAAAACTCACGCAGGGTCGTGCCGGCCTGCTTCCGCAGATTGGCGGTGCATGGAGCTCGACGCGCATCATCTTCGATCAGAACGCGCCGGTCGATTTCAACAAGACCTTCTCGTCGACGGGCTGGACGCTGTCGCTCTCGCAACCGCTGTTCCGCTGGGATCGCTGGGAGACCTACAAGCAAGGCGAGATTGCCGCGCAAGCCGCCGAGGCCTCGCTCGCGCAGGCGCAGCTCGATCTCATCACGCGTACGGCGCAGGCCTACTTCGACGTGCTCAACGCGCAAGACACGCTGCAGCTTGCCACCGCGCAGCGCGACGCCATCCAGCAACAGTACGAGCAGGCACGCCGCAACTTTGACGTCGGCAACGCCAACATCACCGATGCCAACGACGCGCAAGCGCGGCGCGATTCCATCGATGCAACCGTCATTGCCGCGCGCAGTGACCTTGAAGTCAAACAGTCAGCACTCAAGCAGATCGTCGGCGAGCCGGTCGGCACGCTGGCTGGCGTGCGTACGGGCGTGGCGCTGCCGCAGCCGGAACCGGCAACCCCCGAGCCCTGGGTAGACCAGGCACGCAGCGGCAACCTGCAGGTAGCGCTCGCTCAGTACAACCTGCAGAGTGCCGAGCGCGACGTGAAGAAGGCCAACGCCGGCCACCTACCCTCCGTCGACCTCGTCGCGCAAACGGGTCATACCAACGCGAGCGGCAACCAGTACATTCCGTCGCTGCCGGGCGGCGCGCGCTTTGAGAGTTCGCAGATCGGCGTGCAGGTGTCGATTCCGATCTTCGCAGGCGGCGCGATCCAGTCGCGCGTGCGCGAGAACATCGCGCTGGAGACCAAAGCTGCGAGCGACCTTGAGTACGCCCGCCGCGCTGCGGAACAAGGCGCGCGGCAAGCGTATATCGGCGTGATTGCGGGGCTGGCGCAGGTGAAGGCGCTGGAGGCGGCTGAACTGTCGGCGCGTACAGCGTACGACTCCAACCTGCTCGCTTATGGCGTGGGCGTGCGCATCGGCACCGACGTGCTGAATGCGCAAGCGCAACTGTTTCAGGCGCGGCGCGATCTGGCTCGCGCACGCTACGACACCATCGTCAACGGCCTGCGGCTGAAATCTGCCGCCGGCTCGCTCAACGAGGCCGATGTGATTCAGGTGAACACGCTGCTCACGGCGAACGGGTCGAGCGACATCACCGCCCTGCCGCCACGCGCCGCCAAGCCCGCATTGGCAAAATCGGCACCTACCGCGGCCAAACCCGCCAAGCGCTGAT
Organism: Ralstonia sp. ASV6; assembly: GCF_016429285.1. Classification (GTDB taxonomy): domain Bacteria; phylum Pseudomonadota; class Gammaproteobacteria; order Burkholderiales; family Burkholderiaceae; genus Ralstonia; species Ralstonia flaminis. Next base: position 36,438 of record NZ_JAELUI010000044.1, read on the forward strand.
CAGTGGTTCTGGCCGCTCGGCGCCGGCGCTGGCGCCGTCAGTGGCCGCTCTGCAAACTGCAGCAGCGCGCCGCTGGCAGTCTTCCAGATCACCTGGCGACCTTGGCGCCCTGAAGCCGACGGCTGCATGCCGACAGTCGCCAGCGGCGATTTCAACGCTTCCAGGAAAGCCGTCTCCAACTCCATGCGCGCTGGGTCACACGCCATGCGTGTCGATGCGAGGTTACCGAAGCGCATGCCCGAGACAAGCTTCTCGTACGGACCGGTAAAGCGGTTGCAGCCCGAGTAACCCGACACAACGCCGTTGGCAGCTTCCAGGCCTGCGCTGAATTCGATGGCGATCGGCTGTGCGGTCGGATCGGCACCCTCTTCCTCCGCCGACGGCAGTTCCTTGGGCGCCGCCCCCGGCTCTTGCCAGCGCACCAGCACGAAGCGTGAGCGGCCTTCACCTTGCGCCTGGGTCAATGTGGCCTGACCGGGGTTGGGCGCGGCGCTGGCGGGGGCAGGGTTGGCTTCAGGCACCGATGCTGCCTGCGCGACAGGCGCTGAAGCCGTTGGGCTGGCCATGGCCGACGCGGGCTTGCCGGTGGGCGCGGGCGTCATACAGCCGGCGCCAATGATGCTGGCAGCCGTCAGCACGGCCAAGGCCGCTGCCGTCAACACCACACGGCGCGGCGTCTGCAGCAGGCTTGGCTTGGGACGATTCGATTGAGACATGAACGGGTCGTGAACAGTGACGAATGCAAACTACAGCAAACTGCGCAAAGAGCCGTTAGTCTGCGCCACGCGGATTGAGTTCGCAGTTTTCGTACCGAACATGGCTTGCGCGTTACAGCGTCGGCAAAACAAGCGATGCCACCGCCTCCACAGTGCGCGCTGTCGCCCCACCATGCGTGGCAGCGAAGGCCAGCGCGGCGCGTGATGCGGTCTCGCGCGCATCGGCGTCGGACAGCCACGTATCGATCACGCGCATCACCGCTGCCGCATCGTCCACCTGTATGCAGGCACCTGCGGCCACAGCATCGCGCGTGGCCTGTGCAAAGTTGAACGTGTGCGGACCGATGACCACCGGCGTGCCCACAGCACATGCCTCGATCAGGTTCTGCCCGCCCAGCGGCAACAGGCTGCCGCCAATGAAGGCGGCCTCGGCGGCGGCGTAGTACAGCGCCATCTCGCCCATCGAATCGCCAAGCAGGACATCCGCTTCACCCAAACCGGTGTCGTTGGCCATGCCGGCAGCCGAGACCGTCATCGCGCTGCGACGCGCAACACGCAAGCCCACGCGTTCCGCAAGCTGCGCCACTTCATCAAAGCGCTGCGGATGACGCGGCACAAGGATCAACAGCGGATGCCGACGCCCGACATGCTGTGCGCGATGGGCTTGCCAAGCATCCAGCAGCAGGGCCTCTTCTCCTTCGCGCGTGCTGGCGGCCACCCAGGCCACACGCCCATACGGCCTGTGCAGGGCTTCGCGCAGTACGCGGCCCGCCATGATCTGGTCGACATGCGGGGTGATGTCGAACTTCAGGTTGCCCGTCACGCGCACGCGCGGCACACCGAGCGAGCGATAGCGATCAGCATCGTCCGGGGTCTGCGCCAGCACTGCGGCCAACTGTGCATACGTCTCGCGCGCGGCATCGCCCAAGCGCGCAGTGCGGCGGTGGCTGCGCGCCGACAGGCGCCCGTTGACGAGCACCATCGGCACGCCGGCGGCGTAGGCACGTTCGATCAACACCGGCCAGATCTCCGTCTCCATCAACAAGCCGAGACGCGGCTGGAAGTGGCGCAGGAACCGGTCGACCGCCCCAGTCAGGTCATACGGCAGATAGGCCTGGATGACGCGGCCATTGCGTTGCGCGGCGAATTCGGCGCCCGTGCGGCGGCCGGTCGGCGTCATGTGCGTGAGCAGCACCGCATGGTGCGGAAAACGCGCGAGCAGCGCATCGATGAGCGGCTGCGCGGCGCGCGTCTCACCCACCGACACGGCATGCACCCACAGCAGCGGGCGATCAGGATTCGCACGTGAAGGATAGAACCCGAGTCGCTCGCCAACGTGCTGGCGATAACCGGGCTCCTTACGGCCCCGCCACCACAGGCGCAGCAGTGCGAGAGGCAGCGCAATGCGCCACAGCAGGCGATACAGAAAGCGCAGCATCAGAGCACACCCAGCGCGCGCAGCGCATCAAGCGCCTGCGCGCTGGTGGGATGGGCCTCGGCGCTGCCGAGGTCATGCACGTTGGGCGTCCAGTAGCCGCCCGTGCGCCACGACGTCGTAAAGTTGTAGAGCGCCACCGTAGGCTTGCACAGCGCGGCGGCAATATGCACGAGCCCCGTGTCCACGCCCACCACGGCCGTTGCCTGATTGAGGAACGCGGTCACATCCGGCAACGACATCCGCGGTGGAATCACCACACGCCGCACCGTGCCCGGCACCGCCGCGATGATGGCTTCACGAATGGCTTCGCTGGTGCGGCGCTCGGTCTCGCTGCCCCACGGCAGAGCAATCGCGTAGTCACGTGCGAGCAGCTCGCGTGCGACATCTACCCAGGCCGCCTGCGGCCAACCCTTGTCAGCGCGCGAGGTCGCATGCACCAGTGCAACGTATGGGCGCGGCATCGCAAACGGCAAGTCCGACGACGGCTGCAGACCAAAATCAATCGACGCGGGCAGCGTGTAGCCAAGCGCCTCGGCCACCATGCGGCGCGAGCGCTCGACCACGTGCACGCGCGGTTCCATCTCGATCTTGCGTTGATAGAACAGCTTGGCGAGCGGCTCGTAACCCGCGCCATCGGTACGGTTTCCAAAGCCGGCAACAAAGCCGCTTGGGGTCAGCCTGGCCTGCGCCGCAACCAGCGCGGTCTTGATGAGGCCCTGCGTATCGAGCACCGCGTCATACGGCTTGGCGCGCAGCGCGCGGCGAAAGGCCGCCATCTCGCCCCACGTTTTTCCGGAACCCAGCGACTTGCGCCAACGGCGCAGCGCAAACGGAATCACGCCCTGCACACCGCGCACGATACGCACGATGCCCGCAAAACCTTCTTCGACGACCCAGTCGATCTCGGCATCCGGATACGCGCGCAAAATATCGGCCACGACCGGCGTGCA